>CAYLSK010000112.1:0-9461 GCA_964385975.1 uncultured Anaerolineaceae bacterium | reverse complement strand
GCTACCATCGCTCTGGGAGCGGTCGGGTCCCGGTGGGTCCCCTGGTCTTCAAAACCAGTGGCGCGGCGCTCGGCGCGGCGCGATGGGTTCGACTCCCATGCGCTCCCGCCACGGAGGTTCGATGTCCACCGAGCGTCCTCATCCGCCGAGCGTTGAGGCCATCCTCGCGGTGGTCCGTCGGGGGGCCGTCGCCCCGCGCGAACCGGGAGCGCTCCTCGGTGTCGCGCGGGAGGTCGTTGCCCAGGAGCGGAGCCGGCTCACGGCGGGGGAGCCAGCCCGCGCGATCGACGAGCTCGCCGACGACGCGGCCCGGCGGCTCGACGAATTCGAGGCGATCGAGAGTGCCGGACCCGTCGCGGTCATCAACGCTACTGGAGTCATCGTCCACACCAACCTCGGCCGGGCGCCCTGGCCGGCCGCCGCGATCCGGGCAGCGGCCGAGGCGGCCCGCGGCTATCTCCTCCTCGAGCTGGACCGCGACTCCGGCCGGCGAGGTGCCCGCTTCCGGGTCGCCGAGGAGCACCTGATCGCACTGACCGGTGCCGAAGACGCTCTCGTCACGAACAACAACGCGGCCGCCCTGGCCCTGGCGGTCGGGCTCGCTGGACGCGGGGGCGGCGTCCTCGTCTCGCGCGGCGAGCTCGTGGAGATCGGCGGTGGGGTGCGGATCCCCGAGATCATTCGGCGCGCCGGCGCCAGGCTGATCGAGGTCGGCACGACGAATCGCACCCGCATCGCGGACTTCGAGGCGCCACTGGTCGAGGGTCGGGCGCTCGTGGTGCTGCGCGTGCACCCGTCCAACTTCACGATGGCCGGCTTCACCGAATCGCCGGATCCGCTGGGCCTGGCCGACCTCGCCCACCGACACGGCGCCATCGTCGTGGACGACCTGGGCTCCGGCGCGTTGCTCGCGACCGAGGCGTTCGGGCTCGACCACGAGCCAACGCCCGCCGAGCGGCTCGCGGCAGGCGCCGACGTCGTGACGTTCAGCGGCGACAAGCTGGTCGGCGGGCCGCAGGCCGGTCTCGTCGTGGGTCGAGCGGATTTGATCGCCCGGATGCGCCGCGATCCGCTGGCGCGGGCGACGCGACCGGACAAGGCGACCCTCGCCGGCGTGGCTGCGACGCTTGGCCTGTACCGGGCCGGCCGCGCCGTGGAGACGATCCCGGTCTGGACGATGATCGCGTCCCCAGTTGCCGCGATCCGGGATCGTGCGGCGTCGGTGGCGGCGGCGATCGGTGGACCAGGCGCCGCGGAGGTCGTCGCCGTCGAATCGACTGTGGGCGGTGGATCGCTCCCTGGGCAGACCCTCCCATCGTTCGGGATCGCCATCGCTTCGCGCTCGGCCGCGCGAACGCTCGCCGCCCTCCGCCGCGGCAGCCCATCGGTGATCGGGCGGATTGCAGACGGGCGGGTGATCCTGGACTTGCGAACCGTCGATCCCGGCGAGGATGCCCGGCTCGCGTCCGCGGTCGCCGTCGCCCTCGAGGCGCCAGCGTGACGGTCGTCATCGGGACCGCGGGCCATATCGACCACGGCAAGACCACGCTTCTTCGTGCCTTGACCGGCATCGATGCGGACCGCCTCCCCGAGGAACGTCGGCGCGGGATGACCATCGACGTTGGCTATGCCCACCTGGCCCTCCCCGACGGCAGCGAGCTCGATTTTGTGGACGTGCCGGGGCACGACCGGCTGGTTGGAAACATGCTGGTGGGTGCCGGCGAGATCGACGCCGCGATGCTCGTTGTGGCCGCCGACGACGGGCCGCGCGCCCAGACGCTCGAACACCTGGAGCTCCTCGACGCGCTCGCCATCGAGCTCGGTGTGGCGGTCGTCACGAAGGTCGATCTGGCGGGGGAGGCGCGTGCGGACGAGGTTGCGGATGCCGTCCGTGGGCTGCTCGCAACGACCTCGCTGCGCGGAGCGCCCGTCCTGGTGGTCTCATCCGTCGACGGTTCGGGGCTGGTCGAGCTTCGCGCGGCATTGGTCGAGCTGCGGGATCGTGTCCTTGCTCGGCCGGTCGCAGCCACGTCGGCGGGCACGTCGCGCCTCGCGATCGATCGCAGCTTCTCGGTCAAGGGTCGCGGGGCGGTCGTGACCGGCACGCTTCGAGGCGGGTCGCTGACGCGCGGGACGACCCTTCGTGCCGTTCCTGGTGAACGTTCCGTCCGGGCGCGCGAGCTCCAGGTCCACGGTAGCGCGGTCAAGTCAGCCGAACGCGGACGGGTCGCCATCAACCTGAGCGGCGTCGAGTCGAGCGAGCTCCACCGCGGCCTCGTCCTGACCGACGATCCGGCGATCGGCTCGAGCGACCGCCTCCTGGTCTGTCTCGGCCGCGCGCTGCCGGACCGGACGCGAGCTCGAGTCCACCTGGGCACGGCGTCGGTCGACGGCGCGGTGGGTCGCAGCGGTCGGGACGCGATCGACATTGCCGATGGTTCGGTGGCCGCGATCCTTCGGCTGGGCGCTGCCATCGCAGTTGCACCGGGCGATCGATTCGTCCTGCGGCAGGCGGGCGGCAACGACCGGATCGTGGGCGGGTTCGTGCTCGACATTGCGCCGCCTCGGGGCATCTCGCGCCGCCGTCAGACGGCCGCACGGGTCATTGACCTGGCGAGGGCGATCCACGACGCTGACCATACCGGAGCCGCCGCGGCGCGACGCGACCTACACGGTGCGATCGTCGGGGTGAACGGCGGCGTCGACCTCGCCAGCGATATCGCGGAGCGCCTCGATGCCGACGTCCTGTCTGCGTTCACGGCCTCCGACGACAAGACGGCAGCTTCGGACGGTCAGACCCTCCCGCGGCTCCGAACGATTGCGGCGCGGTCCCTGCGTCGACGGGTCGCGCTCGACAGGGCCGCGGTCCTTCGGGCGGCCACCGACGCCGTGGAACGGCTGGTCGAGGCGGGGCGACTCGTCCGCGACGGTGGCTCGGTTCGGCTGCCCGGGTCGAAGCCCAGCGGTGGGGTCGGTCCCGAGCTCGCCGCGGCCATGGATCGCCTGGAAGGTGCCCTGGCGGTTGCCGCACCGCCGTCGCTGGCTGTCGCCGCTCGCGTGGCTGGCTGCGCCTCAGCAGGTATCCGCGAGCTGGAACGCGCCGGCCGGATCGTGCTCCTGGAACCAGATCTCGCCTATGCGACGCCGACCTATCGGGAGCTGGCGCTTCGTGCGCTGGCACTGGCTGCAGCTCGCCCGCTCATCCCCGCCGCCCTGCGCGACGCAACCGCGACGAGCCGGCGCTACGTCATGGCGATCCTCGAGGATCTCGATCGACGAGGGATCCTTCGGAGGACCGACGCCGGCCACGTTCCGGGCCCGCGCGCGGCCACCGCTGCTGAGATCGGCAGATGATGGTGCCTGGGGTCAGCGCGATCGTCCTGGCCGGTGGGCGTTCAAGGCGCTTCGGACGCGACAAGCTCACCGAGCCGTTCGGTGGCCGGACGCTCCTGGAGCACGCGATCGCAGCCGTCGGCCCATTGGCCGGGGAGACGATCGCGGTCGCAGCGCCGGATGAACCACGGAACGTGCCGGATGGCATCATCCTGGTCCGCGATCCCTCCTCGTTCGAAGGGCCACTCGTTGGGCTCGTGACCGGCCTGCGCAGGGCAACCCAGCCGGTCGCCCTGGTGGTCGGTGGTGACATGCCGACGATGGTCCCGTCGGTCCTCGGGGCGTTGATCGATCGTCTCGACGATCCGGCGGTGGAGGCCGTCGTTCTCGAGAGCAGAGGGGAGCGCCAGCCGCTACCAGCCGCGCTGCGAACTGTGTTGGCCAGATCCGCCGCCGAGCAACTCGTCGCCGCCGGCGAGCGCCGGCTCGGGGCGCTGATCGAGACGCTCGCCACGGCCGTCATCGAGGAATCGACATGGCGCATGCTCGATCCGGACGGCCGGACCCTCCGCGACATCGATACGCCGGCGGATCTCGCATAGCGGTCCTTCCCGGACGGGTTGACGATGTCTGGCGCGGCCCGTGTCCCGCAAAACCGCGCCCAGGGACTGGTACGGAGGAGTTCGAGCCCGCGGAGCGGGTGATCGCGCCACATCCAGGCTCGGCCTGAACCTCGATCTCGCACCGCGAGGCGGGATTCGATTCGTACCAGTCCGGGGGAGACGATATGCGGAAAATCAGGCGACCCCGGCGGGCCCTCAACAACGTTCCGTGTGAATCACACCTGATCCTGTGGGCATACGAAAACCTCCGCCGGAGGGAGCGGAGGTCTTCGTCGCTGGGAGGGAGGAGCGGGAGCCGAGGAAGGAGCTCAGCCCCGGTACGGGTAGTTCTCGAGGTTCGGCAGGACGGGTCCGCTTAGCTCGATCGGGTTCGCGAAGAAGCGGCGGAGGCCCGCAGTGGCCGACGCGATCCGAGCTCGCAGGGTGGGTTGGGGGAACAGCATCGCGATCCGTTGCTGCTTCGCCGACTGCTCGAGCAGGTAGTCGATGTGGTGGTTCACGATGTAGTACGCGTAAGCGTTCACTGGTGCTCTCCTTTCCGCGGCCCCGATTGGTTCGGTGGCGCATGGAGAGCATCGCCTCGGAGAGCTCAGGCGGACATCGACATCCGAAGCCGATTTGGCATCGTCATGCGTCCATGCCGCGTCGGCGACGCGTGGTCAGTCGGATACCGGTCAGCCTCCGAGCTCGGGGTCCTCGAAGACCGGGGCGCCGTCGATGAACGTGCCGACGACGCGCGCCTCGCCGATCGCACCGGAGGCTCTGTCGAACAGGTCCCGATCGAGGACGACCAGATCCGCTGCCTTGCCAACCTCGAGCGAACCGACCTCGTGCTCGAGATGGTTGACCCAGGCGCTGCCGGCGGTGAACGCCGCGAGGGCATCGACGAGGTCGATCCGCTCGTCCGGCAGGAATGGTGGCCGCTCGCCGCGATAGACGTCCGCGACCCGATTGACCGCGGTCTCCATTTCCAGCAGCGGGTTGGCGGTCGAGACGCCCCAGTCGGAGCCCATGGCGAGGGTCGCCCCGGCCGCCCGCAGCGAATGGAACGGGTATTGCCAGGTCGAGCGCTCAGGACCGAGGAACGGGATCGTGAGCCGGTCCATCTGGCCCTCGTGGCAGGCCCAGTAGGGCTGGGCGTTGGCGACCACGGCGAGCTCCCGGAACCGGCCAATGTCGTCGGGATGGATCACCTGGATGTGCGAGATGTGCGGCCGCGTGTCGCTCATCCCGTTCACCGCTCGAGCCGCGGCCACGGCGTCAAGCGCTTCGCGCACCGCGCGCTCGCCGATGGCGTGGAAGTGCGCCTGGAATCCCAGCGCATCCAGGTTGGCGACGTAGCCCTTGAGCCGTTCCGGGTCCACGAAGCTGAGGCCGCGCTTCTCGGTCGGTCGGCCGTCCGGGCCGAGGTACGGCTCGAGCACGGCGCCGGTGAAGTTCTCGAGGACGCCGTCCTGCATGATCTTCACGCTCGTGGGCTGGTAGCGACCGACCGCTGTCCGCGCTCGGCGCTCGATCAGCTCGTCGATCTGCTCCGCGCCGCGCGAACGCTCCCACCAGAGCGCACCCACCACCCGGGCCGTCAGCTCGTCCCGGCCAGCCAGGGTCAGGTAGGCCGGCTCTTCGACCTCGGGGGTGACGATCGCATCCTGCCAGCTGGTGATCCCGAGCGAAAGCAACTCGGCCTGGGCCAGGCGGAGCGCGGCCACCAGCTCGTCCGTCGTCGTCGCCGGGATGAGCCGCTCGACGAGATCGATCGCGCCTTCCTGGAGCGCCCCGATCGGCTGGCCACCCGGTTCGCGGTCGATCCGGCCATCTGCCGGGTCGGCGGTTTCCGGCGTGATCGCGGCCAGCTCCAGGGCCTTGCTGTTCACCCAGGCGGTGTGGCCATCGCGGCTGCGCAGGAAGACCGGCCGATCGGGCGCGACCCGATCGAGGTCCAATCGATTGGGCACCCCGCCCGGGAAGTCGTCCATCGACCAGCCGCCGCCGTGGATCCACCGCTCGTCGGGATGATCGGCTGCGTAGGCGGCCACGATGGCAACGTAGGCAGCCACCCCACGCGAGCCGCGCAGCTCGACTCGAAGTCGGTCCAGTCCAGCGTGGACGGGATGGACGTGGGCATCCCCGAAGCCTGGGGTCACGGTGCGGCCGCGCAGTTCGATGACCCGGCTGTGAGGTCCGATACGCGGTCGGATCGCCACATTGCTGCCGACCGCCACGATGCGCCCGTCACGGACGGCAAGCGCGCTGGCCCAGCTCCGGGCCGGATCCATGGTGGCCAGTCGCCCGCCGATCAGGACGAGGTCGGCGGGGCGGTCGGCGGTCATCGGGGTCTCACTGGTAGTGCGTCGGGTCGGTCTCGGAGGATCGCACGATTGGACCGCGCGGACCTCGGCATCCCGCCCGACGCGACGCCGCCGGCGTCGAGCTCGCCGTCACCTAAGATCCGCCGATGACCAGCGTTCACCTGCTCCACGCCGGCTACACGGGCGAGCACACTGCCTCCACGGTCGTCCTGGTGCGGGACGGCGATGCGGCGATCGTCGTCGACCCCGGGATGGTTGCCCGGCGCTCGCTGATCCTCGATCCGCTGGCGGCCCTCGGGGTCGCGCCCGAGGCGGTCACGCACATCTTCCTCAGCCACCATCATCCCGATCACACGGTCAACTGCGCCCTCTTTCCGAACGCCGAGATCGTCGACTTCTGGGCGCGCTACCGCGATGATCTGTGGCTCGATCACGATGGCGACGGCTACCACCTGAGCGCACGCAGTCAGCTCTGGCTCACGCCCGGTCACAGCGAGGAGGACGCGTCGCTGGTCGTCGAGGCCGACGATGGTGTCTACGTCATGACCCATCTGTGGTGGCATGCCGATCGCACGCCGGCGCTCGATCCCTTCGCCTCGGACCAGGCGGCGATCGAGCGCGCCCGCGTGCGAGTCCTGGCTGCGGCGGACATCGTCATTCCGGGCCACGGAGCGCCGTTTCGCGTCCGCGGCTGAACCGCTGAGCCGCGTCAGCGCCTCGGCCGGCTCGAGCGCCGAGCCACGATATTGAGCCGGACGTAGTCGACGAGTGGCTCCGGCAGGCGCTCGGCGACGGCCCGGACGAACGCATCGCGCTCGCCTGCAGGCAGCCGCTCGAGGTGAGCACCCAGGATCACCGTCCGCAGGAAGGTCTCGAACGGCTCGCCCGGCTCGAAGCGAGTTGGCTCGTCCGACAGCCAGCACTCGACGTCGACGAAACCGGCCGCGTCCAGGCGCCGCACGGTCTCCATCGGCGATGCGAAATGGACCGGCCCGAGCCAGCCATCGCCGAGCGTCGCCAGCACCCGCTGGACGGAGGCGATGTTGCCAGCACCCCCGCACTGGGCGACGAGCCAGCCGCCCGGTCGGACGACCGCGGCGAGATTCGCAAACAACGCCTCGTGATCGGCGAGCCAGTGGAAGGTCGCGGTGGAGAGGATGGCGTCGACCGGCTCGGTCAGGGGCAGAGGTCGGCTGAGGTCCGCCACCACGTACTCGATCCGGTCGCCGAACGCGGCCAGCCGCTCTCTCGCGGCCTCGATCATCGACCGTGACGCATCCAGGGCGACCAGGCGTCCTCGTGGCAGGCGCGCCGCCAGGACCTCGGCGACGCGTCCCGTGCCGCAGCCGGCGTCGAGGACCCGCTCGTCGCCGGTCAACGGCAGCCGATCCAGCACCGCTTGGCCCCAGCGGGTCTGCGGATCGGCGACTCGGTCGTAGGTCCGAGCGTCCCAATCTCGCGAGATCGTCATCGGGTCGATCAGTCGGCCTCGGTGGTGTGCTGGTCGCGCAGCCCGAACCACGACACGAGGCCGCCGATCACCAGCAGGACCGCCGCCACCAGCATCGCCAGGTGGAAGGCATCGATGGACGCTTGGGTCGCCGCTGCCAGCTGATCCGGCAGCGTGCCCGCGTGCGGGGGGTTGAGCGGCTGGAAGGCCCGGCGGACACCCGGGTCGGAGGTGTTCAGGTTCGGCACGATCGATCCCAGGCTGGTGTAGAAGGTGGCGCTGATGGCGACGAAGATGATCGCGCCGAGGAGCGGTTGGCCGACCCTCGAGATGGAATTGTTGATCGCCGAGCCCAGACCGGAGAACCGGCCCGGCACGGAGCTCATCAGGGTGCTCGTCAGGGGCGCCACGACGAGCGAGATCCCGACGCCGAACAGCAGCACCGCAGGGACCACGTCGATCAAGACATCCAGCGGCGGGATCAGGCTGGCCGGTGTCTCGAAGGCTGCCTTCCACGGTGCCGAATCCGATGGCAGACGCGCATACCAGAGCATCGCGACCGCCATTAGCGCCGGCCCGGCAACGAGGAAGCGGCGGGCGCCCAAGCGGCCGGACAACGTTCCGACGCGGGTCGATAGCAGCGACAGCAGGATCCCGGTCGGGACCCCGACGGCGCCCGCCCCGAGCGCCGTGTAGCCAAGCACGTTCTGAAGAACGAGGGCCGTGTAGCTGATCGTCACATAGAGGGCGCCGTAGACGAAGAAGGTCGCCAGGTTGATCGTGGCAAAGGCACGCTGCCGGAAGAGTTCCAGGGGCACGAGCGGGCTCGGTCGCCTGGCCATGAGGATCGGGAAGAGGACCAGGGCGATCGCCCCGATCGCGATCGCGATCCAGGCTGCCCCATCCGCCCAGGCCTGTGCCTGGCCGCGGATGAGCCCGAACGACAGGCCCCCCACGGCCAGCGCGGCAACGCCGGCACCCAGCCAATCGAAGCGTCCGGCGGCCTCGACATCACGGGATTCACCGAGATGCCGGATCGCCACCCAGAGTGCCAGCGCGAGGAGCGGGACGTTGATCAGGAAGGCGAAGCGCCAGCCGATCGTATCCACGATGACCCCGCCGCCGATCGGACCCAGGAAGGTGAGAGCTGAGGTGGACGCCGCCCAGATACCGAACGCCCGGCCACGCTCGGCGCCCTGAAAGGCCTGGGTGATGAGCGAGAGGGCCCCTGGAACGAGCAGCGCACCGGCGGCACCCTGGATCAGCCGGAAGACGATCAGCCATTCGAGCGATGGGGAGAGGCCGCACAGGGCGGAACTGACGGCGAACCCGGCCAGCCCGATCGCGTAGACCCGCTTGCGACCGTAATGGTCCGAGAGCGCGCCGGCCAGGATCAGCAGCGCGGCGAGGACCGCGAGATAGCCGCTGACGACGTAGGCCTGGCCCTCGAGGACGGCGACGATGGTCGCGGGCAGCTCTCGCCCGATGCGAGGCAGGGCGACGTTGACGACGGTTCCGTCGAGGAAGACGGCCCCCGAGCCGATGACGGTGGCGACGAGGGTCCAGCGCTGGCGGATGGTCATGCATGACTCCGGGGGGCGGCGGACCATCCTGGGGAAGTGGGCCTGCCTCTGCGTCCGGGCAGTGTCGCAGCGCTGCAGGGGTGCGAGCAAGCATCCGGGTAGACTCTCCCCGTGCCCGGACCCGTGGCGCTCGTCGGCGCCGGCGAATTCCTTCCCAGCATGG
>CAYLSK010000111.1:0-9477 GCA_964385975.1 uncultured Anaerolineaceae bacterium | reverse complement strand
GTCCGGCCGTTGGCGGGATTTCGGAACGTGATCAGGGTCCCGCACGGCAGGCTGCGGTGGGCCACCCCGAGCAGCTCCGTCGTCATCGCATAGCCGCAGGCAGTTCGATGGCCGTAGAACTCGGGGCCGTACCACGACACGTTGCTGTCGTAGCGCCACGGGTTCAGGCTGATCGAGCCCGCCGCAGGTGCCGGCTGGGCGGGTCGAACCGGAGCCGGGAGCGGCTCGGTTCGCAGGGCCGGTTCGAACAAGGTCGAACCTTGATCCAGGTTCCCGCTTGAACGGGCCCCCGGATCGAGGGGCTGAATCATCATCACCGTCCCGCGGACAAGCGCCGCGACCTCCACCCGTTTGAAGAGGTTCGGATCCATCTGGGAATCGGGGTTGGGGACCCACGAACCCACCGGACCGGGGACGGCGACCAGGGCGAGCAGGGCGATGAGCGCCGTGCTCGCGACGACCCTTGGGCGTCGCACGTCTGGGCCAACATAGCATGGAAGCCGTATTTCGGAGTTTCAATGCCCGTTCGCCGCTACCGCGTGGCCGGCCCGCTTGACCTCCGCCGGACGCTCGCGCCGCTCGCCCGAGGTCCTGCCGATCGCACGTTCCGGTTCGGCGCGGGACGGGTCTTCCGAGCCGGCCGGACGCCTGATGGGCCGGCGTCGGTCGCCCTGGCCCAGGCCGGCGACGAGGTCGTCGCCGAGGCCTGGGGACCGGGTGCGGAGCGCGCGCTCGACAAGATTCCGGCGCTGCTCGGCCTGCTCGTGGAGCCCGCGCCGCTGATCTCCGGCCATCGGGTGATCACGCAGCTCGCTCACCGCTACCCGGGCGTCCGGATCCCACGCAGCGGCGCCGTCCTCGAAGCGCTCGTGCCGGCGATCCTCGAGCAGAAGGTCGTCGGCCAGGAGGCCCGACGGGCGTTTGCCGGACTGGTCCGGGTCCATGGTGAGCCGGCGCCGGGCCCGCCCGAGTGGGGGTTGCGCCTGCCCCCCGCTCCGTCAACCCTGGCCGGCCTCCCCTACTACGACTACCACCCGTTCGGGGTGGAACGCCGGCGCGCCGAGCTGATCCGACGGGTGGCGGCGCGGGCCGCCTGGTTCGAAGCGATCGTGGATCTGCCGCTCCCTGACGCCTATGCCCGGCTCACGGCCGTGCCCGGCATTGGGCCCTGGACCGCCGCCGAGGTCGCGGCCCGGGCGCTGGGCGACGTGGATGCGGTCAGCGTCGGCGACTTCCACCTGCCCAACCTGGTGGCCTTCGCATTGGCTGGCGAGCCGCGCGGTGACGATGCCCGCATGCTCGAGCTGCTGGAGCCGTATCGGGGCCAGCGGGCTCGGGTCATCCGACTGCTCGAGCTCAGCGGGATCCGGACGCCCCGCTACGGGCCGCGGCTGTCATTGCGCCGGATCGAGGAGTCCTAGGCAGCCCGCTACACTCGGCATCCGCCGGTTCGGAGCCATGACGCCGACTCTCTTGCCCGCCGCCCCTTCGCCCGCAGCCGCCTCGACGCAGTTCACCCGGTCGACCCGGCTTGCCCGCCTCGACGCGCTGCTGCGGGAGCGCATCCTCGTGCTGGACGGCGGGATGGGGACGCTCGTGCAGGCGTACACCCTGACCGAGGCGGACTTCCGGGGCGAGCGCTTTCGCGACCACCCGCGGGACCTGCGCGGCGACACCGACCTGATCTGCCTGACCCGGCCCGACATCGTGACCGCGATCCATGGCGCGTACCTGGATGCCGGCGCCGACATCATCGAGACGAACACCTTCACGGCGACCCGCATCGCCCAGGCGGACTACGGCCTCGAATCCGTCGTCGCCGAGATCAATCGCGAGGGCGCCCGGCTCGCCCGCGCCGCAGCCGACGTGGCCGAGGCCGCCGACCCGCAGCGCCCGCGCTACGTGATGGGCGCGCTCGGCCCGACGAATCGCACCGCCTCGATCTCGCCGGACGTCTCCGACCCGGGCGCCCGCAACGTGACCTTCGACGAGCTGGCCGAGGCCTACGCCGAATCGGCCCAGGGCCTGATCGAGGGCGGCGCGGACCTGCTCGTCATCGAGACGATCTTCGACACCCTGAACGCCAAGGCTGCGATCTTCGGGGTCGAGGCGGCGTTCGACGCCACCGGGGACCGCATCCCATTGATCATTTCCGGAACGATCACCGACGCGTCCGGACGGACCCTCACCGGTCAAACCGTCGAGGCCTTCTACACCTCCATCGCGCACGCACGACCGCTGGCCGTCGGGCTCAATTGCGCGCTGGGCGCCCGGCAACTCCGTGGCCACATCGCGGACCTGGCGCGAATCACTGAGCTCCCGATCATCGCCTACCCGAACGCCGGCCTGCCCAACGAGTTCGGCGGCTACGACGAGTCGCCCGAGATCACGGCCGGGCTGCTCGGCACGTTCGCTCGCGACGGGATCATCAACATCGCGGGCGGCTGCTGTGGCACCACCCCGGCCCACGTCAAGGCCATTGCCGCCGCGGTGGCCGGCGTCACGCCGCGGGTCGCCCCGGTGGTCGAGCGCAAGACCAGGCTGTCGGGCCTCCAGGTACTCGCCATTCCGCAGCCGGGAGGCGTCTTCGTCAACGTCGGCGAGCGGACCAACGTCACCGGCTCGCGCAGGTTCGCAAAGCTGATTCTCGACGACCGCTACGACGCGGCGGTCGAGGTGGCTCGGCAGCAGGTCGAAGCGGGCGCCCAGCTGATCGACGTGAACATGGACGAGGCGATGCTCGATTCGGTCGGCGCGATGACCCGGTTCATGCGCCTGATCGCCGCCGAGCCGGACATCAGCGCCGTGCCGGTCATGCTCGATTCGTCGCGCTGGGAGGTGATCGAGGCCGGCCTCAAGTGCGTGCAGGGCAAGTCGGTCGTCAATTCGATCTCGCTCAAGGAAGGCGAGGAGCCGTTCCTGGAACATGCTCGGCTCTGTCGGCGCTATGGGGCGGCGGTCGTGGTGATGGGCTTCGACGAGCAGGGCCAGGCCGACACCGCCGAGCGCAAGGTCGCGGTCGCCACCCGCGCCTACCGGCTGCTGACCGAGCAGGCCGGATTCGAGCCAGAGGACGTCATCCTCGACCCGAACATCTTCGCCATCGGGACCGGGATCGAGGAGCACTCCGGCTACGCGGTCGCCTACATCGAGGCGACCCGACGGATCAAGGCCAACCTGCCCGGCGCGCTCATCTCGGGTGGCGTCTCCAATGTCTCGTTCGCCTTCCGCGGCAACGACCCGATCCGCGAAGCGATCCATTCGGTCTTCCTGTACCACGCCATCCAGGCCGGGATGGACATGGGGATCGTGAACGCCGGCGCCCTGGCGATCTACGACGACATCGAACCCGCGCTGCGCGAGCTCGTCGAGGACGTCGTGCTGGATCGGCGACCCGATGCCACCGAGCGGTTGCTCGCCGTCGCCGATCGATATTCGGGCGAGCGGGCCAATGCGGTCGGGCCGGGCGGCGACGCGCACGCCTGGCGGTCGCTCCCGGTCGGCGAACGGCTGACCCACGCCCTGGTCGAGGGGATCGACGCATTCATCGTCGAGGACACCGAAGAAGCGCGCCAGGCCGCGCGCCGCCCGATCGAGGTGATCGAAGGACCGCTGATGGATGGCATGAACGTCGTCGGCGACCTGTTCGGTTCCGGGAAGATGTTCCTGCCCCAGGTGGTCAAGAGCGCCCGGGTCATGAAGAAGGCGGTCGCCCACCTCGTGCCGTTCATCGAGGCCCAGCGGGAGCCGGGCGCGTCCCGCTCGAACGGCCGGATCGTGATGGCCACGGTCAAGGGCGACGTCCACGACATCGGCAAGAACATCGTGGGCGTCGTTCTCGCCTGCAACAACTACGACATCATCGATCTCGGCGTGATGGTCCCGGCCGGGCGGATCCTCGAGACCGCTCGCGAGAGCGGGGCGGACATCATCGGGCTGTCCGGGCTGATCACGCCGTCGCTGGAGGAGATGCGCCACCTCGCCGGCGAGATGGAACGCCAGGGGTTCGAGCTGCCGCTGCTCATCGGTGGGGCGACGACGTCCCGGACGCACACCGCGGTGAAGATCGAGCCGCAGTACCACGGACCCGTGATCCACGTGGCCGACGCCTCTCGCGCCGTCGGTGTGGCGGCCGCGCTCATGGACCGCGAGCGCCGGGACGCCTTCGCCGCCGGCATTCGGGAGGAATACGAGACCGTGCGCCGGGATCGCGGTGCCCGCCAGGAGAAGATCGCCCGACATCCGATCGCCGAGGCGCGACGTCACCGCCTCGCCATCGACTCGGCGGCGGTGACCCCGCCCCGCCCGTCGTTCCTGGGCGTTCGGACGATCGACGACCAGCCGCTCGACGAGCTCGTCGAACGGATCGACTGGACGCCGTTCTTCGCGACCTGGGAGCTGAACGGGTTGTATCCGGCGATCCTGTCGGACCCGGTCCTTGGCTCGGCCGCAAGATCGTTGCATGCGGACGCGCTCGCGCTGCTCCAGCGAATCGTCGGCGAGCGGCTGCTGACGGCGAAGGCGGCCGTGGGCTTCTGGCCGGCCAACAGCGTCGGCGACGACATCGACCTCTACGGGGACGAGACCCGGAGCGGTCGGATCAGCACCATCCACACGCTCCGCCAGCAGATGGTCAAGCCGCCGGGCCGGCCCAATCTCGCCCTGGCCGACTTCACGGCGCCCCGCGAGACCGGCCTCATCGACTACGTCGGCGGGTTCGCGGTGACCGCGGGTCACCGACTCGACGTGCTCGTGACCGACTTCGAGGCGGCCCACGATGACTATTCCGCCATCATGGCCCGCGCCCTGGCCGACCGCCTGGCCGAGGCCTTCGCCGAACGACTCCACGAGAAGGTCCGGCGCGAGCTGTGGGGCTATGCCGATGAGGAGGGTCTCTCCAACGAGGACCTGATCGCCGAACGCTACCAGGGGATCCGTCCCGCCCCGGGCTATCCGGCCTGCCCCGACCACACCGAGAAGGGAGCGCTGTTCGAGCTGCTCGACGCTGAGGCGCGCGCCGGCATCCGCCTGACCGAATCGTTCGCGATGCTCCCGGCCGCCTCGGTCAGTGGCTACTACTTCTGGCATCCGGACGCCGCCTATTTCGGTCTCGGTCGGATCGGCAACGACCAGCTTGCGGACTACGCCCAGCGCAAGGGCATGCCGCTCGAGGTCATGGCCCGCTGGCTCGCCCCGAACCTGGCCGAGGAGTGAGCCGCGCATGGCCGGGGTATGCGAGGACGGTGTCGGAGTACCGTTCGCGCAGGAGGTTGCCCGATGCCTGGCTTCGCCAAATCGCCGCCCGAGCTGGTCGAACGATTCAACTCGGTCACGGCTGAGCTGCCAGGGGCGGAGCGCCGCCAGATGTTCGGCTATCCGTGCCTGTTCGTCGGCGGCAACATGGTCACTGGACTCCACGAATCGTCCTGGTTCGTGCGCCTGGCCGAGCCCGATCGCCAGGAGCTGCTCGACCACGAAGCGGCCGGCCCGTTCGAGCCGATGCCGGGGCGTCCGATGGCCGGCTATGTGATCCTGCCCGGCGGCGTCATCGCCGACGACTCCACCGTCCGGGCCTGGGTCGAGCGCGCCATCGAATTCGGGCGGAGCCTGCCACCGAAGACACCCAGGACTGCGAAGCCGAGGCGCCAGCCGGCATGACCGACGAACGCGTCGATCTCGCCATCATCGGCGGCGGGATCGTTGGCCTGGCGACCGCCTATCGGTTGCTGGAACGTCGGCCTGGGCTTCGTCTCGCGGTGCTCGAGAAGGAGCCAGAGCTCGCGAGCCACCAGTCCGGCCACAACAGTGGCGTGCTCCACGCCGGTCTCTACTACACGCCGGGATCGCTCAAGGCGCGCCTCTGTCGAGAGGGCAAGGCGGCGGTCGAGGCGTTCGCGACCGAACACGGCATCCCGTTCGAGACCTGCGGCAAGCTCGTAGTCGCACGCGACGAGTCGGAGCTCGCCCGGTTCGAGGCGTTGCGCGAGCGGGCCGAGGCCAACGGCGTTCCAGGGCTGGAGACGATCGGTCCGGAGCGTCTTCGTGAGATCGAACCGCA
Source organism: uncultured Anaerolineaceae bacterium (assembly GCA_964385975.1). Taxonomy (GTDB): domain Bacteria; phylum Chloroflexota; class Limnocylindria; order Limnocylindrales; family CSP1-4; genus SPCO01. The sequence continues at coordinate 3,419 of CAYLSK010000111.1, read as the reverse complement.
CGTTGCCGGCATCAGGGCGCTGTGGAGCCCGACCAGCGGGATCATCGACTTCCGGCGGGTCGCCCTCGCGATCGCCGAGGAGGTCCGCGCCCGTGGCGGCCGGATCTACACCGGTCGGGCGGTCACGGCGATCACCGAACGCGGCGGCGACCAGGTCATCGCCACCACCCAGGGCGACTTCCTGTGTCGCGACGTCATCGCCTGTGCCGGGCTCCACGCTGACCGAGTGGCGGCGATGACCGGGGATCCGGGCAGGGAGCGGATCGTGCCGTTCCGAGGCGACTATTACACGTTCACGCCCGATGCCCGCCGCCTGGTAACCGGGCTCATCTACCCGGTGCCAGATCCGCGCTTTCCGTTCCTGGGCGTGCATTTCACCCGACGCATCGATGGCGACGTGTGGGCTGGGCCCAACGCGGTCCTCGCGTTCGCTCGGGAGGGCTACCAACGTCGCCAGATCAGCCCGCGCGATCTGGCCGGGGTCCTGACCGACCGCGGGTTCCTGCGCCTGGCCACCCGGTTCTGGCGGACCGGAGCGGCCGAGATGTGGCGGGACCTGTCGAAGGGCGCGTTCCTCGTCGAGCTACGCAAGCTCATCCCCGAGCTACGGGGCGATCAGCTCGTCTTCGGTCCGTCAGGGGTGCGCGCCCAGGCACTCGATCCGGACGGGACGCTGGTCGACGACTTCCGGCTTGGTGGATCGCGCCACGTCCTGCACGTTCGCAACGCGCCATCTCCCGCGGCGACCGCTTCGCTGGCGATCGGACGCGAGTTGACCGAGACCGCGCTTGCTCGATTCGAGCTCGGCGGCGCCGCCGCCTAAAGATCGATGTCGGGACGAGCCGGACGCGTCTCCCGCATTCGGAACGCGACGATGACGCCTGAGCCCGCCGTGAGCGCCGCGACGACGAGGATCGCGGCCGTGGCTCCGAATCGATCAGCAAGCACCCCGACGAGGATGGCGCCCAAAGCGAACCCGAGGTCGCGCCAGAACCGGTAGATGCCGACGGTCGCGCCCCGGTCGCGCGGCTCGGCGACGTCAGCGATCACAGCGATCAGCGTCGGGTAGACCATCGCCGTGCCGAGCCCGAGGGCTACCGCGGCGACGAGCCAAGGCGCGAATCCAGCCCAGATCGCGATCGACGCGATCGCCGCCGCCTGCACGACCATGCCGCCCACGATGAGCCGCTTCCGTCCTATCCGATCGGAGAGCGCCCCGGTCGCGATCTGGGCGAGGCCCCAGGTTGCCGGATAAGCTGCGGCGAGCAGCCCGATCTCGCCGATCGCCAGGCCGGCGGAGGCCTGGACGATCGGGAGCAATCCCCACGCCAGGCCGTCGTTGAGGTTGTTGATCAGTCCGGCCTGCGAGGCGGCCGAGAGTGATGGCTCCCCGATGCTCGTCCGCCACGCAAGTCGGCGCCAGGCTCGCCGGGCTGTGGCGGTCGGGTCCACGCCGGTCTCCAGGCGCACGTGTCCTCGCGTCTCGCGGACGAACAGGACGGACGCCCCCAAACCGAGTCCAGCGATCACGACCCCGATGAAGAACGGTGCCGGTCGAAGGCCCGCCTGCTGCGCGACAAGGCCGGTCACAAAGGCTGCGACGGCGACCGCGACGTACCCGGATGCCTCGTTCAGGCCCAACGCAAGGCCGCGGCGGCGCGGACCGACGAGGTCGACCTTCATCAGGACGGTGGTGGACCAGGTGAGGCCCTGGTTGATGCCGAGCAGCACGTTCGCTGCCACGACCCAGCTCCAGTCGGGCGCCACGATCAGCAGGAGTGGCACCGGCAGGCCGATCAGCCAGCCGGCGACCAGGACGGGCTTTCGTCCGATTCGGTCGGCGAGTGCGCCAGCGCCCAGATTCGTGATCGCCTTGGCCGCCCCGAAGGCAACCAGGAAGATCAGCGCACTGGACGTGCTGGCGAGGCCAAACGTCTCCTTGGCCAGCAGGGGCACCACGGCTCGCTCCTGCCCGACCATGCCCCCGACCAGCGCGTTGACCCCGACGAGCAGCGCGAACTGGCCGGCGTTGGCGCGCAGGCCGAGCGCGATCTCCGATCGAAGGGGGGACGCCACGATCCGGAGGCTACCATTCCGCCTCCGTCCTCCATTCCAATCTCCGCCATAGCGCGATATAGTGCCACAAATACTGAACTATTCTTCTCCAACTGAGGCACAGAACATAGAGATGACAGCGAAGGAGCGACCAGCGACTCGAGGTCGACTGCGGGTCGGCCAGGCCGCCGAGATGCTCGGCGTGACGGTCGATACGGTTCGCCGCTGGGAGGTTGAAGGCCGGCTGCGAGTCGAGCGCTCGGGCGGCGGCCAGCGGCTGGTGCCGATGGCAGAGGTCGCACGCCTGCTGGCCGAGCGCCGCCGGTCGACCACGGAACGACCGATCGTCGCGGGATCGGCACGCAACCGATTCCCAGGCATCGTGACGAGGATCGAGAAGGACGGGGTGGCGGCGATCGTGGAGATCCTCGCCGGGCCGCACCGGATCGTCAGCATGATGACAGCCGAGGCGGTCGACGAGCTTGGACTCGCCATCGGCGATGAGGCGATCGGCGTGGTCAAGGCGACCAACGTCATCGTTGAGATCCCGTCATCGCGGGAATCGAGGGGATGACGCTTGGTTGGACCCTCGGCCTGTTGGCGATCGTCAGCAGCATGTCAGCCTGCTCGACGCCCGCTTCGGCTGGCGGCGAACCGGTCGAGCTGACCGTCTTCGGAGCCGCTTCGCTCAAGGGCGCACTGGAGGCGCTGGCGCCCGCCTACCAAGCGGCCGTCCCGGGCACGACCCTCACGATCGCCACCGATTCATCGTCAACCCTGCGGACCCAGATCGAGCAGGGCGCCCCGGCCGATCTCTTCCTGTCAGCCGATCAAAAGAACCCCCAGACGCTCGTGGATGCCGGCCTCACCGACGGCCCCGCGATCAATTTCGCTGGCAACGCCCTGACAGTCATCGTCCCGGCTGACAACCCGGCCGGAATCGATAGCCCGGCCGATCTGGCCAGGCCGGGGGTCAAGGTTGTGGCGGCCGGCGACGACGTGCCGATCGAGAGGTATGCCGACCAGGCGATCGCCAGGCTCGGCATCCTCGCCGGCTACCCGGCCGACTACGCCCGAGCCTACGCCGCCAACATCGTCTCCCGCGAGCAGAACGTGAAGGCCGTTGTGGCCAAGATCGAGCTCGGCGAGGGTGACGCCGCGATCGTCTATGTCACCGACGCCAGGGCGTCAAAGGCCGTCGCCACAGTCACGATCCCAGATACGGCCAACGTGCCGGCCAGCTACGCCGGCGTGGTCGTGGCCGCCTCGAGCAGGCATGACGAGGCGCATGCCTTCCTCGACTGGCTGGCGGGCCCGTACGAGCGGGCCTGCCAAGTGGCCTGGTACCTCAAGACCCAGAAGCC
>CAYLSK010000110.1:0-9616 GCA_964385975.1 uncultured Anaerolineaceae bacterium | reverse complement strand
CCGAGGGCCAGTTCGCCGACTGGATCGGCAGCTACCACCTGCCCGCCGACTGGCGAACCGAGATCGCCCGGACCAGCCTCGAGCGGGTCAAGGTCGACGAGCGCGATCGCCGGATCAACGCCGACGAGCGGCTCAAGCGCCTGCGCGATCTGTACGCCTGGGGCGACCTGTCGAAGGACGACTATCAGCGCCAGTCGAGTGAGATCAAGTCGGCCATGACCGTCGTGCGGCCGGGCCTCGCTGGCCTCGTGTCGGTCGCGGAGGCGATCCGTAACCTGGGCCCGGCTTGGCGCTCGGCTCCGGCGGAGGTTCAGGCCGCGGTGCCGCCGCTCATGCTCAAGAGCGCCACTGTCGAGGACGCCCGGATCAGTGAGTGGGTTGTCCGGGCGGAGCTGCGGCCCCTCCTTGAGCTGTGTGTACCGGACGACACAAGAAACTACCTAAGCGTAGCCGGGTATCCGGCCGTGAGGTTCAGCGCGTGAGACGCGCCGTCCTGCTGGCCCTGCTCTGCCTCGCGCTGGCGCCCCTGCCCGCGGCTGCTGGCGGGCCAGAGGCGTACCTCGCCTACCGGATCCGGCTGGCTCGCGGGGAGGAGCACTACCGTCTGGATGTAGGACTCAGCCGGCTCGCCGAGAAGCGAGCCCGGGAGTACGCGGCGGTGATGGGCGTCCGCCCGTGGGGCAACCACCACCGGCCGCTGGTCGAGGTCCCGTGCGGGTGGTGGGGCGAAGTCCTCGGCTGGACCCGCGTCGACGGCCCGGCCGGCATTCGCTGGGTCATGGCCGCCTGGCGGCGCTCCCCCGCTCACTGGGCCGCGATCGTCGGCACCTGGGCCTACTACGGGGTCGGTGCCTACTACCGGGGCGGGGCTTGGTACATGGTCGTCGTGTTCGCGCAGTGCCGCATCTCAGCGTGAGCGGTTGCCCTTCCTGCGGATGAAGTCGCGGAGCGAGTCGTTGCTGGACCGGGCGTACTTGCCGGTCGGCGCGAACGGTCCCTTCTGCTCGGCCTGCATCCTGCCGTAGATCTTTCGCCCCTCGGCGTCGCCGTAGCGCTCGATCAAGGCCGCGTGGAGGGACTTGGCGACGATCTCCTCCTCGTGCTTCTCCTCCTCGAGGAAGCGGTAGTAGCCCCCATGCCGGCCATTCGGCAGCAGGTGGCTCAGAACGAACGCGGTGGCGGTCGTCACGGCGTCGGCCAGCGACCGGGCCAGCGATACGGCGCGCGTCCAGGCGTCCGAGGTCGTGACAGCGTCGGCGAAGTCGAGCACCTTGGCGCCGCCGCCCTTGACGAGATCGAGCGCCGAGCTCGTCGTGACCGTGTCGGCTAGGCTGCGAACCAGCGCGAGCGCCCGGGCGAGGGTATCGCTGGTCGTGACGCTGTCGGCGCAGCCACGGGCCAGTGCGAGGCCCCTGGCGAGCGTGTCGCTGCTCGTCACGCTGTCGGCCTTCGTTCGCAGGAACGTCCCGACCCTGGTCAGTGCGTCGCTCGTCGTGACGGAGTCCGAGAACGACCGGCCCAGCGACACCGCGCGGGTCAGCGCGTCCGACGTGGTGACGCTGTCAGGGAGCGATCGCACGAACGTCCCGACGCGGGCCAGCGTGTCGCTCGTGGTCACGGCGTCGGCGAACGCCATGACCTTGATCTTGACGAAGTCCAGAGCGTCGGAGGTCGTGACCGCGTCGGGGAGCGACCGCAGGAAGGTCCCGACGCGAGCCAGGGTGTCGGAGGTCGTCGCGCTATCGGCGAGCGACCGGCCGAGCGCGACCGTGCGCGTCCAGGCGTCGGAGGTCGTGACCGCGTCCGCAAGCGAGCGGACGAGCGCGAGGCCCCGGCTGAGGGCATCCGAGGTAGTCACGGCGTCGGCGAGACTACGGGGGAATGTGCCGACGCGGGTCAGCGCATCGGATGTCGCTGGGCTGTCCGCGAGCGAGCGCCCGACCGTGACCGCCCGCCCGAGACTGTCGGAGGTCGTCGGGCTGTCAGCGAAGGCGAGGGTGATCGGCGCCGCGGGGAGCGGGACGATCGAGGGGAGGGACTGCTGCGGCCGCGGCGGATGGCGAAACAGGCCCCGGGCCATGCGCTTACGTCAGTTCAATGAACGTGAGGCTCGCGTTCCAGCCGGTCAGCGTCGTCGGCGTACCCACGAGGGCGAGAACGAATGTCAGGTCTGGCCCGACGATCGGGCGTTCCTCGGGCACCCAAATCTTCTCCCACCCATTGAGGTTGTTGAAGCCTCTCTGGTCGAGCACCGTCAGCGTCCCGGCGCCGTTCGCGCTCGCGTCGGTGCCCGATGACGAGGCCGCGTTGCTCGTTGAGCCCGCAATGGCCGAGGCCACGGCCCCAATGATCGTTGGTGCCGGAGTCGTGCTCGTGAACGTCCCGAAGGCGCTCGCCTTGAGGCCCCAGCGGATGCCCAACTCCTGACTCGTTGAGGTCCCGGATTGACCACACGACATGCTGATGAGCTGGAGCAGCGACGCACGGCTGGAAAACGCCGTGGCTGCCCGAAGCGTGATCATCTCGCTGTCGGCGATGATCGTCTGGTTTGCCATCGTGATGATGTACGGAGAACTCATTGACGACTCCTGGTCACTGGGCGAGCAGCGGGGGATAGGGCGGGGTGTAGGCAATCTGCGCCGCGGGGCCGGAAGCGACCTCTAGCAACGCCACGAAGATGCTGGCGCAGTCAACCGCCGTCCCGGTTGGATCGCTCGTCTCGCCGGTCGAAGTGGCGATCTTGAACTCGCCATTGATACTCATGTTGGAGGCGGCGCCAGCGCCGCTCGTACCGTCCCCGGTGATGTCCGTGAACCCCGTCGTCACGGTCCACGTGCCTCCGACGGCTCGCTCCAGGGCCGTGCCCCGGACGTATAGACGCTCGACCGACGGGAGGCCCGAGCTTGCCATCGAGCCGGGATCGACGCCGTCATTGGCAAGATCGCTCGCCGCATCGACCGCGACAGTCGAGTTAGCCCCAAACGAGAAGTTCCAAGCACTTGCGGCCTTCGCGACCCGGGCTGTGTCGCTCGTGACGGTGATCGTGTCACCGCTCGCGAGCGCCGTGGTCAGGATGCTATAGAACAGCCCGATGTGGGCGCCCGCCTCCGCCGCGGCCTGGCCGTTGACGAACTCGCGTAGGCGAGCGTAGGTATTGCCCTTGGCGTCCGCGACCGAGAGCCGGGTCGGGTTTACGTCAGTCGTGTCGGTGTTGTCCCAAGCCGTCGCGACGAGAACGACGGAACCGGCCGCGGCGCTAGTCGCGGACAGCGTGATGATGACGGTCGTACCGGACACCTTCGACGTTCCGCTGCGTGCCCAACCGACACTAGCCCAGGTCATCTAACCACCCGCCCGCGAGGACGGTCATTCCTCGAAGTTCATGCTAGCCGCTCAGCGTCACTGTCCAGGTGGCCGTGAGCGAGTCGCTCGTGGTCACGATGGCATCGACGTTGGCGACCGTCTCAAAGACCAGGACCCCGGCGGCAGTCGTGTTCAGCGCGGTGAACAGGCCGCCCTTGTGGACGGTCTGCGGGCCGCCGCTGACGCTGAACGTCTTGGTCAGCGTGAACGTCGCCGCGGCCGCGGTGTGGGCGTAGGCCGCCAAGGCGCGAGCCAGGCCGTTCGTCGTGAGCTCGGTGGCGAGCACGGTATCGGCGGCGGAGGCGGCGGCGCCGTCGGTCGTCAGGCCCATGAACCGAGCCAACGCCGAGGGCTGGACGTGGTAGCCGTTCGTCGAAGCGGGGGTGCTGGCGACGCCGTCGGCCGCCGTCCACCACTGGTCAATCGTGAACACGGTCGCGGAGTTGCTGCCGATGTTGCCGTAGGCCGGAGCGGTGGTGATGGCCGCCTCCGGGCAGAAGATGCGGTGGCCCTTGAAGGCGTCGACGGTCATGCCGCCGCCTGACGGCGTGGCACTCGTGGCCGAGGACGCCGTCAGCGCGCCGTCCTTGCCCGCCAAGTTCCCGAGGGCCGCGGCGAGCAGGTCGCGCCCGACGGTCGTCAGCAGGTTCGGACTGATGCCGCAGTCCTCGTACGAGCCGTCGGGGTGCAGGATCGCGAAGTGGACCTCGTTCGGGCCCAGCCGGACGCGATCGGAGAGGCGCGACCCGCGCATGACCCGGACGACGGCGCCATCCGCGGCCCCGTCGACCTCGATGCGCGGGGTCCAGAGCTTGGGCCGAAGCAGGTGCATGAGGCGCTCCTTAGCTGCTGCGCAGCAGACGCGACGGGCGCGTCACTGGCTGACTCGATCGACGGTGTGGACGCCGTCGGCGATACCGATGCCGACAAGGCGCGACGTGCAGCCACAGCTCCGGCAGGGCCGGCGCCTGCGCTCCCGGAGTAGCTCGTAGCAGTTCGAGCAGAGAGACACCTGGACGGCCGGGAAGATGCGGCGGAGGAAGCCGGGCATCAGGTCTGGCCGCTCATCATCTGGACGACCGCGAGGATCGAGATGCCCGCCGACAGGATCGAAGCTCCGAAGGCGAGACGCATGAACGTGAACGCGCCGCGCAGCTCCGATCGCCAGGCGAGCAAGCTGTCGATCTTGGCGTCGTGGTCGAGGAGCATCTCGCGCTCTGTGACCACGGGCACGCTGTCCATCGTCGGCTCACTTGCCCTGCACGGCCTTGGTGCCGAAGTAGAACGCCACCACGGCCGCCACGATGCCGAGGAACGCCGCAGCGTCGATCTGAGCGTTCAGCGCGAGGACGCAGAGGACGCCGACCAGCAGGATCGCGAGGATGGCGCGAACCGATCCTCGCGGCAGCCAGAGGGGCTCGTTCGAGTTCATCGGGCGAGGTAGTAGGCGATCTTGCTCTGGTAGTACGCGATCCGCCACGCATTGAGGACCGGATCAAACGACAGGGCGGCGATCTTGGCCCGGAGGATCGCCAAGGACTTCGCCCATCGTTCAACGGGTGGGGCCGGGATAACTGCCGCGGCAGCAGCGCGAGTTCGGGCGAAGGCGTTATTGATCGCGACAGCCGCAACGTACTGGTCGGCCGTCAGGACAAGAGAGCCCGGCAGCTTGCAGGGCTCGATGGCTGAGAGGTCGTAGGGCGCAGCGAACCACGCGCTCCACCACGCGCGGGCGCTGTTCGGAGTGAACTGGACGCACTCGCCTGCGGCGACGTAGGGCTGATCGGGGCTCGCGAGAGCAGCCGCTTGCGGAGAGCCGGGAGGCGACGGGTCGATCGCGCTTGCCGCGGTCGGGACGATGAGGGCAGCCGCCAAGACGGCCGCGACGATGAACCTTCTCATTAGGCTTCTCCTGGGCTGCGCTGATAGGGCGCCAGCGGCGCCCCCGTGAACGAAAGCTGAACGGCCGCGCCGGTCGGCGGCGGCGTGAGGGCGATCGCGGGTTGAACGGCCGCGCCGGTCGGCGGCGGCGTGAAGGTGTGCGGGATGGCCCGGATCACGGTCGGCGCCTCGCTACGCTCTCGGCGACCCGCATTGAGCCCGGCCACGTGGCCGAACTCGAGCGCCACGAAGGCGAGGAGCAGAGCGGCGCCGGCGCCGATGACGGGGTCCATCAGCCCAGCCGAGCCCGAAGGAGCGCGACGTTCCGCGCAAGGGCAGCCTTCACGAGCACGTCCCCCCACAGTTGACCCACGCCTGCCTCGATGGCGTCGAGGAGCTGTGCAGAGGTGAGGATCGGCGGGGCGACAGGCGGGGCGACGACCGGCGGGTCAACCGTCAGGAGCACGAGGTTCGCGTTGGCGACGATGTTCTTGACGTAGCCGGAGTGCGTCGCGTCGGCCATGCCGAGCCAGTGCGAGGCCATCGTGGCGATGGTCTTAGACCAGCCGCGGAGCTTGTACGTCCCCATGAGGGCGGCGTAGGCGCGCGTCCCGTCCCGCCAGGTCAGGAACGCGGCGTAGGTCCGCCCGTTTGGCGCCTTCCACGGACGCCCGCCGAAGGCGCGCGTCCAGTGCGGGATCGCGGGGCGACTGATGATGATGTTGCCGGGGCTGTGCGTGGTCTTGGCGTAGCCGCTGGTCCCGTAGCTCGACTCGGCGGCGAACTGGCCGAGGAACACAGCCGGGTCGATCCCCGCGCCGATCAGAACGTCATGGATCGCCGACGCCTCGATCACGGCGGGCGACTTCCACCGCCAGAGCGCGGCCCGGAACGCGGGCGGCGTGACGCGGCTCCTGGCGAACACGGGGGACGTGGCGGAGTACGTCATGGCGGCAGTATCTCCCTGCTGCACAGCAGACGCAAGTGGTCAGCAGTAGTGCAGCTCGTTTTTGAGGACGTAGGCCAGGTCATCCATGTGGAGAACGACCTGAACCGCCTGCTTGGTCCAGGAGTAGTGCGACTCTCCCTTGTTGCCGGTCCACTCGTACAGCTCGAAGCGCTGGAAGTTCTCGCCGACCGTCTCGCTCTCGGAGCAGGCGGTGTCGACCTCGATCGTCGTCGTCTTGACGACGTAGCGAGCCAGGACGCCCACGTACTCGGCGGCGCTCTCCATCCACCATCGGGTGCGATGGTCCATCCGCGCCAGCTCGATCGGCGTAAAGACCGCCGCATTCGCGGCGGCGAGGCGTGCCAGCATCACCGGGTCCGCAGCGCCCGCGACAGGCGTGGCATCGAAGGTCGAGTGAAGCGGCCCGCCACCGAACTGGGCGATGTAGAAAGCCATCTTGAGGGCGTCCCGCCGCAGGCCGTCGAGCAGCTCCGCACGGGCCCCCGGGTAGCCGAGGTTCGCGAGCGCCGCCAAGACCTCGGTCGCCGTGATCTCGGTCTGCGCCTCGAGCGTCGAGGACGCTCCGACGAAGTAGCCCTGGGCGTGGACCAGCTCGTGGACCAAGGTGCTCAGCCACGATCCCCACAGGCCGGGGTACAGGTAGCGCTCGTTGAGGACGATCGCCCCCGAGGCTTCCGAGTAGAACCCGGCCACGGCAGAGCGCACCTGCGGGCCAAAGTCCGCGAAGCTCAAATCGGTCGGGGGGATGATCTGATTGGAGGCGCCTTCCTCCTCGATCTGGTAGAGGATCTCCTTGACCAACGCCCACGCCTCACGCCAGCTCTCTGGCTGAGGAGCGACTTCGGTGATCTTGTCGAACTCGGCGTCCGCCTTTTCAGCGAGCGCCAGGAGGCGGTTGAACCAGACCTCGCGCTCGGGCAGGAAGATCGTCCGGCTACCGAGGTAGCTCAGCCCGCCGACGGCGAGCGTCAGGATCACAGCCGCGAGGGCGACCCGCTTGGCGACGCGGCGCACGGTGCGCTGGGCTCGGCACGAGAGGCAGGAGCAGGTGTCCACGTCAGCAGTGTCCGTCCGCTGGCCGGCAGACGCAAGAGGCGAGCGTCACAGCGTCACCACGAGGTTCCCGCTCTGGACCCAGTCGCCGATCGTCGCCGAGTACATGAGCTGGATCGAGCCGCGCGGCCCGATCGCCACGACTGCGGCCATGAGGCGCAGGTTGCTGTTCGCGAGCGTGCCCTGGTCTTGGAGCGTGATCGTATCGGCGGAGTCGACGTTGAGGAGAGTGAGCATCTGCCCGTCGATGCCGTCGGCGATCGTCGGCGTCGCCGTCATCGTGACGGCGCCCGTGGAGTTGATCTGCACGACCTCGTAGTCGGCCACGATGGCGGTCCCGGCGACGACGGTCTGCGTGGCCTTGGGGACTGCGACCCGGCGGCCGATGAGCTTCGTCGTGACCGGGCCGCCGGCGTTGTCGTCGATCGTCAGCTCTTTGGCCGCCGAGCGAAGGAGGCGGGCGTCCAGCGCCGCTGCGCCGCCCGGGCCCCACTTGATGAGGCCATCCCACCCAACGGCGAACAGGTCAGTTGTGTCCTGTGGCTTGCGGGAGTTGACGATGTCGCCGGAGGAGGCTCGCTCGGAGAACAGCTTGTTCGGGGCCCAGGCCGCGATGATCGGCGCGAACGCCAGAGCGTCGGGCGAGTAGGCGAAGTGGAGCTGCGGCTCGCCGAATGTTACCGTGACCGTGGTTGACGACGTTGCCGGCTTGACGACGTGGATACGGAGTCGCCATAGCCAGGTGATGCTGCTGAACGCGGCGGGCGTTTGAGTCGTCGACGCGAGAAGCTGGCGGATCTCCGCGATCGCCGTGGTCGCAGGATCGAGCGCGTCCGACTCGGCCACCACGGCTCCCGTGTCGACGCGGACGATTTGCACGGTGAGCGAGATGGCAGCATCGCCGCCGGCCGGGCCGGCCCAGCTTTCGCGAACGGCAGCGACCAGATAAGGCAGAGGCGCGATGCTGAACGAACCCGGATCGAACCCGACGGTCGGATAGAGGAACATGTCGAGGTCGCAGGCGTTCGCGCCGAAGCCGCCGATGTCGGCCGAGATTTGGTCGCTGTTGAATGGGTTGCTCCCGCGTCGGAAGTAGCCCCCGTTGAACCTGTGGATCGTCGGAAGAACGCCGCTGTTGAGAACGTGACGACACGTCCACTTGCTGCTAACCCTCGTGGCGCCGGTGCCAGTCGTGACGCCGTTGGAGTCGAGGCCCTCCCAGGCAGGGTCCGGCAGGGCGTTCGTCTGCCCAATGAACGGCGCGGTGTTGCCCAGGCTGTGAGCCGGGCCCGATTGACCGAACAGGGCGCTCGGCACCGCTCCGAGGCTGGTATGGACCGGCCCCCCGACGCCGAGACGCGCCTCGAGGTCCGTGCGGGTCAGGCTGTCGAGGCGACCGTTGACCGTGCGAATGGCGGCCGCGAGCGCGTCGAGGTAGTCGGCCTGGCTACGGATCGTCTCGTCGACGCTCACGCCGCCACCGGACTGACAATGAGGCTCGGCGCCTCGCCGCTCTCGTCGACGGTGGCATGAGCTCCGACGATCCGCCAGCGCTCAGCCATCGAGTCGACGCCGTTGCGGAGCTCGACCAGGACCTTGTCGCAGATGTCCCAGCCGTCGAAGAAGTCGATCCCGCCGCTGAGCATCTTGAGCTGGAGCGTGGGCTGGAGCGTCAGCGCGGACTTGAGCATTCGGTCGGAGGCTGCCTTCTGCTGGTCGGCGGTCGTCAGCGCGCCCGAGATGCCGAGCAGCGTCTTGATCGTGAACACGTCCTGCCGCCGCGCCTTGGCGGCTGCGGCGGTGTCGTCCTTGACCACGACCTCGGTCGCGCCGCCACCGACCGTCGTGCCGATCGTGGCGAGGTCGTTGCGGTAGCTCGTCCAGTTCGGCAGGTGGCGGTAGTCCGACACGTTCCCGTTGAGGACCAGGCCGAGGTTGAGGTTGCTGCCCTTGTTCTTGAGGAAGCGGAACGTCGGCGCGGTCGAGGGAACGATGTCGAACGTCGTGTGGTTGATCGTGTTCGCCCGCCCGATCTCAGACAGGTCGTAGAACAACTGGAGGCGCATCTGGTCCAGGAGGCCGAACTGGGCGTTGGTCTTGACGACCGTCGTGCCGTCAGTGCCGAGCGGGTCCTCGATCGTGCCGGTCGCCACGAAGCCGAGCGGGCTCGAGGTCGCGTTCTTGGCGAGCGTCCACTCCGGGCTCAGGATCTCCGAGCCGATGGCCTTGGTCGGGTACAGGATGCGATAGCCGGTCCGGCTGACCGAGAGCAGAGCCAGGTAGTCGAAACACGCGAACACGACATCGTCGCCGGCCGCGTCGTAGTCGATGATCGCGCCGGTGTAGACG
>CAYLSK010000109.1:0-9711 GCA_964385975.1 uncultured Anaerolineaceae bacterium | reverse complement strand
CGTCTCGCGCACGATCGACAACCTGTTCAAGGCTGGGGCGAACGTCTACTACCACACGATCAAGCGCGCACACGTCTCCGGTCACGCCAGCCAGGAGGAGTTGAAGCTGATGCTCGGGCTGACCAAGCCCAAGCACTTCATCCCCATCCACGGCGAGTTCCGGATGCAGGTCCAGCACGGCCGACTGGCGATCGAGACCGGCGTCCTGCCGGAGAACGTCTTCATCATCGAGAACGGGACGCCGATCGAGCTCTACGCGGACGGCAGCGCCCGACGTGCCAATCCAGTCACGGCCGGCTACGTCTACGTCGATGGTCTGTCGGTCGGCGATGTGGGCGACATCGTCCTTCGTGATCGGCGCGCCCTGGCCAACGACGGTATGTTCATGATCGTGGTGACCGTGGACAAGCAGACCGGGTCGGTGATCGGTCGTCCCGAGATCATCACCCGTGGATTCGTCCACCTCAACGAGCGTGACCCGCTCATGGAAGAGGCGGTTGAACGCGTCATCAGCGCGATCGACATGCCTGGCGACCACATCAGCGAGATCGCCCTGCTCAAGGCCCAGGTCAAGGACGGCGTCTCGCGCTATCTATACGAGCAGACCAAGCGACGACCGATGGTCTTCCCGGTCGTCGTCGAGGTGTAGCGTGGCCACCCGTCGCCGCGCCACGACGCGCAAGCCGTCGATGCGGAGCACGGTACGCCCGCGCCGGTCGAATCTCCTCGCCAGCCGCCTCACCCCGGACGTCGTGCGGTCCATCCTGGGCCTGATCCTGCTGGTCCTGGGGGCGATGACCCTGATCGCCCTCATCCTGCCCGGCCAAGGGGCCCTCACAAGCTGGTGGACCGATGTCTTCGCGCCCTGGTTCGGGACGATGCGCTGGCTGCTGCCGTTCTTCCTGCTTGCCGCCGGCTGGTGGCTGGAATGGGGCCCCGGGCGCCGTGCCGGGTCGGGCTGGGGCATCACAATCCTCGGCTTGGCCATCACCTATGCCGGGCTGGTGGGCTCCGCCCAGGTCCTGGGCGTCTCCGGCGGTCGGATCGGTCGAGCCCTGGCGATGACCCTGAACGATCTATTCCCGGCCGTGGGATCGTTCGTCGTCCTTATCGGATTGGCAGCGCTGGGCCTCGTCATCGGGTTCGGTATCCCGCTTCGCCAGTTGCTCCACCCGGCGGTCGGCACCGCCCGCTGGGTCGGCTCGACGGCCGCCGAAGCGCTTCGGCGGACGCCAGCCAATGGCAGCGGACCGACGGAGACGCCGGCCGCGGCCGCCGACCTCGCCCCCAACGGTCGGGCTCGGGCCGGCGCAAAGGCCGTGCCCGCGGGACCGTCCCCGGGCCAGACAGGCGTGTGGGGCGACGGCGGCGACGAGTCGGCCATCCCAAGCGCCATCCCCAGCGCGCGTCCAACCTCGTCGACGTTTGCACCGGCGCGCGCCGCGGCCTCCTCGGCCACTCTGGTCGGGCCGCTCCGTCCGCTCCGCGATCCCGACGACGTCACCGATGGCAACGATTCGCCACCGACCAGGGAGCGGATCGAATACGTCCTGCCGCCCGTCGCGACGCTCGATGACATCGCCCTCCCGGTCAGCGCCGGCGGCGACCGGGCCGCCCACGAACGCAACGAGGAGATCATCGTCAAGAAGCTTGCCGGCTTCGGGATCCCGGCCAAGATCGTTGGCCGCAACGCCGGCCCGGTGGTGACGCAATACGAGGTCCAGCCCGCGCCGGACGTCAAGGTGAGCCGGATCGAGGGGCTCTCCGACGACCTGGCGATGGCCCTGGCCGCCCGCTCCCTGCGGATCGAGGCGCCGATCCCGGGCAAGAGCGCCGTCGGTATCGAGATCCCCAACAAGGACTTCAACGTCGTGGCCCTCCGCCGGATCCTCGAGGAGGTCGACTTCAAGGCGTCGGGCTCCACCCTCACCTTCGCCCTCGGGCGCGACGTGGCCGGCAAGGCCCAGGCGGTCGATCTGGCCAAGATGCCGCACCTGCTGATCGCCGGGGCGACCGGGTCTGGCAAGAGCGTGATGGTCAACGCCCTGATCACGAGCCTGCTCTGCGAGGCGACCCCGGACGACGTCCGGATGATCCTGATGGACCTCAAGCGGGTCGAGCTGGCCGCCTACAACGGCCTGCCGCATCTGCTCGTGCCGGTCATCACGGAGCCGGAGCGGGCCAAGGCCGCGCTCAAATGGGCCGTCAACGAGATGGAGGCCCGCTACCGGCGGCTAGCCGGGGCGACGGCCCGCAACATCCGCGGGTTCAACGAGACGCGGGTCGATCCCGAGGATCGAATGCCGCACATCGTGATCATCATCGACGAGCTCGCCGACCTGATGATGCGCGAGGGCAAGAACGTGGAGGACCCGATCGTCCGCCTGGCCCAGAAGGCTCGGGCCACCGGCATCCACCTGGTCCTCGCCACCCAGCGCCCCAGCGTCAACGTCGTGACCGGCCTGATCAAGGCCAACTTTCCGAGCCGGATCGCCTTCGCGATGGCCTCGCAGATCGACTCGCGGACGATCCTCGACACGCCCGGCGCCGAGGACCTGATCGGCCGAGGCGACATGCTCTACCAGCCGTCCGATCTGCCCCGCCCGATGCGTCTCCAGGGCGTGTTCGTCTCCGACGCGGAGATCGCCCGCGTCGTCGACCACTGGAAGGCCCAGATCGAGGACCCGCGCTACGACATGGCGATCATCGACACGGCGGACGAGGGGACGGCCAGCGTCGACGACCTCGCCGATGAAGATGCCGATCGACTGCTCCACGAGGCCGTCGACGTCATTCGGGAGTACGATCGCGCTTCCGCGTCGCTCCTCCAGCGTCGCCTCAAGGTCGGCTATGCGCGAGCCGCCCGGATGATCGATCAGCTGGAGGCTCGCGGGTACATCGGGGCGTTCGATGGCTCGAACGCGCGACAGGTCCTTCGCCGCGACGATCCGGCGTCGTCCGGCGGATCGGACGATGGACTCGATGGGGATGACTGATGACGACCCGGGAGCAGTTGAAGCGGGCGGTCTCCGGAGACCGTTCGGAGGCCGGCCGCGGGCTGACCGCCGATCCGGCACCGAGCCTACCTGAGCGGCTGTACGCGGCCCGCGAACGCAAAGGCGTCGACCTCTATCGAGCCGAGCGCGACACGAAGATCCGGGCTCGATACCTGGGCGCGCTGGAGCGCGGCGACTACAGGGAGCTCCCGGGTGCCGTCTACACCAAGGGCTTCCTGCGCAACTACGCGCTCTACCTCGGGCTCGATCCGGAGGAGGTCCTCGATCACTGGCGGCGCGAGCGCGGTGACGCCCGGGACGTCGCGCCGGTCATCACCGTCCCTCGACCAATTGCGGCTCCCAGGCAGGGGCTGACCTTCTCGCCGAGCGTCGTCGTCGTCGCTCTCCTTGTCGTGGTCGTGCTGGCTTTCGGGGCCTACCTCGGGATCCAGGTGCTGCGCTTCGCCAAGCCGCCGACGATTTCCGTAACGGATCCGTCGTCGGCGGTGATCGACGTCGACGAGTCGACGACAAGCTACACGTTGCGCGGGGCGACCCTCGCCGGCGGGACCGTCACCATCGCCACCCCCGGGCGCGACCCGTACCAGATCAGTGCGGGACCTGACGGCAGCTGGTCGGCCGACGTGGACCTGCGGCGCGGGCGCAACCAGTTCGACGTGACCGCCCTGGACCCCGATACCGGGAAGCGCTCCGAGGAGACGATCCGGCTCTTCATCACGGTCCCGTTCCTGGTCATCGAAGCCCCGACCTTGACGGTTGATCAGCCGGCGGATGGAGCCTCGTACGAGAACGGCGCGATTCCCGTCGCCGGTCGGGCGACCAACGCAGACTCCGTCGTGGTCAGCGCCGGCTACGTCGGGTCGTCCGGACCGGCGCCGGCCGACGGTGCGGCGACGCCCGTCCCGCCGGCCCTGCCAGATCCGGTCACCGTCCCGGTCGCCGATGACGGCACGTTCAGCACCCCATTCGAGCTGACTGCCGGACGCTGGTCGATCACGGTCACCGCGGCCAGCCCGCAGGGAAAGACGGTCGCCCTGACCCGCAACGTCACGGTCGTCTACAGGGGCGTCAACCTGGTCGTCACGGTCAAGGGCGGTCGCGCCTGGCTCAAGGTTTGGGTCGATGATGTGCTGGATCCCGGACTCGGCGCGGCCGGCTCGGTCATCTCGAGTGGGAAGACCCTGACCTTCACCGGGCAGCAGTCGGTCGAGGTGAGGTCCGGATCGTCCGGGAACACCTATTTCACCTTGAACGGCACGCCGCTCGGGGCGCTCGGGCGGGCGGGTATACCCGAGACATGGCTCTTCGCGCCACCGGACCCGCCGGTCAAGACACAGCGACGGTAGGGCCATGGCGGATGATCCGCTCGTCAGGCTGGCGGCCCGCGTCGGCGAGCGCTGTCTCGCACTCGGAACGCGAATCGCCACCGTCGAGTCGTGCACCGGGGGGCTCGTCGGTCACCTGATCACGGAGACGCCGGGTTCGAGTGCCTACTACCTCGGCGGCTTCGTGACCTACTCGGACGAATCCAAGCAGTCGATGGTCGGCGTGCCGGCCGACGTCTTGCGTGCACACGGCGCCGTGTCTGCGCAGACCGCAATGGCGATGGCGGTCGGGGGGCGCGATCGGACCGGCGCCGAGACCGGCGTCTCGGTGACCGGGATCGCCGGCCCCGATGGCGGCAGCCCGGCAAAACCGGTCGGGCTGACCTATGTCGCGGTCGCAGATGCCGCCGGCACCGAGGTCAGGCGTCACCTGTGGGCCGGGTCGCGAGCGGAGAACAAGCGCGCGAGCGCCCAGGCAGCCCTCGAGCTCGTCCTCGAGCGGATGCAAGCGACCGCGGACCGGGCGTGACGAGCCCCGCCGGCCAAATTGGGGCCGGTCTGGCGCGTGCTCGCGATGCTCGGCCGATCAGCCCTGGCGAGCGGATCCACGTCGTAGGTGCGGCCGGAGCAGGCGCGAGCGCCGCGGCGTTCCTGGCGGCGAGTGCCGGTGCCCGAGTCACGGCCTGCGACCCGGGCGCGCCGTCCCCGTATACGCCCGCCCTGGAGGCCCTCGGCATCGCGATCGCCCCGGAGCACGCTGCCGCGCACGTGACGTCGCCGCCGTCGCCGGATCGCCTGGCCGTCACCAAGGCCCTGACCGCGATTGATCCGGATCAGGCCGAGCTCGTCGCGGCGCGATCGATTGGGATTCCCGTCGAGCCCTGGCAACAGGTCGTCGCCGATGCCGCTGTGGGTCGCACGCTGGTCGGTGTCGCCGGTACACACGGCAAGAGCACGACGGCCGGCTGGCTGGTCCACGTGCTCGTCGTGGCCGGCCTCGATCCGGCGGCCTTCGTCGGCGCCTTGCTGCCGGCGGCCCTCACCGGCGGTCCACCGGCCACGGCCCGCTGGGGGAGGGGAGCGGCGTTCGTCGTGGAGGCCGACGAGTACGCCGGCAACTTCGATCCGTATCGTCCCGACGTCGCGATCGTGACCAGCGCGGAGTGGGACCACCCGGATGTCTTCGCGGATGAGGCCGCGGTCGGGCGCGCTCTCGAGGCCTGGCTTCGCCGGGCGCCGGCACGCGCCACGCTGGTGGCCAATGTCGGCGAGCCGGGCGTCGAGGCGCTCGTGGAGCGGCTGGCCGACTGGCCCGGCTCCGTCCTCGCCTACGCCCTGGTCGATCAGACGTCACAGCGGCTCGGTGGCTACGCCAAGGCGATTGCCGACCGGTTTGCCACCCGGGCCGGGCCTGCGTCCGCGCTGCTGGGCCGCGTCACGGCTAGCGACCCGGACTCCACCACCGTGGAGATCCATGGCCTGGACCCGCTGGCCGGCCCGATCACGACCAGGCTGATCACCGCCGGTCGTCACAATGCTGCGAATGCGCTTGCTGTCGCCGGTGCGGCGAGCGTTCTCGGCCTGTCGCCGTCCACGATCGGCACGGCGCTGGCGTCATTTGCAGGCGTGGGTCGCCGCCTCGAGCGGAAGGGCGAGGTGGCCGGCGTGGCCGTCTACGACGACTACGGCCATCACCCGACGGCGATCCGCGAGACGCTCGCGGCGGTTCGACAGCGCGAGCCGGGCCGGCGCATCTGGGCCGTCCTGGAACCGCTCACCTTCCATCGAACGGCGGCCATGCTCGGCGAGCTGGCCGACGCCCTCGCCGGCGCCGACGCGGTCGCCATCGCGGACATATGGGCGGGCCGCGACCGCGACACGACGATCGCGTCGGCAGCGGGCCTGGCAAAGGTGACGGCCGCACGACGCCCGGAGATCGCGGTCCTGGCGCCAGGCTCCGTCGAGGCCACCGCTGATCGACTGGCGCGAGAAGTCGCCGCGGGCGACGTGGTCCTGGTGATGGGCGGTGGCCGGAGCTATCAGATCGGAGAGCTGCTGCTCGAACGACTGGCAGAGCGTCGTTGATCGACTATGCCGCGGCGGGCGATCTGCTGACCGCCTTTGGGCAGGCGCTAACCAGCTTCGACGGCGACGCCTGGGTAGAGCTCTTCACCGACGATGCCGAGTACCATGAGAATCCGTTCGGCGCGCCGCTGGTCGGCCACAATGCCCTGCGGAGCTACATGCTGAAGACCGCGGAGGCCCGGCGGGACGTCGAGTTCACCGTGGAGCGTCACTGGGTCTCGGAGCCAACCGTGCTGGCCGCCTGGCAGATGACGTTCGCGCCACGAGGCGGCGGTGATCTGGTCAGGATCGCCGGCTTCATGACTGCCGAGATCGTGCCGGACGGTCGGATCGCCCGGTACCGTCAGTGGACGCAGCGAGCCCCGGGCGGCACCCGGTAGGAGAGGAGGATCGATGGCCGGAGACCAGTCATTCGATGTGGTCAGCGACTTCGACGAGCAAGAGCTTCGCAACGCGCTCGACCAGGTTCGACGCGAGATCGGGACGCGCTTCGACTTCAAAGGCGTGACCGTGGAGCTGACCCAAGCCAAGACCGAACTGGCCCTGATCACCGACGACGAGCATCGAGCCGGCGCGGTCAGGGACCTGATCGAGTCGAAGGCGATCCGGCGCAGCCTCTCGCTCAAGATCTTCGATTGGGGGAAGATCGAGGAGGCCGGTGGCAACAAGGTTCGCCAGCGGATCGGTCTTCGTCGAGGCCTCTCGGACGAGATCGCCAAGCGGATCACCAGGCTGATCCGGGACGAGTTCCCCAAGGTGAAGTCGCAGATCCAGGGCGACGCAGTCCGCGTTTCGGGCAAGAGTCGGGATGACCTTCAGCGAGTCATCACACGGCTGCGCGAGCTCGATGAGCCGGTTCCACTCCAGTTCGAGAACTACCGCTGAGCTTCCCCGACCCGGGGCCAAGCAACTGAAGGAGCGCAGCCGCCATGAGCGAGCTCGACGCCGAACCGCAGCACGACGAAACCGAAGCCACGACGACGCAAGCGGTGACCATCGAATCCGAACCGGACGCGGCACCCGAACCTGAATCAGAGGCGGGGCCCGAACCCGAGCCCGAGCCGGAGACCGAGGCGGCGCCTGAATCCGAGCCCGAGCCCGATCCCATCGCCGAGGCCGAGCCCGCCGAGCCCGCCGAGCCCGCCGAGCCCGAGCCCGAGCCCGAGGTGGCGCCCGAGGCCGAACCCGAGCCCGATCCCATCGCCGAGCCCGATCCCATCGCCGAGCTCGAGCCCGAGGTGGCGCCCGAATTCATCGCCGAGGCCGAAGCCGCCCCCGAACCGGCTGCCGGCCCGCGAACGGTCGGCCGATTCATCGCCGATGCCCTTCGGTCCGCAGGCGTGCGCTATGCCTTCACCGTTCCGGGCGAGTCGTTCCTGGGGCTTCTCGACGCATTCGAGGCTGCCGGGATCCGAGTCGTTGCCACCCGCCACGAAGGTCCGGCGTCGTTCATGGCCGAGGCCCATGGGCAGCTCACGGGCCGTCCGGCGGTGTGCCTGGGGACTCGAGCGGTCGGCGGGGCCAACCTCGCCATCGGAATCCACACGGCGCGCCAGAACTCAACCCCGATGTTCGCCGCCGTGGGTCAGGTCGAACGCGAGTTGATCGGTCGTGAGGCATTCCAGGAGATCGACCAGGTCGCGACCCTCGGCAGGCTGGCGAAATGGGCAGCCGAACCGCGCTCGACAGCGGACGTCGCCTCGATCGTGTCGGAGGCGATCCGCCAGGCCCTGGGCGGCCGACCTGGCCCGGCGTTCTTGTCGCTTCCCGAAGATCTGCTCGATGAAACGATGCCCGACGACGCCCGGGTCGAAGCCGGGCGGCCCGCGGTGCCTCGACCAACCGACGAGGCGATCCGCTCCGTCATCGAGCTGCTGGCCTCCGCGCAACGGCCGGTCATCCTGGCCGGAGCCGGGATCCTTCGCGCCCGCACCTCCACCGAGCTGACCCGTTTTGCAGAGCTGCTCCAGGTTCCCGTGATCGCCGCTTGGCGTCGCCCCGACGTCATCTCCAACGACCATCCCCTCTACCTCGGGATGGCCGGTCTCGGCGCCGCATCCACGGTTCGCGAGCGTCTCGACGCCGCCGACGCCCTGGTCGTCATCGGATCACGCCTCAACGAGGCGACGAGCTATGGCTACCTGGTGCCGCGGGCTGGCCTGCCCTGGGCGCACGTGGACCTCGAACCTGGACGCTCCGATGGCCTGCCGGTGCCCGAAATCTCCGTGGCGGCCGACGCCAAGGCCTTCTTGCGAGCCGCCAACGAACGACTCGTCGGGCGAGCCGTGCTCGATGCTGCGCTGGTCGCAACGCGCCAGGCCAACAACGCCACGGATCGTTCCGCCTGGGAGGCGGCGAGCATCGTGGACGCCGATCCCTGGGATGGACCCGGCGTGCATCCGGGACGAACGGTCGCCACCCTGCGACGAGTACTCCCCGACGACGCGATCCTGACCACGGACGCCGGCAACTTCGCCGGCTGGGCAGGCCGCGGGTTCCGGTTCCGCCGACCAGGAACCTACCTCGGTTCGACGTCTGGTGCGATGGGGTACGGCCTTCCGGCCGCCATCGCGGCAGCCCTCGTCCATCGAGATCGAGCGGTCGTGGCGCTCGTTGGCGACGGTGGTCTCGGGATGACCATGGCCGAGCTCGAGACGACGGTCCGACTTGGCATTCGGGTGGTGGTCGTGGCGTTCGACAACGAACGGTATGGCACGATCCGGATGTGGCAGGAGCGGCGCGGAACCGGGATCGGGGTCGGCACCGAGCTTGGACCCGTCGACTTTGCCGCGATCGCGCGGGCCTGCGGAGCACGTGGGGCTCGGGTCGATCGAGATGCTGACTTTGAGCCGGCCCTCCGGGCGGCTTTGGCTGCCGATCGCTCAACGGTGATCCAGCTGGCCCTCGATCGTCGCTGGATCTCGGTGGACCAGCCGCCCGCCTGATGCGGGCGACGTTTCATCTCGTTCCGGCCGAGCTCTGGACCGTGGCCGATCGTGGTATTCCCTTTGCCGCCGCATCGCTCGAGACCGAGGGCTTCATCCACTGCACGGACGGGGTCGAGGCGTTGCGTGCGACGTTCGACCGCTATTACGCCGCGGACCCTCGACAATTCCACGTCCTGACCGTCGACCTCGACCAGCTCGACGTTCCTTGGCGCTTCGACGTGGCAGGCTCGCCATATCCGCACATCTACGGGCCCATCGTGCGCTCGGCCATCGTGGCGACGGCGCGCGTGGTGCGAGACGAGGATGGCCGCTTCCTTCGCCTCGGCAGCGCCTAGC
>CAYLSK010000108.1:4328-9779 GCA_964385975.1 uncultured Anaerolineaceae bacterium | reverse complement strand
CGGTCAACGGCCTTGGCGAACGCGCCGGCAACGCCTCGCTCGAGGAGGTCGTGATGGCGCTGCGCACCCGCCCGACGCAGTTCCCCGAGCTGGTTTCGGGCGTCGCCACCGAGCAGCTGACCGCCGCCAGCCGGCTGGTCAGCTACCTGACCGGCTTCGCGGTCCAGCCGAACAAGGCGATCGTGGGCGGCAATGCCTTTGCCCACGAATCCGGCATCCACCAGGACGGCGTGATCAAGAACCCGCTGACCTACGAGATCATGACCCCGCAGTCGGTCGGGCTCACCGGCAGTCAGCTGACGATCGGCAAGCTGTCCGGCCGGCGCGGGCTGCAGGGCAAGCTCAAGGAGCTCGGACACCTGCTCGAGGGCGAGGCCCTCGACGAGATCTACCGCCAGGCGGTGGCCCTCGCCGACGCCAAGAAGGAGGTCACCGACGCGGACCTGCTGGCGCTCGTCGAGCAGCGCTCGTCGGAGGTCCCGGCCTCCGTCAGCCTCGTGGGCTGGAGCGTCACCTCGTCGCGCGGTGGCAACGCGACCGGCACGGTCAGCCTGACCGTCGACGGCCAGGATCGAACCGCCGAGACGACCGGGAACGGGCCGGTCAATGCGCTCTTCGGCGCGGTTGATGCCGCCTTGCAGCCGGTCCTCGGCTGGCACCCGACCCTGACCGAGTACGAGATCAAGGCAGTCAGCGCCGGCGAGGACGCCCAGGGGCAGGCGCTGGTTCGCTGCCGGCGCTCGTCCGACGAGGGGCCGGGAGCCCTGGTCGTGACCGGCCACGGCCTCTCCACGAACATTATCGAGGCCTCGCTCGATGCCTACATCGTGGCCGTCAACAAGCTCCATGGCGCGGAGATCAATGGGGTCAAGGTGGCCTTCGTCTCGCCGCGCCAGGGCGAGCGCCTCCCATGACGGAGCGTCCGGTCTACCGGATCGCGACGATCCCAGGCGACGGTGTCGGGCCGGAGGTCGTCGCGGCCGCGCGGCGCGTGCTGGATGCTGCCGCCGAGCGGTTCGGGTTCGATGTCGGCTGGTCGGAGCACGCCGCCGGTGGGAACGCGATCGACGCCCACGGGGTCGCGATCCGCGACGAGGACGTGGTCGGCTGCGGCGCGGCCGACGCGATCCTGCTCGGCGCGGTGGGCGGCCCCAAATGGGACAACCCGAAGGCGGCGGTTCGGCCCGAGCAGGCCCTGTTCAAGTTGCGCGGCGCCCTCGGCCTGTTCGCCAATCTCCGGCCGGTGACGGTCCATCCGACGATCGCGGCGTCCGCGGCCCCGGTTCGTGCCGAGCTGCTCGATGGCGTGGACCTGTTGATCGTTCGCGAGCTGACCGGCGGGCTCTACTACGGCGAACGGACCGAAGCCAGCGGGGCGCCGGGCGAGCGATTCGCCATGGACACGCTCCCGTACTCCGAGGCCGAGATCCGCCGCGTGGTTCGCCTCGCCTTCGAGCTCGCGCGCGGCCGTCGCGGCAGCCTCACGAGCGTCGACAAGGCGAACGTCCTCGCGACCTCGCGCCTGTGGCGGACCGTGGTCGAGGAGATGCGCCCGGAGTTCCCGGACGTCGAGGTGAGCCACCAGCTCGTCGATTCGTGCGCGATGTTGCTGATCAAGCAGCCCGCCCGCTTCGATGTCCTGGTGACCGAGAACCTGTTCGGCGACATCCTCTCCGACGAGGCTGGCGTGCTCGCCGGCTCGCTCGGACTGCTCCCCTCGGCGTCGCTCGGGGAACGGCGCACGGCCCATGGCACGTTCGGGCTCTATGAGCCGATCCACGGCTCCGCGCCGGACATCGCCGGCCAGGACCGAGCAAACCCGATCGGGACGATCCTGTCGGCGGCGATGCTGCTGCGGCTCTCGCTCGGCCGGACGGACGCGGCGGAAGCCGTCGAGGCCGCGGTGAAGGCGGTCCTCGATGCCGGCTACCGTACGGCCGACCTCGCGGGCACCGGCCATGCCGACGGGCTCCGCGTGGTCGGGACTGTGGCCTTCGCCAGTGCGGTCGTCGAGTCGCTCGCGGCCGGCGCCCAGGAAGGTGTGCTGGCATGACGGCGCCGACCTCCGGCGACGCCCCGGTCGTGCTCTACGACACGACCCTGCGCGACGGCACCCAGGGCGAGAACATCACGCTCTCGCTGGCCGACAAGCTGCGGATCGCCCGGATGCTCGACGAGTTCGGGATGCCGTTCATCGAGGGCGGATGGCCGGGCTCCAACCCCAAGGACATCGAGTTCTTCGCGACTGCCCGGACGATGCGCTGGGAACGAGCCAAGCTGGCGGCGTTCGGCTCCACCCGCCACCGCTCGAACAAGCCCGGCGACGACCCGAATTTGCGGGAGCTGGTGGCGGCAGAGACGCCGGTCGTGACCATCTTCGGCAAGAGCTGGCTGCTCCACGTCATCGAGGTCCTCGGCGCCACGCCAACCGAAAACCTCGACATGATCGCCGACTCGGTCGGCTTCGTCGTCGATCGCGGGCGTGAGGCGATCTATGACGCCGAGCACTTCTTCGATGGCTACAAGGCCGATCGTGACTACGCGTTCCAGACGCTGCGCGCCGCCCGCGGCGCAGGCGCCCGAACGATCGTCCTGTGCGACACCAACGGCGGCACGATGACCAACGAGCTGGCCCGCATCATCAGCGATGTCCGTGGGACGCTCGAAGCCGACCCGGCCGCACCCGACGTGACCTGGGGGATCCACACCCACAATGACGCCGAGCTCGCGGTCGCCAACTCGATGGCGGCCGTGGCGGCTGGGATCCGCCACGTCCAGGCCACGATCAACGGCTACGGCGAACGGGCCGGCAATGCCAACATGGTCAGCATCCTGGCCAACCTGGCGCTCAAGACCCCCCACGAGCTGGTCCCTGCCGGCGGGGGCCATCTGCCCGGCTTGACCGAGCTGTCGCGCTCGATCGCCGAGATCGCCAACCTGACGCCGAACGACTACCAGCCGTATGTCGGACGGTCCGCCTTCGCCCACAAGGGCGGCGTCCACGGCGCGGCCGTGGCCAAGGTCGAGCGGAGCTACCAGCACATCGATCCGGCGGCCGTCGGCAATGTCGGACGGCTCGTCGTCTCGGAGCTCGGCGGCCGAGCCAATATCTCGATCCGGGCCGAGCAGCTGGGTCACGAGCTTGAAGGCGTCGTGGATCCGCGAGAGCTCTCCAAGCTGATCAAGCAGCTGGAGGCTGACGGCCTCGCGTTCGAGGGTGCCGAGGCGAGCTTCGAGCTGCTGATTCGGCGCCATTCGGCGGAGTACGTCGCGCCGTTTCGGATCGTGGACTACACCTGCCTGGTCGAGCAGCGCGATGGCCGCGAGATGCTCGCCGAGGCGACCGTCAAGGTCGAGGTGGACGGTGAAATCCTGCACACCGCGGGCGACGGCAATGGGCCGGTGAATGCCCTCGACGTGGCGCTGCGGAAGGCTCTCCGGGCCTTCTACCCGGGGCTCGACGAGGTCCACCTGGTGGATTACAAGGTCCGCATCCTGGACGGCGTCGCGGCGACCGCGGCACGAACCCGGGTGGTCATCGATTCGACGGACGGCTTGCGCACCTGGTCGACCATGGGCAGCGATACGAACATCATCGCCGCGTCGGCGGCGGCGCTGGCCGACTCGCTCGAGTTCGCGATCTGGAAGTCGGGATCCGAGCTGCGCCGGCGCGACGAGCGCCACTTCACGACGGCCCGCCCCCCAGGAGCACCCCCTGTCGCGCCGTCGGTCCGCGGCGCGACCGCAACCCCACGGAGGTGACCGAGATGACCGCCACGCCCCAGGTTACGGAGGCGACCCTGCAGCTGGCCCGTTGGACGGTGACCTCCGGCAGCAACGTGCGCAGTCGGGGCGCTGTGGTCATTACCTCCGGCGATCACGAGTGGCGTGCGTCGGCCGACGGTAATGGCGCGATCGACTCGCTCTACCGGGCCGTGGACAAGGCGCTGCACGGCGTGCTGAGCGGGCATCCTCGACTGCTCGCCTACGACATCCACGCCCTGGGCGAGGGGACCGACACGATCGGCGTGGTCACCGTCACGATCGCTCCGCCCGAGGCCGGCGGGGAACGCGGCAGCGGGCAGTACGGCGGCGAGGCCCGCGGGCCGAACATCATCGCGGCCTCCATCGAGGCCTACATCCTGGCCCTTAACGCGATGCTCGGCGAGGCGCACTGGTCCGGCGCTACGGAGGCCGCCGGGAGTCGCCGGCGAGTCGCCGTGTCGGCCGGCAAGGCGCGAGCGCAACGCGCCGACATTGACGAGGACGAAGGCCAGCACGACACGGTCGCCTGGTTCGAGCGGTAGGGACGCAGAGGCCGCGCGGGAATGGCTTCGGTGCCTGCCGTCGACTACGAGTCGCGCGCTTGGGCTGGTCACTCGCCGGGTCGCGCCGGGAGTGCGCGGGGCGGCCACTACGGCGGACGGCCATGGTCGGAGAGCGCCACGGGACGACGGTTCAGTCAGCGCGCTCGGCGAGAAGGCGGGTCTCCGCTTGATCGGCCGCGGCCAACAGTGTCGAGGAGCCGCTTGGACTCGCCCAGCCGAATGCGACTCGTACACCTTCTGATGCGGCCCGCAACTCCTGCTCGCAGCGCTCACGCGCGCGCTCGACGAAGTTGATCGCGGCGACCTCATCGGTCTCGGCCAGGATCATCCCAAAGCGGGCCGCCTCCAGGCGGGCCAGGTAGTCGCTCGTTCGGCCACTCGCGCGCAGGACACCCGCAACGGTCACGATCGCTTGTCGAGCTACGTCCTCGCCCCAGCGATCGGCCAGCGAGTCGAGCCCGACGAGCTCAGCAAGGACGACCGTGGCGATCCGCCCGTAGCGCGCGCAGCGCGCGGATTCGGCTGCCAGGATCGTCCGCCAAAATTCGGGTCCAGGGAGATCGCTGGCGGCGTCTGCCCATGCTTCGGGAGTGTCTAATGGACCGTGCGGTCCAGGGGTCTGATCGGGGTCATCGGTGGGAGGTGGCAATTCCGGGGTCATCGGGCGCGTCCTCGTGATGCCAAACGATCCTGCGAGGCTTCGCCCTCGGGTCGATCCGCGCTCGCTCCGCGGGAGACGCCCACCGATCATACATGTTGGCGTCGCTTCCGGCGATGGTGGGCGAGGCGGAGGACTTCTGCGACACCTTCTGCGAGCCCGGATTCTTCAGCCTCCGGTCAACCGCCGCGATTCTCCGAGCCGCTCCAGCCGCTCGAGCCGCTGGCGCCGCGTGTAGCCTGGGAAGGGCGAGCGACGGGCCATGCAGCCCGCCGCGAGGGCGACGGCCAGCCTAGGGCGTGTACTGCACGGTCACCGCGAGATAGTCGAGCCGGTAGTCCTTGCTCGCTCGGCTCGTCGCATCCACGAGCCGGACACGGAAGCTCGAGGTCGAGAGCTGGGCGGCCGTCCAGGTGTGGCCCCAGGTGTCGCTCGACGAGCCGAAGGTATAGGTGGTCACGCCCG
>CAYLSK010000108.1:2223-4228 GCA_964385975.1 uncultured Anaerolineaceae bacterium | reverse complement strand
GAGGCGCAGGCGTTGGCGGGGTTCGTCTCGTAGCCGTTGCCGTTGCCGCCGCTGTCGGCAGCGTTCGAGGAGGCGAGGCAGGGCGTCGCGCCCGTGCTCGTCGACGTCGTCACGGTGGCCGAGACCGGAGTCGTTGTCGCGCTCGTCCAGTTCTGAACGTAGGTCGCCAGGCGGTACCAGTAGGTGCCAGAGGACGGGCTGTCCGGGTAGCTCGTGGCGCTGATCGGCGTCGCCGTCCCGATCTGGCTGTATGGCCCGGCCAGGGCGGTCGCTCGCTCGACGTTGTAACCGCTGGCAGCACTGCTCGTGCTGGCGGTCCAGGTCAGGCTGACGCTGGAGCCGCCGGTCGCGGCGACCCCGGTCGGTGGGTCGAGGATGGCGGCCGTGAAGGCACCGCTGCTCGAGGCCGCGTCCGTGAGCAGGGCGAGGCTGAGGGGAACGGTCGCGCCGACGACGACGGCGAGGAGCCCGACGAGCGCCAGCCCCAACCAACCCCGGCGCGCACCAGCGCCGTCCGCGGCCGACCGGCTGATCGGGCGCCGGACGAGGCTCGGTGGGGCCGGGCGTCGAGTGAGCATGGATAGAAGCCTTCAGTCCAGGTGGCGGTCGGCGGCCATGGCGGCCGACCCGGACGAAGACTGGGTCGACCCCGAGCCACGACCGCGGACGAGCGCCTCCCAGCGAGCTCGACGGGCGCGGGTGGCCGGGCTCCTGGCACCCATGGACGCGGCAGCCGCGACGGTCCGCCCTCCCTGCTGCCGCTCCTTCTCGAAGGACTCCAGCAGCCAGGTCAGCGTCAGCAAGACACCCGCGATGAGGACGACGAGGAGGAGGCCGCTTGGGATGGACAACAGCTTCAGGAGGTAGCCGCCGAACGGAACGCTGAGCATGACCCGGCCGATGACCTGACTGGCCGGGGCGATCGAGGGGTCGATCCTCGCGTTCGCGTCGCCCTTCGTCTCGAGCCACGGCCCGTCGGTCCGGGTGATGACGCGGGTGACCCGGTGGGTGAAGATGGTCCGCAGCTCGGGACCGGAACGCAGGCTCACGACGTCGCCGATCTGGAGGTCGGTCGCGGCGACTGGCTCGGTCACCACCACCGCCCCGAGCGGGATCGATGGCTCCATCGAGCCGCCCCCGACGATCAGCGTCTGGCGCCCGGTCAGCGGGACGACGCGGCCCAGGACCACGCCCGCGAGCACGACGAGGATGAGGCCAATGAGGAGGGCGTCGAGGATCCGGCGGAGGATCTCGGAGCTTGATCCACGGAGGGTCATGCGCGTCGCCTCGCCTCTGGGGAAGGATTCGGTCGACCAGCCGCCGGCTGCGGTTCGCCCCGAAGGACGGACCGCAGCCGAGGGGCGCAGCCGTTGCGGTCTACGGGTTGTTGGCGGTCTGCTCGGCGTCGAACGTGAAGGTCGTCGTCGTCGTCGCGCCCTGGTAGGTGTTGCCGGAGGCGAGCGGCAGGCTCCAGGCGAAGCAGAGCTGCTCGCTCGCGGCGGCGGCGAGCGTTCGGTCGCCGGCCTGGGCGCCCTGGGTGGGGTCGCCGAAGAGCGCGCCGCTCAGGGCGCCGCTGTACAACGTCGTGCTCCCGGCACAGGCGCCGGTCTTGACGGTCAGGGAGAGCTGATCGCGCAGGGCCTTGCCATCGGCGTTGGTCGACGAAGAGGTCATCGCGTAGCGCAGCTGACCCGAGCCGTTGTTCTGAACGGTCAGCGTGGCGCTGCCGCTGTCGCCGGGCATGATGTCGGTGACGGTGAACAGCGTGGTCGGCGAGGTCGCGATGTCGACCGTGCCGGCGGTGAACGAGCCGGTCGAGGCGTCCGTGTCGGTGAAAACTGCGAGCGAGAAGGCCCCAGCGCCCAGGCTGACGACGCTCAGGCCGAGCAGCAGAGCAATGGCCGCTCGCCGGTGTTTAGATACCACGCTCGGAGCGTTAGCGACCCGTCCAAAAGCTGTCATTCGTCGTTCTGTCCTTTCGCATATGAAGGTTTGGGGCGTGCCA
>CAYLSK010000108.1:0-2123 GCA_964385975.1 uncultured Anaerolineaceae bacterium | reverse complement strand
CTCGCCGACGCCGTGCTCCTGGAGGCGCAGGCCGGCGCGCCGATCTTCTCGGCGACGGAAGCCACGAATCGGACGGGTATCATTCTCCGCGGGATGGCGCGATCCCACCTGAGCTCGGGTGACGGGCGACGCTTGAGCGTTCGCTTCTCCCGACCGGGGACGATGGTTGGGAGCATCGCGGAGGGTCGAGTCCGAGTCAGCGTTCAGGCGGTCATCCCCTGCACGATCCTGGAGCTGAAGGAGGTGACCGTGCGCGAGCTCATCGCCGAGGACGGTCGTGTCGGGCTTGCGCTGATCGCGGAGATAACCAGACGGCTGCAGGACATCTACGCCACGTTGGCGAGCAATACCTTCGGTTCGATGCGGGAGCGGGTCGCTCGACATCTGCTCGACCTGGCCACCGAAGCCACTCATACGGAACGTCTTGTGGCCCCGGTCACCCAGCAAGCACTCGCCGACGACGTTGGGACGGTCCGCGAGGTGGTGGCGCGCGTTCTGCGCGACCTCCGCAGCGAAGGCCTGATCGCAACGGCCGACGGCTACATCGAGATCCTCGACCCAGATGGCATCGCGTCCATCGTCGGTCGCTCGCGCTCGAATGACCCGCTGGCCACACCCACCGCAAGGTGAGCCAGTGAGCGTCGCCTACGCCGGAGAACCCGGCGCCTTCGCCGAGGACGCCGTGCTGGCGGCCTTCGGTGAAGTCGCACGCGCCGCGCTCGGGAGCTTCCGCGAGGTCTTCGGTGCGGTCAGCTCGGGTGCCGCGGCCGCCGGCGTGATCCCGATCGAGAACGTCATCAACGGGACCGTCCGCGAGAACTACGACCTGCTCCTCGAGCACGACCTCCAGATCGTCGCCGAGGTCGTCGTGCCGGTTCGGCTCTGCCTGGCGGCGCTGCCCGGCCAGCGACTCGACGAGATCGAGCGCGTCTACTCGCACATCCAGGCGCTTGGCCAGGCCGAGGCATTCCTGCGCGCTCGCCCCTGGCAGCTGCTGACGACCTACAACACCGCCGGTGCCGGCAAGTCCATCGCCGAGCGTGGCGAGCGTGGGGCTGCAGCCGTGCTCTCACCACGGGCAGCGGACCTCTTCGGCCTGGAGGTCCTGGCCGACGAGATCGGGGATCTGCCTGGCAACCGGACACGGTTCGCTGTTCTGGCGCGGTCGGGAGAGCCGATCCCACCAATCGCCGTTCGCTCGTCAGCCCCACGCCGGAGCACCCTCGTCCTGGCGGTTCGCAACGAGCCCGGGACACTCCTCGAGGTCCTCCGCGTCTTTGCCGCGCACGGCCTGAACATGAGCAAGCTTGAGTCTCGGCCGAGCCGGGAGCGCGCCTGGGAATACGTCTTCTGGGTCGACCTCGACGCCGATACCGCTGAGCCAGCGACCCAGGCCGCGCTCGAGGCGCTCGGCCCGGTGACCACGATGGTCCGGGTCCTGGGCTCGTACCCAAAAGCCGACGAGGCCTGAGGCCGGTTCGTCCGAGCTCGCCCCAGGCTCAGATGACGCTGGCGCAGGCGCGGCACCTGGTCGCGTCCGGCGCGTTCGCTTCCTTGCAGAACGGGCAGGGCTTGGCCGCAGCCGGCGGGGGCTCCTTGATGAACATCCTCGAGACCTGCCAGACGACGAAGGCGATCACGACGAAGGCGATGATCGCGTTGAGGAACGTGCCGTAGCGGATCGCCACCTCGGTCGCCGGATCGCCGCCGGCCGCGGCCTTCAGCACGACCTTGAGCTGGCTGAAGTCCACGCCGCCGAGGACCATCCCGATCGGCGGCATGATGATGTCGTTGACCAGCGAGTTGACCACGGTGCCGAGCGCCCCGCCGATGATGACGCCGATGGCGAGGGCCAGCGCGTTCGTCTTGAGCAGGAAGGCCTTGAACTCGGACAGCATCGGGTCTCCTCAGTCTGGGCGGTCGTGGGCCGATGATACCCTCGGCCCTCGCGCGAATTCGCGACGCCTACCTCGAGCCCTGGACGGCCGAGCATTCGCGCGATGGGCTGGCGAAAACCGTGCGGACCGCGCTGCGCGTAGGAACAGTTGGACGGGCCCTCGCATGGCGACACGACCGCGGCTCGCCATTCCCCGCATCCAGTCATCTGGAGACAAGCTCCTATG
>CAYLSK010000107.1:0-9788 GCA_964385975.1 uncultured Anaerolineaceae bacterium | reverse complement strand
TCTTGTAGACGTGGTCGCCGGCAAGCACCAACACCGTGTCGCCCGGCGAGTGCTCGATGACGTTGAGGTTGCGGAGCACGGCATCCGCGGTACCCCGATACCACTCGGCCAGCTTGCCCCGCGCGATGTACGGCTGGAGGGGCTTGACGCCGCCGGTGTTGCGGTCCAGGTCCCACGGCCGGCCCAGGCAGATGTGATCGTTCAGCGAGCGGGGGTTGTACTGGGTCAGGACGACGACGTCGTCGATCCCGGAGTTGATGCAATTCGAGAGCGTGAAGTCGATGATCCGGTACTTGCCACCGAACGGCACGGCCGGCTTTGCTCGTTCCTGCGACAGGATCGACAGGCGCTCACCCTCACCGCCGGCGAGGATGACCGCCATGGATCGCTTCACGGACGGATGCTAGCACGCACCGTTTCTCTGGAGATCAACAGGCGGTTAGCAGGTGCGACCTACAGGAAGAGCCTCGGGTTACGGAAATTCCCGCTGAACATGACCGCCCAATGCAGATGCGCGCCGGTCGAATGCCCGGTGTTGCCCTCGTAGCCGATGATCTGGCCCTCGCGCACGTGGCTGCCGGAGCGGATCCCGTTGGGGTGTGACGGCGACATGTGCGCGTACCACGTCTGCAGCGACTGGCTGTGGGCGATGACCACGATCCAGGCCGGGTCGTAGCCATCGGCATAGTTCCAGCCGATGTAGACGACGGTCCCGCTGCCTGACGCCCGGACCGGGGTCCCGATCGGCGCCACGACATCGATCCCGCGATGAAAGTGACGGCAGTTTCCGAGGCGTGGCTCCCAGCTGAAGCCGGTGCACCCGAAGCCCTGGGTGATGGAACCGCCCATCGGCCACGAGAGTGCGCCGTTGTAGCTCGATGGAATCCGGCTCTGGAACGAGCGCCGGCGAATGATTTCGGCGATCTTGTCCTGCAGTCGCTTCTGGGCGGCTGCGGACTTGGCCAGTGCCGCCGCAGCGGCCGCCTTGTTCTTGGCCAACGTGGCGTAGGCCGTCTTCTGGTGAGCCAGGGCCGTGGCTGTCTTCTGCTCGAGCCCCTTGAGCGACGCCTTCGCATCCTTCAGATCAGCCAGGCTCTGATCCAGCGACCGCTTCTCGGCGGCGGTTGCCTGGCGCAGCTCGTTCGTGCGGTCCCGGGTGTCGGCCACGGTCTGGTGGATCGCGGCCAGCGTTTCCTGGTCGTGGGCGATCTGGTTGGCGAGCGCCTTGTCCTGCTCACCAACGTCGATGTAGTAGCTCATCTCGGCAAGCACGTCGGTGAAGGTTCCACCGGACAGGAAGGACTCGAGGAGCGACGTTCGATCGCTGTCATAGGCGCTCCGGATGCGCTCTGCGAGGAGCGCCCGTCGCTCGCCGAGATCGGCCTTCTTGGCGGCTTCCTGGGCCTCAACCTGCACGAGCTGCCCATCGAGATCCGCGAGCTGGACGACGAGCTCGTCGTACTGGCCCTGGACGGTCTCGATCTGACCCTGCATCGCGGTGATCTTGACCTTGACCTGCGCCAGGTCGGCGTTGACCCCATGCAATTGGGCGGCGGTCTGATGGATGTCCGCGGAGAGACCGGCCTGCAGCGCGACGAGATGGGCGACCCGTGCCTTCTGCGCGGCCACGTCCTTCTTGAGTTGCGCCTGGCGGGCTCGCGCGTCGCTGAGCTCGTCGCCGTGGACGCCGGGCACGTTCGCCGGCGCGCCGATGACGCCGATGACGAGGGGGAGAAGGAGAAGGAGCGGGCCAAGGCGGCGGCCGAAGCGTCGTCGCCGGGTGGACGGCCCGGCAGCCGAAGCCCACCCGCTCACGGGCGAGCGGACCCCGCGGTTCGTCGAGCGGCGCTACTCCTGGGCGATGTCATCCTGCGAGCCAACTCCGTGGGTCGCACCCGACCCGCGAGGGCCTCGGTGCGTCAAACGGCGACGCCCGCCGGTGGATCGCCGTCCGGAGTGGGCACGACTCGGGACGACACCGGCTTGTGGGCATGATACGCGTGGAGTCTAGCGCGGGTCCGCGCGCCCCCGGCCTGGGGTCCGCGCGCCACCGGCCAGGGTCAGCCGCGTAGCAACACGGCCCATAGCGCGCCGAGGATGAAGAACGGCCCGAACGGCACGTACGTGCGCCGGCCGATCCGGCGGGCCGCCAGAAGGATGACCAGAACGACCCCGGCCCCGACCAGCGCGAAGACGACGCTTCCGAGCGCCCGGCTCCCGCCGGCCAGCAGGCCGACCCCGACGAGCAGCTTCACGTCGCCGATCCCGAACGCTCCCGCCCCGAACGGGATGGACGGCAGGAAGAGGACGGCCGGGATGACCAGCGCGGCGGCGACGGCCATCAGCAGCTCCGAGCCCACCAGCGGGTTGGCGCCGCTCAGCGCATAGATGAAGGCGAGCGGGATGACCGGCAAGGTCAGCAAATCAGGCAGCAACCGCTGATCGAGATCCGTCGCCAGGCCAACGACCAGCGTGGCGAACCAGGCCCCGAAGACGCCGAACGCGAGCGGGTCGCCACCAAAGCGCAGCGGCAGCAGCCCGAAGGCCAGCGCCCCGATCAGCGCGGTCGCCGCCGTTCGCCAATCGACGGCCCGCCCCGGCGGGTGTTCCTCGTCGTGCTCCGGCCAGCGAGTGGCGAAGCGATCGGCGGCCAGGCCGAGCGCGAACCCCCCAACGCCGAGCAGTGCAGAGAGCGGCTCCATGGGTTGAGTGTGGACGGTCCGGGCCGGCGGGGCGGAGGTCAGCCCGCCCGGGCGCCGGCGAGGGCCAGCTCGACCAGGGTGGCGTGCGAGACGCCGGTCGCGCCGCGCGGCGCATACGCGGTGGCCTTGCGGAAGTAGCCCGTCCCCCCGATGTCGAGGTGGACCCACGGCCGGGTCACGAACTCGCGCAGGAAGAGACCGCTCTTGACCAGCCCTCCCTCGGACGATCCCAAATTCTCGAGGTCGCCGTACCAGCTCTCCATCTCGATCACGTAATCCTCGATCAGGGGAAGCTGCCAATAGCGCTCGCCCGCTTGCCGGCCGGCCGCCACGACCTCGTCGAAGAAGCCCTGCGGGGTCCCGAACGCCCCCGTGACCTGGTTGCCCAAGGCGCGCGAGACCGCCCCGGTCAGCGTCGCCACGTCCACGAGGTGCGTCGCGCCAAGTCGCTCCGCGTAGGTCAGGGCGTCGCCCAGGATCAGCCGCCCCTCGGCGTCGGTGTTGATGATGTCGACCTTCTTGCCGTTGAGCGCCGTCACGATGTCGCCGGGTCGGGTGGAATGCGGCCCGGGCATGTTCTCCACCGTGGGTGCCACGGCCAGGAGCGGGGTCCCGGGCGCGAGCCGGGCCATCGTGGCAATGGCCGCGATGACCGTGCAGGCCCCGGTCTTGTCCATCTTCATCTCTTCCATCCGCTCGGACGGCTTGATGCTGATCCCCCCGGAGTCGAAACAGACACCCTTGCCGACGATCGCGAGATGGCGGCCGAGCGCGTCCTTCTCCCCTTCCCCGCCGGACCGAAGGACGATCATCCGCGGCGGGTTGTCGCTGCCGCGGCCGACGGCCATGAACATGCCCATCCCGAGCTCGGTGGCGCGCTCGGGCTCGATCACGTCGATCCACAGGTCGTGGCGCTTGGCGATGGCCCTGGCCTCCTCGGCGAGGACCTCCGGGCTGACGTCATTCGAGGCCCGATTAGAAAGCGTTCGGGCAAGGCTCGAGCCTTCGGCGATCACGATCCCGCGTTCGGCCGCCCGGGTGAGCGCCGTTGCATCCTCGCCCGGGGCGACCAGGATCAACTCGTCGAGAACCGGCAGGACCTCGTCGACCGTGTCGCGATAGATGGTGCGAGGGTCGTACGCGCCCTCGAGCATGCCCCTGGCGACCAGTCCGGCGACGGCGCTCGCGCCACCCTCCAGGCGCTCAGCAAGCGGAGACAGCCAGAAGGCGAGGCGCTTGACCGCGCGGCCGCCCAACCGGCGCTCCGCCGCGGCGGCGATCCGGACGACGATCTCGCGATCGAGCGCGGCCGGGTCGCCCATCAACACGACGAGGATCCGCTCCGCACGCAGCTCGCCCGCCGCCGAAAGCGCCGTGGCGTAGCGCTTGCCGGTCAGCTCACCGAACGCGGCAAGCGTCTGCAACTCGCCGCCAGCGCGCCGGTCGAGCTCACCAAGCGGCCCGTCGAAGGCAGGGTCCGAGACAACCGGGACCACGAGGATATCCGCGGGCACATCCCACGGCTGATCGGTGACGACACGAAGCTGCACGGGTATCCAATCCTCCGGAGGCGGACCACCAGATAGCGCCCGGCGCGCGGCGGTCGGGTCGAAACGTTGCGGCCAGTGTAGCGGCGGCTTTGGCCTCAGGGAGCGGCGCTGGATCCGGGCTCGGCGGCCGCAGTTCCGGCGGCGTCGATCGACGAGATCAGCTTGCCGCGTGCTTCTTCGATCGCGATGACGGCGCCGTTCATCCCGCCTCGGCCAATCTCGGCCATGATCACGACGAGGCCACGGGTGTCCGGCGGCAGCCGGTCCCTGGCCGCCTGCTCGGCGGCGATCGCCTCGCGGACCGAGTCCGTGACCGTGCCGCTGACCGTCGCGATCGCCTGGTACAGGCCGCGCAGCGCCACGTCGTAGTCCGCGTTGCGATCGAGCCACTCGTCGAGCACGGTCACGTCCACGGTGTTGGCGAGCTGATTGCGGAGCTGCCGGGCCTGGGCGATGGTCGCGTCGGCCCGATCGAGGAGGACTATCGCCTCGTCATACTTCGCGGCCCCGCCACGTTCCGCGGCCTGCCCGACCAGCACGTCGTGCTCGGCCAGCAGGCCACTCATCCGGGTCGCGGAGATCGAGCCGAGCGTCAGGCGCTCCCAGGCATCGTCGAGACCCTCCGTCGCGTCGAGCGACGCGACGAGCGCGACGTGGCGCGATGCCACGTCGTTCGACAGCGCGATGGCCGAGCTGGGCGTCCCGACATAAGGGACGGCGGCCAGCTCGCGGCGGAGCGCCGAGGTCCGCACCCGAAGGTCGGCCACCAGCCCGTTCCCGTCGGCGATGGCCGCCTCGACCGTCGAGATGTCCGATCCGTTGAGCGCGGCCAGCGCGCCACGGGCCTGGACTCCGAGCGCCGCGACCTGATCGGCGAGGGCGACGAGGTCGGCGGCCGCGGCATCCAGCATCGGCTCGACCTCACGGTCGCCAGACGACGTCAGCTCGGCCCGCGCCGGCGTTCCCGGCTGGTGGTCCATGGCATTGACGATCCCGGCCCCCCCGAGCGCAATGAGGACCATCAGCGCGAGCCAGGCCGCGGCGGCGAGGACACGGAAGACAAGATCCTTGATGGCGCCGAAGGTGATGGCGCCGAACCTGCGCGGTCCGGTCACGCGCTGGCGACGAGCTGATCGCGCCGCTTCAGCCTGAGGTAGCCGAGCGCATCGTCCATCGGGCGCGGCTCGAAGCCGAAGCGGGACGGGATCACGTCGAGCGGTCCGACGTTGTCCAGGCGGAGCTGGCGGAGCTGGTCGGTCGCCACCGGGAAGGGCAGGTGGACGAGCTCGGCCGTCCCCGCGACCAGGCGGATGAGCGGGACCGGCATTGGCAGGATCGCCCGACGCTTGCCCAGGGCGTTCAGGACCTCCTGCGTGATCTCGCGATACGTCCAGTAGCGCGGACCGCCCAGCTCGAAGGTCCCCCCCGCCGTGCTCGGATCCGCGAGTGAGCGGACGATGATCGTCGCAACGTCACCTACGTAGATCGGCTGGAAGCGGCTCATCCCGTCGCCCGGGACCGGCACGATCCCCGGGGAGAGCCGGACGAGGCCCGCGATGATGTTGAAGAACCCGTCGCCGGGACCGAACTGGAGGGACGGCTTGAGGATGGTCCACTCCAGCCCTGACGCGCGGACCAGCGCCTCGGCCCTGGCCTTCGAGCTCGCGTAGTGAAGTCCTGGTTCGTCGACGACGCCCAGCGCGCCCATGTGGACGAGGCGCCTGACGCCCGTCTCGGCCATCGCCGCGACGACGTCGCGGGTCCCCTCGGTGTTGATCCGCCGCAGGTCGGCGCCCCCGTTGAAATCGCGCGGGATCGCCACGAGGTGGACGACCGCATCCACGCCGGCCATCGCCGGACCGAGCGTCGCCGGACGGGTCACGTCGCCATCGCGCAGCTCGACGCTGGCTCGATCGGCGGCCGGCAGCCGAGCGAGGACGGTCTCGCCGGCGACCGGGCTGCGCGACAAGGCCACCACTCGATGGCCCGCCGCGAGCAACGCGGGAACGGTGTGGCCGCCGACGAACCCGCTGGCGCCTGTCACGAGAATCGTGGACACGATGGCAGGGTAGCATCGCCGCCATGACGGATCGCCTGAGCGGCCAGCCACTCCGCCAGCTGCTCGCCGCGATGCCCAAGGCCGAGCTCCATCTCCACCTCGACGGATCGCTTCGGATCGAGACCGCAGTCGAGCTCGCCCGGACTCGTGGCGTGGAGGCGCCGCGGGACCGGGCCGGCATGGCAGCCGCCCTGATCGCACCGATGCCGTGTCGCGACCAAGCCGAGCTGTTGCGGGCGTTCGATCTGCCGATCGCACTGATGCAGGACGCCGAGGCCCTGGAACGGATCACCGCCGAGCTCGTGGAGGACAAGTCTGCCGACGGCGTCCGCTACGTCGAGATCCGCTGGGGTCCGCTCCTTCACGTGGCCCGCGGCCTCTCGCTGGCCGACGACATCGCGGCCGTTTGCGCCGGCGCGCGCGAGGCGGCGGAGCGGACCGGGACGGTCGTCAGGCTGATCTGTACAGCCATCCGCTCGCGCGATCCTGAGGCGAACGTTGAGCTGGCCGAGACGGCGGCGCGCTTCCGCGATCAGGGCCTGACGGGCTGGGACCTGGCCGGACCCGAGGCGGCCTTCCCCGATCCCCTCGATCACGCCCGCGCCTTCGAGGCGGCCCGCGCCGGGGGCCTGCGGATCACCCTCCACGCCGGGGAATGGGGCGGCGCCGGGCAGGTCAGGCGGGCGCTCGCCCTCGCCCCGGAGCGGATCGCCCATGGCCCGGGCGCCGCGGAGGACCCAGACCTCTGTCGAGAGTTGATCGCACGGGGCGTGACCCTCGACCTCTGCCCCACCTCCAACGTGCAGGCCGGGATCGTGCCCTCGCTGGCCGCGCATCCGTTGGCCAGGCTTCATCGCGCCGGCGTGCCGGTGACGCTCTCCACGGACGACACCACGGTCGCCGACCTGACCCTCACGGAGGAGTACCGACGAGCGATCGAGGAGATCGGGCTGACCCTCCCGGAGCTCTGGACGATCGACCGGCGGGCGCTCGACGTCGCCTTTGCCGACGAGGCGGACCTCGTCCCGCTTCGGGCGGCCTTCGAAGCCTGGGCCGCCGGCGTCTCCGAAGTCGCGCCCTGACCCGGCTTGGGGCGGGAGGGCTCAGGAGCCGAGACGCTCCAGG
Source organism: uncultured Anaerolineaceae bacterium (assembly GCA_964385975.1). GTDB lineage: Bacteria > Chloroflexota > Limnocylindria > Limnocylindrales > CSP1-4 > SPCO01. The sequence goes on along the minus strand of CAYLSK010000107.1, from coordinate 2,352 downwards.
GCCGCCGCCAATTCGTCGGCGTCGGCCGCCACCGCGGTCGGCCGCTCATCCTCGGGGAGTGCCTCGATCTGGGCCCGGGTCGTCACCCCGGTCAGCATGAAGACGCATCGCGCGCCAACGGCCCGTGCCGCGGCCAGGTCCGTCCCGATCCCGTCGCCGATCATGATCGCCTCGCCCGGCTCTCGGCCCACGGCATGGGCGGCGGCCTCCAGCAGGTAGGGGGCGGGTTTCCCGATCGAGATCGGAACCACGCCGGTCGCCGCTTCGACCGCGGCCACGACCGAGCCGGCACCCGGCCGGAGCCCGCGTTCGGTCGGATAGACCGGGTCGCGATTGGTGGCAATGAAGTGGGCGCCGGCCCGGATGCAATCCGAGGCGACGACCAGGCGAACGTAGGTCAGGTTCGGGTCCAGCCCCACGACCACGGCGTCCGGCTGGCCGGCGGCGGCGTAGCCATCGATCCCCTCCTGGCTGACTCGCGTAGCGGCATGGCCGGCACCCACCACGTCATAGCCGAGGTCGCGCAATTCGCGTTCCAGCCCGCCGGCGCCCAGGACCAGGACGCGCCGGATCTCCGGATCGTGCTCCTGGAGGTAGACCGCGGTCGCGCGGGCCGAGGAGACGACCGTGTTGGGCGAGACCGGCGCGCCCATCGCGGCGAGGCGCGCCTGGTAGTCGGCCCGGTAGTGCATCGAGTTGTTCGTGACGTAGACGACGTCGTCGCCTCGGGAGGCCCGATCGGCCAGCACGGCGGCGACGCCCGGAACGGGGTCGAGGCCGCGGTAGACGACACCGTCGAGGTCGACCAGCAGGAGGAGGCTCACGGCTCGATCGTAGCCGCGTGTCTTCCGGCGCGTACGATGGGCCAGATGCCGGCCCCCGACCGAAACCCCCTCGCCGCGACCCAGCGCCTGCTGGTCGACGGCACGAACCTGCTCTACTCGCTGTCGCGGGGCGGCGGGGCGGCCCCGCCGGCGACCCTGATCGGTCGACTCCGCGCGGTCGTCCCGGCCCAGGTCGCCATCGAGCTGGTCTTCGATGGACCGCCCGAGCGAGGCCTGCGCGGCGAACGGATCGCCGCCGGGACCTCTGTCCGCTACGGGGGTGCCCGCACGGCCGACGCCGTGATCCTGGCCCTGGTCGATGACGTGCGGCTGGTCGATGGACCCGACGGGACGGCCGGGCTGCTGATCGTCACCGACGACCGAGATCTGCGCCACGAGTCCCGGATGCGCGGGGCGCGGACGGCGGGTTCCGCGTGGCTGCTGGGGCGACTCGGCTCCGGCCGCTTGTCGTCGCCGTCGATCGGCAATCCGCGCCCGCCGAGACCGGTCGCTGGCGCCTCCCCGACAACCGGCGACGAGGACGGATCCGAGCGCGTTGGCTGGCGGCCGGGACGTGGTGCAACGACCAAGCGAGGCAACCCACGGCGATCGCCCAAGGCGGGTGGGGCTGGTAGGATGCCGCCGTGAATCTCATCGACGTCCTGAACTCGATCTGGAGCCAGATCCTGCAGGTTACGTCCCTCTTCGTGATGCCCGATTGGGGCATGCTGATCAGCGCGCTGCCCGTCCTGATCGTGCTCGGTCTGGTCGCCCCGTTCCTGACCTTCCTGGCCCTTGGAACGGTCATCTACCTCGCTCGCAAGCCACGTGTCAAGGTCCGCTTCGAGGAGGGGCCGCGGGTTGCGGAGATCGGCGCCGACGGCGAACCCGTCTTTCCGATCGGCCTGCCGCATTGCCGCCGCGATGGCCTCGTCTACCCGTCGGCGACGCTTCGTTGCGAGCGCTGCCAGGACACGCTCGCGGTGGTCTGCCCGATGTGCTCGCTGGGCCGCTCGGCCCTGGTCGACACCTGCTCGAACTGCGGGCTCGTCCTGAAGGTCAACAGCCGGGCCATCGCCGTTCGAACGTCGGCGGGCCCCAAGCCCGGCGGCGCCGCCGTCGCCTGATCGAGTAACGCCGGAGGAGATGACCATGGCCGCCCTCTCGTCCAGCCTCTTCTCGCTCGGCGTGATCTTCGTCGCGCTTGGCTTCGCCGCGCACATCGGCCATGCCGTGATGCTGGCCAACGGCCGACGGATGCTGCCCGTGCTCGCGACCGTCCGCCAGCCGGCCTACGCCGGGGTCGTGACCGGATCGTTCGTCGAGGCGCAGGTCCAGGCGACCGCCAGCGGACCTGACACGGCCGCATCCCCGAGCCCCCTGTCGCGCGCCGCGCTCGGTCTGAGCCTTGTCGGATGGGTCGGCCTTGGGGCCTCGATGCTGCTGCGGGCGCTGATCGTTGGACGCGGGCCGTGGGGCAACATGTTCGAGTTCAGCGTCGCCTTCGCCTTCTCGATGATCGGCGGCT
>CAYLSK010000106.1:0-9936 GCA_964385975.1 uncultured Anaerolineaceae bacterium | reverse complement strand
AGCAGCGGCTTGATGGCCTGGCAGACCATCTCCATGTCGTGCGAGTACTGCTCGTACGCGTCGGCGTCGTGCTGGCTATGGCGCGCGATCTCCTTGAGGTTCTGGTCGTGATCCTGGCCGAGCCAGAGGTAGTCGCCGTTCTCCATCGGCGCGAAGGTTGACGACATGAGCAGCGGCATGAAGCCATGCTTCGTCAGCTCGAGGTCATGGATGATGTCCGGCCGGAGGAGGCTTAGGGCGTACGAGAAGGTCGTAAACGAGAAGCCGGGATAGAGCTCCTCGGTGATCGCCGCCCCGCCAACGAGCGATCGGCGCTCGATAACGAGCGTCTTGAGGCCGGCCTTGGCCAGATAGGCACCGTTGACCAGGCCGTTGTGTCCACCACCGACGACGATCGCGTCGTAGGTTCGGTCAGCCGCCCTGGGCGCCGGCGTCGTGGCCGGCTTCGATGCTGCGGTCGTCTTCGTCTTCGGCATCTCAGGCCGTCTTTCGTGCGGGGTTGTAGAGCGGCAGGCGAGCAGTCGTCGCCTTGACGTATTCGTAGCGGTGATTCACGTCGACCTCGAGGCGCACGGACGAGCCCGCTCTGGCCAGGTCCGGGCGAACCCGAGCCATCGCGATGTGCCGCTGGAGCATCGGCGAGTACATGGAGCTCGTGGCGTAGCCCACCTGGCGGATATTGTCGTCGTACACGAACAACTCCTCCTGGACCGGCGTGTGGTCCTTTGGCGGGATGAGCCCTGCCGCGCCATAGATCCGGTCGTGATCCTGCCAATCGAGGATCAGGCCCGTGAGCCGCCAGCGCGAGGTCGCCTGCGTCAGCTCGCGCTCCAGGGCTCGGCGGCCGATAAACGCTCGATCGTCGGCGGCGAGATCGCGGAACATCCAGCCGAGTCCGAGCTCGACCGGTGTCGAGCGATCCTCATCCGTCCAGGCGAAGCGACTCGACGAGAAGTCGACGTCCAGGAGGAGCAGGCCGCCCTCGATCCGGAGCATGTAGAGGGCCGAGAGGCCGAACGGCAGGACGCCGTGACCTTCGACCGAATCCCAAACCGCGTCCCAGACCTTCAAGGCGTCAGCGCTTTCGATCCAGATCTCGAAGCCGAGATCGCCGCTGTACCCGGTCCGCGACACGGTCACCGGGTAGCCGGCGATCGTGCCGCTGGTCAGTCCGAAGTAGGGGATCGTCGCGACGCCCGGGACCAGCTTCGCCAGCAGGTCACGTGAGCGCGGCCCCTGGACCGCGATGACCCCGTAGTCGTGGCTTACCTCTTCGATCCGAACGTCGTCACGGCCGATCAGGTCGGAGAAGTAGGCCAGGTTGGGCTCGGCGGCCGTGAGCAGGAACTCTTCCGGACCGTGTCGAAGCACCACCCCGTCCTCCACGACGAAGCCCCTGTCGTCGCACCAGACCGTGTACTGCGCGTGCCCCGGCGGGCAGGCCCGGATGTCCCGGGCGAGCACGCCGGCCAGGAAGCGCTCAGCGTCAGGGCCGTGGATCCGGTACTTGTAGAGCGGCGAGGAGTCGAAGATCCCGGCGCTGTTGCGGACGGCGAAGTATTCGAACTTGTCCGACATCTGGTACCGGTCCGCGGCCAGGTGGCCCGACCAGTGGCTCCACAGGCCGGTCTCGTTGAGCGCACTCGTCCGCTCGTGGAATGGTGTCGTCCGGATCATGCCGCCCTCGTTACGGTGGTCGCACGGCGGCTAGGGTAGCGTGTGGCGCGGCCGGTCCGGCTCACGTCTCATCGGCTGATCCGTCGGCCGCCGCGAGGGCGGCCGACGGCGTCGAGCTCAGCGCCCGAGTCGTTGCCAGGAGGGTTGGCTGACGCTCGCCCAGGGCAGTGTCCGGGAAGTGCCGGCTACGGGGTTCAGCAGCACCTGATCGAGCATGGCGCCTGAGGCACTGGTTGGCGTTCCCAGGATCCACGAGTCGTCGGGGGCCCACTCCCAGACCGAACAGCACGAAGCCTGGATGGCGCCCGGGTACTGGATCTCCATGCCAAACCCGCTCCCGTCGACGGGGATTGCCACGGGCCGAGACTCCTCGAAGCCGCCGGTATAGCCTCGAATGGCGAGCAGGCGGGTGCCGTCGTTCGACCAGCTCCTAGCGGCCTGCCACACAGCGTCTGGAGGAATGGGAAGGACGCGATCCCCGGTCCCGTCCGCCGCGATGATGTGGGTTTGGGCGGTGAGGTCGCTCGAATCAACCCATTCCACGTACGCGATCTGCGACCCGTCCGGGGACCATATCGGGGACCCCCGGTAGCGGCCTGCCGCACGTTCCAGGATAGTGCGGACGTTGCCGCCATCCGCGCTGACCGCATACATGCTGCCAAAGCCGTTCGAGTCGTCGCCACTGTCCATGAACAGGATCTCGGAGCCGTCCGGCGGCCGCCACGCGGCATTTGTAGCTGGTCTCGACAGGTCGAGTTGGCGAATCTGGCTGCCATCGGTCGCCGCGACCAGGATGCGCGGGACGCCAGCGGGGCTTGCGGCAATCAGGATTTCCTTGCCGTCGGGCGAGAAGGTGTAGTTCTCGATGACGGGGAGGGGCTCGGGCGCGACTTGGATCAGATCGGACCCGTCGGGTCGCGCGACAAACAGGAGACCCGCACCCGCATCGCCGTCGACCTTTCGCTCGAAGGCAAGCCATGTGCCGTCCCGTGACCAGCGAGGATTGATATCCATCTCGGGACCCCTGACGATTCCGGTCGAATTGCCCGTGACGGGGTCGACCGTATAGATGTCACCACCGCTGGCGTATGCCACGAGCCCAGTCCGGGCGGGCCCGAACGGCTCCGGCAGGTTCGGACGCCCGCCCGCGAGGAGTGCCGCAACCATCGCCACGAGCAATGCCAGGAGTACAAGGCCAAGCCCGATCGTCCGCCACGGCAATCGCGGCGCAAGGACGGGCTGACGAGCGATGTCAACCATGGGAAGCCACCTTTCAAGGATTGACCAGGCCGGCCGCTGGCTCGAGTGAGCGGTCTGCCAGAGGAGGTCGTCGAGGTAATCGGGCGTTCGCGGCGCGGCGAGCTCGGTCAGGAGCGCGGGGAGCTGCCGCTCGAAGCGATCGGTCGGCATCATGCGAACTGCCCTCCGGGAATCGGTGCCGGGACTGTCTCGTCGGTCCTGATCGCGATCCGCATCGCGGAGAGCGATCGGTGGAGGCGAGACTTGGCGGTCCCGAGTGGGATCCCGAGGGCTGCCGCCACATCGGGCAGCGGCATCCCCAGGAAGTAATGCAGCACCACAACGGCACGCCACTCGGGGTCGAGGCGCCGGAGCGCCAGGTCGAGCAGTTCGCGGTCAGCGACCGCGGAGGCGATGTCGCCAGTCGCCGGGCCATGGATCGGGGTCAGCTCGACCTCGATCGGACGGCGTCGGCGCCGGCGCGTGACGTCTATGCATGAATGAATGACGAGTCGATGAAGCCAGGCGTCGAACCGGTCCGGATCGCGCAACCCGGGCAGGTTTCGCCAAGCTCGGAGGAAGCCCTCCTGGACCGCGTCGCGCGCGAGCTCCGGGTCCCGGAGGATCAGCCGGGCAGCCGCGTCCAGCCGCGCAATGGCCGCGCCGACGAGCACCGCAAAGGCGTCATGATCGCCCCGCTTCGCTCGATCGACGAGGTCACGCTGGTCCACGGATCCCTCGATGTCAATGGCGCGACCGCCTGGTCGCACTCGGATGGTATGGCGTCGAGATCGGAGGATTCGTTCCCGAGGCAATCCGCCTGGCGTCTTGACTCCTCGACGGAAGCGAATGAGGCGGTCACGTCAACCGCCTCATTCCGAGTGCTTGCGCTGGGTGCGGTCAAGACCCGAACGCGCCCAGCGGCAGACGAAGCACCTGATTGTTGGCGCCGTCGGTGACCCAGACCGAACCGGCCGCGACCACCGTGTCGCCTCCGCCACCGAAGCTCGGGCCGGGTGACAGCGCTCGATCGACGAGGTTGGTCGATGCGTCGAGCCGGCCGACGTAGTCGCGGTCCGGGTCGGCGCGGTCGACCGACACCCATGGAGCGCCGGCGATCACCCCGAACGAATAGCCGAAGCCCCCGAGATAGGCCTGGCCTCGGCGTAGCAGGCATGAACGAGCAGTCGGCGAACCCAGGCTTCGAAGCGATCCGGGTCGCGCAATGTCGGGAGCTGTCGCCAGGCGGTGATGAGAGCGCCTTGCAGGGCGTCCTCGGCGAGATCGCCATCGCGCAGGATTCGGCTGGCCAGCGCGTACAGTCGGTCGCTGGTCGCATGGACCAGTGACGCGAATGCATCGCGATCGCCGCGTCGTGCCCGCTCGACGAGATCTCGCACCGACTCTCCCTTCGTGACCGCATCGAATGAAGCGGTCACTCTCAATGAGTAGCTGGCGAGTGCGGAACGTTCAGCACGGTAGCGCAACGAACGTTGGCCGGGCGGCTGCGCCGGCGACGTGGGACATGTCGCCTGTCACCAGGATGCGACGCCGCCCGTCGGCCAGGCTGGGCCCGGGTCGGTCTGCTGTCATTTGCACATCCGAGGAGCGTTAGGACGACCGCTCACCGGTCTGGCCCCCAGTCGTGCTCACTCATCGTCTCGGCCTGAGCGTGGCTCGGGACGATCCGAGCGCCAATTCGACCGCCGGACCCGATCGAAGCGTCCTAACGTGCACTGGGCGTGCGAATGGCCGGATCGGGCTCACCTTCGGGGAGCTGAGCCGTCGCGATGCGCCGCGGATCCGGCGAAGCGTGCCTACTCCCAACGGAAGGTTCGAACCGCGAGCGCGACGGCGCCGCCGCCCCAGAAGATGAGGATTACGAGCGGGCGGACCGCGTCCCCACCCGAGCCGAGAGCGACCCGGAAGGCATCCGCAAGGGCCGCGGCCGGGAGCAACCCGGCAACCGTGGGGAGCGCGCCCGGCAGATGGTCGATCGGCAGGACGATCCCGCCCAGAAGCAGCGCCACGAGGAATAGGCCGTTGGCCAGGGCGAGCGTGGCCTCAGCCCGGAGTGCGCCGGCCATCAGGAGGCCGAGTCCGGCGAAGGCGAGCGTGCCGAGCAACAGGGCGGCCACGAACAGCGCGAGGGCTGCTCCCGAGGGTGCCACCCAGCCGAGCCCTACGATCGCGATCGTGAGGAGCAACACGGTCTGGGCGAGCTCGACCGCGAGCACGGCCAGCATCTTGGCCGCCAGCAACCCGCCACGCGTCAGGGGCGAACCGCCGAGCCGTTTCAGCACGCCGTAATGACGCTCATACGCGGTGGCGATCCCCAGGTTGACCAGGCTCGTCGCGATAACGCCCAAGGCGAGCGATCCAGGCAGCAGGAAGTCGACCGGTCGAGCCGCGCCAGTCGGCAGGACGCTGACCGACGCAAAGAAGAGCAGCACGACGGCCGGGATGATGATCGTCACCAGCACGTTCTCGCCGCGGCGGGCGGTGAGGCGGAGCTCCGTGGCCGTCTGGGCCAGTGTCGCGGCAAGCGGCGACGCCGGGCGGCTCACGATTCCCCAGGGCTGGCAGCGGCGACCAGCTCGAGATAGATCTCCTCGAGCGTCCCGCCGGTCGTCCGCATCTCGCGGATCAGTCGACCGACGGTCGCGCACCATCCAGCGAGCGCGGCGACCAAGGCGGCATCCGGCTCCGCGCCGTCGACCCGGTAGTAGCCGGCGTCCGGTTCGGCGGTGAGCGTCGCCCCGGGCGTGGCGGCAACCAGCGCCCGCCCAAGACTGACGAGGCCAGCGGGGTCGAGCGGCGCATCGAGCCGGAACCGCAGTCGTGGCCGCGCGCCGGCGGCGAGCTCACCGGGCGTCCCGGCTGCCACGATCCGGCCGCGATCCAGGATGCAGACCCGGTCGGCCATCCGTTCCACATCGGTCAGGTCGTGGCTGGTCAGCAGGATCGCCACGCCCTCATCGCGCAGGCCGGCGACGATCCCGCGGGTCGCCGTCCGTCCCTCGGGGTCCATGCCGGCGGTGGGCTCGTCGAGGATCACGACCTCGGGTCGGCCCACCAGGGCTAGGGCGAGGCCGAGGCGCTGGCGTTCGCCGCCGGAGAGCCGTCGGAACCTGGTTCGAGCCACCGCCCGAAGGCCGACGAGGTCGAGCAGCTCGTCGGGATCGCGTGGATCGGCGTGGAAGCGGCCGTACTGGACCAGCGTCTCGCGTGGCTGGGCACGTGGATCGATGCCGCCGCCCTGGAGCATCAGGCCGACGCGGGCGCGGAGAGCGGGACGTCCGGACGCCGGCTCCATGCCGAGCACGCGGACCTTCCCGCCATCGGCGCGCCGGTAGCCCTCGACGATCTCGACGGTCGTCGTTTTGCCCGCGCCGTTCGGCCCCAGCAGCGCGACGAGCTCGCCGGCGGCGATCGAGAGCGACACGCCATCGAGCACGGTTCGCTCGCCGTAGCGCTTGACCAGCCCATCGATGACAACGGCGGGATCGGCGGCGACGCCTGTCGGGGAGCCGCCCGACCTCATGGCGCGATCCGCTGGTATTGCCGTTCGAAGTCCGCGTCCGTCAGCTCGCCGATCTGGATCGAGCGGACGACGCCGCTCCCGTCGACGAAGTAGGTCTGCGGTCGAGCGGCCACTCGGTAGGCGGTCTTGATCGACTTGTCGGGATGGATGACGGTCGGCCAGGAAGCCTCGAATTCCGCCGCGAAGTCGCGGGCCGGCTCGGGCGGGTCGTCGGTCAGGACGCCGACCACGGCCAGCCCGTCGGCGGCATGCTGGGTCAGCTTGGCGGCCAGCAGCGGGAACTCGTCCCGACAGGGCACGCACGACGGGCCCCAGAAGTTGATCAACACCGGGTGTCCGGCCAGGCTGGCGAGATCGAACGAGGCCCCGTCCAGCGTCGTCCCGACGATAGCCGGCGCACGACCACCCACCGCCGCATGTGTCCCATCCGCGCCGCCGCCCGAGCGGACGAGCCAAAGGACCGCCCCGGTGGTCAGGACGGCGAGGGCGATGGCGAGCAAGATCGGCCGCCGCGGCATGCTGGGCGACCGGCTACTCGAGCGTCGCGGTCCCCGTCATGGACGGGTGGACGACGCAGGAGAACGTGTAGGCGCCGGCTGGCAGGGCCGGAACCTGGTAGACGCGGGTGTCGACGCCATTGAAGACGTCGCCCTTGAACACCACGGCGCCGCTCGAATCGGTCAGCTGGACGTCATGCGGCGTGCCCGGGTCCTGGTTCGAGAAGGCGATCGTGAAGGGCTTGCTCGCGGGGCCGGCCCATGAGGCCTGGGTGAAGGCGACGTTCTTGGCCTCGACTGTCACATCCGCGGCCTGACTTCCAGGTGCCGGGGCACCAGAACCAGCGGGCCCTCCAGAGCCCGCCGGACCTCCTGGCGCAGCCGAGCCTCCACCGGGCGCGGCCGAGCCGCTGCCCGACGCCGCCGGCCCGCCAGAGCCTCCCGGTGTCCCGCCGTTGGCGGCTCCGCTCGAGAAGACGCCCGACTGGATGACGACCGCCGCGATCACCAGCACGGCGAGGACCGTCAGCTGCCGGGAAGGCGGGCGTGGGGCCGGGATGTTCTCGAGATGGCCGGTCGTGTCGGCCTCGACGGTCTTGACGTATTCCTTTCGAGCATCCGGCAGCCAGCCGATCAGGCCGAGGACGAGGGCGATCACCCCGACCGCGAGGAGCCACTCGCCAAAAACCAGGCCGAGCAGCAGCAACGCTGTGCCCAGCGCGCCAACGATGGGGCGCCACGACGGCCCCGGCATGTGCACGCCCGGCGGCGGCCCATCGTGGACGACCGAGGGCAGGACCGTGGTCGTCGGGGCGATGTCGTGGTCGTAGATTCGCAGCCCCTCGGCCAGCCAGTAGAGCAAGGTCAGGATCAGCGCGATCACACCGAGGACGATCGCGACGCCCCCGAACACGAGACCGACCAACAGCAGGAAGGTGCCGATCGCGGCGAAGATCGGGGCGGATGATCCTCCCGGCATGTGGATCCCGGCCGGTGCGGCGGGTGCCACCCGCTGCTTGCCGCGACGTGCCGGTGGCGCGGTCATCACGAGCAGGAACGTTCGCATCAGGCCGAGCGCCACGATGATCAGGATCCCGACCGGGAGCAGCGCGACCAGCGACCCCCAGTCCGGAATCACGAGCTGCGAGATCAGGTTGAGGATGCTGCTCCAGAGCTGTTCGAGCATGGGTTCGCCAGGGTCAGATCGCGCGGCCGCGAGCGATCCGGGTCATTCCTTGCTGGACCCAGCGACGAGCACGTAGGCCATCAGGGCCATCGCCGCGCCCAGGAAGATGAGCAGCGTCGTACCCGCGTAATCCACGTGCCAGCCGCCGTAGGTTGGTGCTGCCCAGAAGACCACACCGATAACGACGAACAGGATTCCGACCAGGGCGGCGTTGCGTGGGTGGCGAATCGGATGCATGGCGATCGACTCCTATTTCCCGGGCAACAGGTAGAGGAGCGAGAAGAGCAGGATCCAGACGACGTCCACGAAGTGCCAGTAGAGCGACGCGCCCTCGACGGCATCGTGGTGCTTTGACGAGAACTGGCCGGCCATACCACGGTAGAGCACGACCGACAGCATGATGACCCCTCCGAAGACGTGCGCCCCGTGGAAGCCGGTCAACGTGTAGTAGGTCGTCCCGAACGTGCCGGACGAGAGGGTCAGTCCATCGGCACCCAGGGCCGTGTAGTCCGTCGCCTGCATGAGCAGGAAGGTGATCCCGAGGGCCACGGTCACGGTCATGCTCCGCAGGAACGCGGTCCGATCGTCGCGACGGATCGCCCAGACTGCGAACTGGCAGGTGAACGAGCTCAGGATCAGGATCGTGGCCGGCCCGACGAGTGGCAGGATCTTGAGGGTCTCATGGAACTCCTCGGGTGGCCATTGGGCGGCATTCGCCCGGACGCTGAAGTAGGCGGCAAACAGGCCGCCGAAGAACATCACCTCGGAGGTGATGAACAGGAGCATTCCGAGGACCGGGTTGCTTATCCCCCCACGACGGTCGTGGGAGAGCCCCGCCATCGGGGTATGTTCGGCGGGTACGAGGGCGCGGCTGCCGGCGGTCATCGTCGTCGGCGGCTCAGTGCCCGACCGTCCGGCCGTGACGCAGGTCGAAGAGCGGCCGCTCCGAGCGGATCTCCGGCAGGTGATCGAAGTTGTACGGCGGCGGCGGCGAGGTGGTCGCCCACTCGAGCGTATTCGCCTCCCACGGGTCGTCGCCGGCCACCACCCCGCTGCGGAGCGAGACGAAGACGTTCCAGAGGAACGGCATCATGCTCGCGGCGATCGTGAAGCCGCCGATCGTTGCCAGCAGGTTCAGGTCGTTCCAGCCGGCCGTGGAGGAGTAGTCGGCGATTCGTCGTGGCATGCCGGCGAGGCCCAGCTCGTGCATCGGGAAGAACGTCAGGTTGAAGCCGATGAACATGAGCACGAACTGCATCTTGCCGACGGTTTCGTTGAGCATCCGGCCGGTCATCTTCGGGAAATAGAAGTAGAAGCCGGCCATCACCCCGAAGACGGATCCCCCGAATAGCACGTAGTGCAGATGGGCGACGACCCAGTAGGTGTCATGGAGGGCGAAGTCGACCGGCACGGACGCGCTGAACGCGCCATTGATCCCGCCGATCAGGAACATGCTGAGGAAGCCGAGCGCAAAGAGCAGAGGCGTCGCGAGGGTCAGCTTGCCGCGCCACAGGGTGAAGATCCAGTTGAACATCTTGACCCCGGTCGGGACCGCGATCAGGAACGTCATCAGGCTGAAGAAGGGCAGGTAAACCGCGCCGGTCGTGAACATGTGGTGGGCCCAGACCGAGAAGCCCAGGGCGCCGATGCCGGCCGTGGCGAAGATGAACGCCCTGTAACCGAAGAGTGGCTTGCGACTGAAGACTGGCAGGATCTCGCTGATCATGCCCATCGCCGGCAGGATCATGATGTACACGGCCGGGTGCGAGTAGAACCAGAACAGATGCTGCCAG
>CAYLSK010000105.1:0-9943 GCA_964385975.1 uncultured Anaerolineaceae bacterium | reverse complement strand
TCCGCTCGACGATCTCCTCCGGCGTTCCGGCGCAGGTGAGCTTGTCCCCGATCTCGGGTGACGTGAGGCGCACGCCTTCGGCGACGTCGCCCCGGTTGACCGCGTCGATGATGGGTTGGAGCTCGTCGGGATCGATGCCGTGCCGCTCGACCTGCTCGCGCGGCATCGCCGCGAAGTAGAACGCGGCGATGACCCGGGCTGCGTCCTTCGCCGCCCTTGAGTCCTCGGAGACGGAGGCGACCATCCAGGCGCCGATGTCGAGCGTCCGCCAGTCACGTCCGGTGCGCGCGGCGCCGATCCTGATGTTCTCGACGGCGTAGTCCATTGCCTCGCGGGAGTAGGCGAGCCCCTGGTGCATTCCGTCGGCGATCTCGCCCGCGAGCTGAAACGACTTCGGCCCGCGCATGGCGCCGATAAAGATCGGCACATGCTCCTGGACGGGGCGGGCCGCGGTGACCAGCCCGGTGTACCGGTAGTACTCGCCCTGGAAGTCGATCGCCCCCTCATCCAGCATTGTGCGCATGACGCCGTGCGCCTCGCGCAGGCGCGCGAGCGGCCGGGCGGCTCGGTCGGCGACGTGGTACTGCTCGAGCATCGCGAGGTTCCCGATCGAGTAGCCGAACTCGGCGCGGCCGTTCGTCAGCTCATCCAGGGTGGCGATCTGCTGGGCGATGATCGTGGGGTCCTTGAGGATGACGTGCGTGACGTCGGGCCCGAGGCGGATCCGCGTCGTGCGCGCGGCGGCGGCGGCGAAGATCTGCCAAATGTCCTTGTGGTACGTCTCGTCGACGCCGTAGCACGCGTGGAACCCGAGCTGGTCGGCGAGCTCGATCGCCGCGAGGAGCTCCGAGACCGGGTGATCCGCCATCATCGCGTAGCTGATGCGAAGCGCAGTCACCAGCCGGTCCTCCTCGAATGATTGAATGCCGGCGGCTGGATGTAGAACCACCGCGGGCCTTCGAAGAGCAAGACCACAAACCCCGACTCCCTTGGATGCCCCGTCTGCGCCCATAGGGACGCGAGTCCGAGACGGACTAGGGCCCACAGAGCTGCCGGGGCGAAGCGCACCCGGACCAAGCGGGGCCGGCCCCGCTCCTTCGGCAGCACCCAACCCTCATTCGTCGGTTCGTGCGCGCCGTCCATGGACCGCCCCTCAAGTTCACCCGTAGCTCGGCAGCGGAGCGCTCCCTATCTACGTCCCGCTTCCAGCACCTCGGGGGAGGGAGTGTGCGCGCACGTCGGGCCGAATGGAAGCAGCCCATTCACAGTGACACTGACCCTCGGACGCCCCGCGGCTGAGCGGCCGAAGCCGGGATCCGCGTCCGCCCGCGGAGCCTGGGGGGGCGGGGGGTCAGGTGACTCTACGCGCGTCGCTGTATGGCGATTAGACACAGACCCGCCCCGTCGGCCCGTCGCGGCTGGACCCGAGGTCAGCCCTCAGCCAGCGCTGGCGCAGGCTTCTTGGCGAATTCCTGCGTGGCGTAGGAGCGAAATGGTTCGTCAAACACGGCCTGGAACTCGGACCAGAAGCGGCTCAAGCCCGGTTTCGTCTGGACCAGGCTCTTGTAGTACGAATCGCTGCCCACCCACATCTCCTTCGGGATCGAACCATCGCCATGCTGGTAGTACAAGTACTCCCACGCATTGAACTGCAGGAACATGTGGTTGCTGCATCGGAGCCAATCGGCGCCGCTCAACCCATCGGGCGTCGCAAGGCCGACGTTGATGATGCTCGCCAGGCCCTCGTTGTCGATCACCATCTCCCAGGGCCGTTGCAGGAGCATCAGGCCGTTGTAATGAGCCTGACTGCGGAGCAGCTTCGTGTTGTCCTGGATCTGCAGCTGCTGCGTCCGCAGCTGGCGGTAGATGGCGATGAAGGTGATGGCGAGGGCGGTGAACTGGAGCGCCGTCCAGAACCACTCGGACCCCGGCCCGAAGAACGCCATCCCGTCGGTGTTGATGAGCTTCACGTCGCGCTCCTCCGTCCTGCTGCCACGATGAGCGGGACGATAGGGAGCGCGGAGTCGGCGGACAAGGGCGACGCAGAACGCGGCGGCTCGGCTGACCGGCCGAAGCGGGGATCGCGCTTCCGCACGCGGAGCCGGGGGTCAGCTGACCCCCTGAACGTCGCGACAGGCTTCCCGGACGGCAGCGTCCGCAGGTCTGGGTCACGGGTTAGCCTTCCGACCAGCAGCACCTTGTTCGTATGAGCTACAGGCGCGGGTTCCCACCGTAAGTGTTTCATGCTCGGATTGAGCGTAGGCCCGAGTCGACACCTCTTCGAGGGCGACGGTCACGCACGACCGGCAGGTGCGCGGGCTTACGAGTAGGTGACGCTGATGGAGGTCGTGGCTGGCAGGCAGGCGCCAGACGTCTCGCTCTGGGTCTGAATCGTCTTGCTGTCGTGACCAACTGCTGGGCTGAACGACCCGGTGAATCCTGCGGCAGTCCAGGCTGAGCGTGCGTCGGCCAGTGTCTGTCCGACGAGATTCGGAACAGTCTCGCAAGCGGGTGCTGGGGTCGGTGTCGGTGTGGGCGTCGGTGTCGGTGTGGGCGGCGGTGTCGGTGTCGGCGGCGGTGTCGGGATGGGCGTCGGGGTGGGTGTGGGCGCTAGCGTTGGCGTAGGCGTCGGTGCGGATGTCGGGATCGGGGTCGACGTCGGGCTCGGGGTCGGGCTCGGGGTCGCCGACGGCCTGGGCGTCGATGTTGGCGCCGGCGTTTCCGTCGGGTCGAGTCTCGGCGCGCTCGTCGAACCGCTGGAGGACGCAGCGCCGTCCGGAGGCGGGGTTGAGGTGTCGCTTGTGTTCGGCGCGGCGGCGGTTGGAACCGGCGATGCGGCGGCCAGCGCCCCGGCGCTGCTGGCAAGGCCGCCCGATGGCAATGCCAGCACGGAGGGGTCACGACTCTGGGAGGCGCTCGTGACGGCGGCCGGCGTCCCGAGCGCGTCCTCGACGTCGCCGCTGGGCCCGAACGGTCTCCCGACGATGAGGGCCAATGCCGAAACGGCGAGCACAGCCCCAGCCATGGCGATCGGCGCTCGCAGGTCCCTCCTCCGCTGGTTCAACGCGAGAACGTTGCCTGGCGCGACGTCCATCGGAGCCGCCTCCGCAAGCGCGATGCCGCAGCCCGGGCACACGCCGCCGACACCGGCCCAGCACCGGGCGCAGGCATGCACGCCACAGGACGGGCAACGCCGCAGCCCGACCTTCGCGAGGGTCGCGGCCGGGCCGATCAAGTTGCCGCATCGTTCGCAGAAGGGCATGGAGGAGCCGCCCGACTGAGGAGTCGCCCCAGGCACGGTCATCGGGGAGCTCTCGGTGGGAGCGTCTCAGTCGCCGAGGACGACGGCGGGTCGTCTTCAAGCGACAACCGGTCGAGGAGCCGGCGCCCCATCACGCTCGAGATGGACCCATATCGTCTTCGGCCGTCCGGTCGCTCGGGATCGCCGACGCGAACTCCGCCTGCGCGGCCGACGGCATCGGCGAGCCGACCAGATGGCCGTCGGGGCGGGGCTGATCGAGGCGATCTGCCGGGATGTCGATCAGGTCGTGCCTCTCTCAGCTGGAACCATCGAGATCGTATGGATCAGCGGTCACTCCGTCCGCCTCGTGAGGTTCGACCCCAGTGGCGCGTTCACCCTCATCGACGCGCCTAGAGTATGGACTCCGGCCACCCGCCCGTGTGGGCCCTCGGCGCACCATCCGTTCAGTTCCATTGCCCGCCTCCATCGTGATGATCACCTGTCGTGTCGAGACGGTCGCAGGTGTTCGCTTTCGGAATCGTTACGACGGCGGCGCGTTGACATGACCGAATGGAGGCGCGGTCAGCGTGAGGTTGACGTCGAGCCTACGATCGGCGGCATGGCCGCCCGCCTCCCGCCCGGATCTGCCGACGAACCCCATGAGGGCGCCGCTCGCCTGACCGGCGAACAGCTCATCGCGATCAACCGTTTTCCGGACCACAACCCGAACCCGGTCCTGCGGATCGACGCCGATGGGCACGTGATCTACGCGAACCCGGCGAGCGCCGGCGTCCTGAAGGCGCTCAGCGTCGAGGTCGGCGATGCGCTGCCCTTGGAGGTCATCGCCCGGTTCGAGGCCGTTGTGCCGGCGCGCGGTTTCCTCGAGCTCGTGTGGGACAACCGGACGTACGCCGTCTGGCCCGTCCCGATCCGCGACCTCAACTTCACCAACCTCTATGGCATGGACGTCACGGCCGAGCGCGCGATCGTGAAATTCCCGGATCAGAATCCGAACCCAGTCTTCCGGATCGCATGGGACGGCACGCTCGTGTATGCCAATCCCGCGAGTGCCGTCATTGTCGCCGGTCTCGGCCTGGCGCTCGGGGCTGGCCTGCCAGCCGACCTTCGCGATCCGCTCCTCGAGCGCACACGAGCTGCCGACCGCCTCACGGTGGAGGTCGAAGCCGGCGGCCGGACATACGCGCTGTTGCCGGTCGACGTACCCGAGTTCGGCTTCGTCAACGTCTACGGCACGGACGTGACGGCCGTGAAGGAACGGGAGCGACTCGCCCGTGAGAACGAGCGGCTGCTGCTGAACATCCTGCCCGAACCGATCGCCCAGCGGTTGCGCGACGGCGAGCCTCTCATTGCCGACCGCTTCGACGACGTCACACTACTTTTCGCCGACATCGTCGAGTTCACCCGCCTGTCGGCGACGATGTCCCCGCCCGAGCTCGTCGGCATCCTCAACGACGTCTTCACTGTCTTCGACGAGCTCGTCGAGCGCTACGGCCTCGAGAAGGTAAAGACCATCGGTGACGCGTACATGGTCGTCGGGGGCATGCCCGAATTGTCTGACGACCATACGACCCGGGTGGCCGCGATGGCGCTCGACATGATCGACGCGGTCGGCCGGATCGAGGCCGCGGTTCGGCTTGGCATCACATTCCGGATCGGCATCCACTGCGGCCCGGTGGTGGCGGGCGTCATCGGTACGAAGAAGTTCATCTACGACGTGTGGGGCGACACGGTGAACCTGGCGAGTCGGATGGAGTCGCTTGGCGTGCCCGGGCGCGTCCAGGTGACCCACGCGGTGATGGAGCGGCTGAGCGGGATCTTCGAGTACGAGGCCCGCGGGCTCATCGATGTCAAGGGCAAGGGCCCGACGCCGACCTATTTCATCGTGGGTCGGGCCCAGTCGGCCTTCGTCGGCAGCGCGGACAGCGCGAGCATCGGAGGCTGAAGTGCTCGTCCAGTGCATTGGCCCAACTGAGCGCGGCCATCCGTCACGGCGGAGAGCGTGAGGCGTCAGCCAGCTCGTACGACCCTCGATCGGACCACGAGGATCGGGCACGGCGCGCGGCGCACGACCTGGTCGGACACACTGCCGATCAGGGCACGGCCCAGCGCGCCGCGGCCGTGACTGCCGACGACGATCATGTCTGCGCCTTCGGACTGGGCTGCATCGATGATCGACTCGGCCGGATCACCCTCCCAGATCAGGAAGCTCGTCGCCACCCGCTCGCGTCGTCCGCGCAGGACGAGCTCTGCCGCAGCCGCCTCGAGCCGCGCGCGCTCCTGATCGACCCGGCTCCGAAACCGACCTCCGGGTAGCTGCAGCGTCCGGGGATCGATCACGGTGACCGCGAGAAGCCTTGCGTTCAGGGCTGCGGCCAGCCGGAATGCCTCATCCGTGGCTGCCGCCGACGCGGGACCCATATCGGTCGCGAGAATGACCTGGCGGATCGCGGGGTGGACGGCAGCGGCAGGCCCGTTCGTGGTCAGCTTGGCCGCGGTCGGTCGTGCGCTCGTGCCCGTCAGGTCGGTCGCCATGGGCGAATGTTGGCGACACGACGTAGCGCGGGCAGCCGCCAAATGGCCCGATTTCGGCGGGCCGGCCGGCCTGCCGCCGCTGGTCGACACGCGGTAGCCTTGGAAGCGTGACCGACCGTCCCACCCGGAGTGCTCCGCCCTACATCCTGGCCGATTGGAGCTTGTCCATGGCCGAGCTGCTCGAGGCGTTCGACGGCTTGCTTCGCGATCCGGACGGCGCTGGCGGTCGACGCGTCGAAGCAGCCCTGCGCTCACTCCTCTTGATGGCTGGTGCCACCGGTGCCTTTCTCGAGATCCATGCGCCGCCACTCGTGAGCCTGGGATTCGGAGCCGGCAGCTTGTCCGATCGCGCCGCCGTTGACGAGCGACGGAACATCGTGCGTTCGGACCTCGTTGCCGCTGTCGGCGGCACCCAACTCGGCCTCCTGTGGCTCGACGGACCGGCGGGCTCGGGCGAGATGGCCGCGCGCTTGATCGGTCTCGCGCTGGACGCCGCGTGGTCGCGGGCAAAGGTGGCCCAGGCCGCCGATCGGCTGGCTGCGCTCGACGCCGCAACACGGGCAATCGCCGGGGTGCTCGAGGTCGAAGCGGTCCTGCAGGTGATCGTCGACCGCGTCCGAGAACTTGTTGGATCGCGCTACGCGGCGCTGGGGATCGTCGACTCCGTCGACGTCATCGAGCGCTTCGTCACCGCGGGCATCAATCCCGAGGATCGCGTGAAGATCGGCGATCCGCCGCGCGGCCACGGCCTCCTGGGCTTGATCTTTCGCGAGGGTCGGGCGTTCCGCATCCCCGAGATCTCGGCGCACCCCGACAGTTCGGGCTTCCCGCCGCACCACCCGCCGATGCACTCGTTCCTGGGCGTGCCGGTCATGGTCAAGGGCGTCTCCGTCGGGAATCTGTACCTGACCGACAAGATTGATGCGATCGAGTTCTCCGAGGACGACCAGGCCCTCGTCGAAATGTTCGCGCTCCACGCCGGGATCGCCATCGAGAACGCGCGGCTCCACGAGCAGGTTCAGCGCTTGGCCATCGTCGAGGAGCGCGAGCGCATCGCCAAGGACCTCCACGACGGGATCATCCAGAGCATCTATGCCGTCGGCCTGTCGCTCGAGGACCTGCCCGAGCTCATGGATGACGATCCGGCGGAGGCGCGCGCACGCGTTGACCGGGCCATCGACGCACTCCATGTGACCATCCGGGACATCCGCAACTTCATCATGGGCCTGCGGCCGGAGCTCCTCGACCAGCACGATCTGGTTGGCTCCCTCCGGGCCCTCGCTGAGGAGGTCCGTCTCAACTCGATGGTCGAGATCGAAACGGCGATCGATCCCGTGGCCGCAGCAGCCTTGCCGGAACACGCTCGGGCGCCGGTCTTCCACATCACGCGCGAAGCGCTGTCGAACGTCGCCCGCCACTCGCATGCCAGCCGTGCCTCGGTGGTGCTGCGCCACGATCAGGGATCAGTCCGGCTCGAGATCAACGACAACGGCGTCGGGTTCGAGCCGGGCCAGGAGCGCGCGCCGACCCACCAGGGTCTGACCAACATGGCTGGGCGAGCGGCTCGTCACGGCGGCCAGCTCAGCGTCGAGAGTGCGGCCGGGGCCGGGACCCGTATTATCGTGACGCTGGACGGGACAACTGGCTCGCCCGACCAGCCTAGCTCCTCCGAGGCCAGCGAACAGGAGGCCAGATGGCCGGCGACACGGTGACGCGACCGCTGCGCTTGCTCGTCGTTGACGATCACGAGGTCGTCCGACAGGGCCTCGTGGCACTCCTCGACCGACGGCAGGGATTCGAGGTTGTGGCCGAGGCCGGCACGGTCGCCGAGGCCGTCGAACAGGCACGCCGGCACGAGCCCGACATCGTGGTCATGGATGTCCGACTGCCCGACGGGTCCGGTGTCGAGGCCTGCCGAGAGATCCGTGCCGAGCGACCGGCGACGCGCGTGGTGATGCTCACCTCCTATCCAGACGAGGAGGCCGTCCTCTCGGCCATCGTTGCCGGCGCCAGCGGCTACCTGCTCAAGCAGGTCCGGGCGCGCGACCTCGTGAGTGCCCTGGAGGCGGTTGGGCGCGGCGAGTCCCTGCTGGATCCGGCCGTGACCGAAAAGGTGCTCGAGCGCGTCCGCCGAATCGCGACGGGTGCGGCGGCCGACGATCTGGCGGCCCTCACCACCCAGGAACAGAAGATCCTGCTCCTCGTCGCCGAGGGCAAGACCAACAAGGAGATCGCGTCCGAGGTCTTCCTGTCAGACAAGACCGTCAAGAACTACGTCAGCTCGATCCTGTCCAAGCTCAATCTCGAGCGGCGCGCCCAGGCGGCGGCATACATGGCTCGCCTTCGTGGCACGGGCACCGGGAGCAGCGGGAGCTGACGCAAGGCGCGCGTAACCCTGGCGCCCGCGAGCGCCCATCGCAACAGGGCCATCGGCCATGCAGTCGAGGGGCCGCTCGGCACGAACGAAACCTGGACCGCCCTGGACGGCGCTCCGTCCGTGCTCATGGGTCAGTTCTTCGGATCGCCGTCGCCGGCCATGAAGATACCGACCGCGCCGCGACCAACGAAGTTGAAGGCGTGGGTCACGAGCGGATACATCCCGTCTTCCTGTGGGCTGAACTCGATGATCGCGCCCTGCGCAGGAGCCAGATCGACCGCCTGGCTGCCCCAGCCTTGTGCGTTGCCACGAACCAGCGTGATTCCCTCCTTGATGACCATGTCGAAGATGGTGCCGACGACGTGGAATGAGCTGTCGATGTTCGGACCAGCGTCGAGGACGAACACCCTCACCCGACCCTTGGTGGTGACCTGGATCGGATTGTCCTTGTACTGGTTGGCGACGCCGTTGAAGACGACGAAGTCAGGCGCCGGATTGCCGGCTGCCGCCTTGGGCAGCGAGGCCGGTTCCCTCTGTCCGGCGAGGTACCACTCGCTCTGGACAAGGGCCACCTCCTGGTCGACCTTCGGCAGCCCGCCCTTCGGCTCCACGATGACCATGCCGAACATGCCGTTCGCGATGTGATGCAAGGCGGGGGCCGTGCCGCAGTGGTACATCCAGACACCGGCGTAGTCGGCCCTGAACGTGTAGGTGAATGTAGTGCCGGGCTTGATCTCGACCATCTGGTCGTTCATCGCCGTCTGGCTGGCGTGGAAGTCGATCGAATGCGACATCTGCGTCTGGTTCGTGAGGTGGACGCGAACCGTGTCGCCGAGATGGACCCGGATCGTGGGTCCGGGCACCTGTCCGCCGAACGTCCAGGCGTGGATGACGAAGCCCGTGGCCAGGGTGATGTCCTTGTCGATGATCGGCAGATCGATGTCGTGGACGGTGCCCGCCAGGACGGCTGGTGCCATCGGGTCACGAAGGGTGTACGCAGGTGCGTTTGGATCCGCGACCGGCGTTGCCGCAGCTTCGGCGGGCAGCGAGGTGGTGGGCTGACCTGAGGCGGTCGCGCTGCCGACAGTGACCGATCCCTTCATTCCCGCGTCGGCATGGCCCGGGATGGAGCACAGGAAGGTGATCCCGCCGACGGGCACGGTCACCTTGCCGCCGACGGTGGCTCCGGCGTCGGCGCTGATCTTCGTGCCGTCGGCGAAGGTCAGGTCGTGGAGCGTCGAGCCGGTGTTGTGGAATATGACGTCGTAGGTTCCGGCAGCGGGGACCGCAATCGTCGAGGGCTTGAAGCCGAGATCGAACGCATCAATCGCGATCGAGCTTGCGGATGCGGGCGCGCTCGGCGCCATGCTCATCTGCGTGGCTGGCGCCGCCGCGGCGGGAGCCGTGGACGCGCCGGCGGGCGGGTAGGTCCACGTCGGGGCCGCTGAGCTGGCACAACCGGTGAGCGCGAGAGCGATGACGAGGATCGCCGCCAGGCGAAGCGTGGTGTGGCGCACGGTGAGCTCCCTTCGGTCATCGAAATCACGTACTTGTTTGATACGAGTTTCTCATCGGGACCGCGCAGTGCCCATCTGCCGAATGGCCCCTTTTTCTCGGGACCCACGAAACGCCAGCTCAGCAAGTCGGGCCGGATGGCAGTCGATGACCGGGCCGGACAGCACTGTTGCGCACATGCGCATCGATCGATGCTTCGGCTATGGACGAGATCACGATCCTCCAGGCCGAGGTCCTCAAGACGCTGGCAAGCCCGC
>CAYLSK010000104.1:0-9954 GCA_964385975.1 uncultured Anaerolineaceae bacterium | reverse complement strand
GCTCGATGTCGGGCTGGATCGTGGTCTGGTCGCGGGTGAACGCGCCCATCAGCAGGTTCTCGAGGACCGTCATCCGGCCGAAGATCCGGCGGCCCTCCGGCGCGTGACCGATCCCCGCGCGAACCAGGTGGTGGGCAGCCGTCCGCGAGATGTCCTTGCCCTCGAAGACGACCCGGCCTCGGCGTGGGTGGAGCAGCCCACTGATCGTCTTGAGGGTCGTGGTTTTGCCGGCCCCGTTCGCTCCGATCAGGGTGACGATCTCGCCGCGCCCGACGGTCAGCGAGATCCCCTGCAGGGCGTGGATATTGCCGTAGTAGGTGTTGACGTCGTCGAGGACGAGCATCGTCCCGTCCGTGTGAGCGGCCGCCTGTCCGTTGGTGGTCATACCGCGGGTGCCCCGAGATACGCTTCGATGACCTTCGGGTCCCGGCGGACCTCGTCCGGCGTCCCCTCGGCGATCTTCTCGCCATGATCCAGCACGGTGACCCGGTCGCTGATCCCCATGACCACGCGCATGTCGTGCTCGATCAACAAAATGGTCAATCCGAGGTCGCGCCGGAGGCGGCCGATCAGAAGGGTCAGCTGCTGGGTTTCGTTCGGGTTCATCCCGGCCGTCGGCTCGTCGAGCAGGAGCAGGACCGGATCAGAGCCGAGCGCGCGAGCGATCTCCAGCCGGCGTTGATCGCCATACGGCAGGTTCTTGGCCAGCTGGTCGCCCTCACCCTTGAGTCCAACGAGCGTCAGCAGCTCCTCGCCGCGAATCCTGGCGGTCACTTCCTCGGCTCGGTTTCGCGGAGTCGACAGCAGGGCGTCGACCCAACTGGCCTTGAGCCGGGAATGCATGCCTACGAGCACGTTCTCGATGGCCGTCATGTTCGGAAAGAGGCGGATGTTCTGGAACGTTCGGCCCAGCCCGGCCACGACCATGTCATTGGGTCGTGCGCTCCGGAAGACCCCGAACCTGGCCAGGAAGTGCTGGTACCAGGGCGGTCGGGCGACACCGGTCACAACGACTGCCAGGAGCACGATCACCGTCGCGAAGATGCCGATGATGAGCGTGCCCTCGGCCGCGCCGGCCGACGCCAGCAGGGCCGTGATGAGCGCCACGATCCCCGGCAGGATCAGCCAGAGAACCGGCTCGAGCCAGGCGCGCCTCGCCCGCGCAATCCGCGTCTCACCATGGAAGTCGATCCGTCCCGCCGTCGGGTCGTAGATCCCGGCGATGATGTTGAAGAAGGTGGTCTTACCGGCCCCGTTCGGTCCGATCAGGCTGACGATGGCCAGCTCGGGAATGGTGAAGTCGATGCTATTGACCGCGACCAGGCCGCCGAACCGCTTGGTCACCTTCTCGGCATGCAGGACGTCGGTCATCGTTCGTCTCCCGACTCGCCGAACAACTCGTCCGCGCCGGGCGCTTCGCCCAGCGCGCCGACGATAGCGGGCTCGTCACCCGGACCATCGCTGAATTCCTCGGCGATGTGCAACTCACGGCGACGCCGTTGACTCGGGAATAGCCCTTCCGGTCGGAACAGCATCATCAGGACGAGGGCAACGCCGAACAGCAGGAACTGGTAGTCGAGGAACTGGATATTCGACAGGATCGGGATATTGATCGCCTCCGCGAATGTGTTGAGTTGCCTGAGCAGCACGGCCTGGATCAGGAACACGATGAACGCGCCGGCCGCGACACCCCAGATGTTGCCCATCCCGCCGATGATGACCATGGTCAGGACCGTGAACGAGACGGCGAACAGGAACTGGTCCGGCGAGACGATGGTCAGCTTGGAGGCGTTGAAGACGCCGGCCAGCCCGGCCGTGGTCGCGCCCAGGGCGAAGGCGAGCAGCTTCGTGGTGACCGTGTTGATGCCGTTGGCCGCTGCGGCCAATTCGTCCTCGCGGATCGCATTCCAGGCTCGTCCGACGCGCGAATCCTGGAGTCGGTAGATCAGGGCCATCGCGATGGTCACGATGATCGCCATCACGATGAAATAGGCGAACGGTGTCACCGCCCCGAACACCCCGATGCCCGGCAGCGGTTCCGGCCGATAGATGCCGCCGATCCCGTTGGTCCCCTCGGTCAAGTTATCGAGGTTCAGGAAGACGATCGGGACGATCTCGCCGAACCCGAGGGTCATGATCGCGAGGTAATCACCGCGTAGTCGCAGGGTCGGAGCGCCGAGGGCGATCCCGAACACGGCTGCGACCGCGGCGCCGACGAAGAGCATCGGCACGAACGGCAGATCCGTCTGCGAAAAAGGCGAGTTCGAGTACGCGTAGGTATAGGCCCCGATCGCGAAGAATGCCGCGTAGCCGAGGTCGAGCAGCCCAGTCAGGCCGACGACCACGTTCAGGCCCATCGCCAACAGGACGAACACGCCGGCATTGGCGAACGTATCGAACCACGGCTTCTCGGGCAAGATCCACGACAATGGCGGGATCTTGGTCAGGAAGATCATCAGGAGCGTGGCGATCAGCATCCCCACGATGACGCTCGTCGAACGGTGGTGCTCGGCGAAGCCCCGCAGGCGGGCCCGCGGCGACTGGCTGGGGCTCGTGGCAGTTCGGGTGGGCGCGGCCGCGGTCATGCTCGATCTCCCGACTGCTGGCCGAGGATGCCCGTCGGCTTGAAGATCAACACGAAGGTCAGGATCATGAACACCAGGAACTCCGACCAGCGCGAGAAGCCCAGCGCTGACGCGAAGTTCTCGATGAACCCGATGACAAAGCCGCCCAGGGCCGCCCCGGTGATGTTGCCGATGCCCCCCAGGACCGCCGCGGTGAACGCCTTCAGACCGGAGTTGAAGCCGAGATCGAAGCGGACGTAGCCGAAGCGCAGTCCCCACACGACGCCGGCGGCGGCGGCCAGAATCCCGCCGAGCAGGAATGTGAGGGAGATCGTCAGGTTGGGATCGACGCCCATCAGGGCGGAGGCCTCGCGATCCTGCGCGGTCGCACGCATCGCACGGCCCAGTCGGGAGCGGGATACGAACAGCTGCAGGGTCAGCATCAGGACGATGGCCAACGCGAAGATGAAGATCGACAGGACGGAGATCGACGCGCCCCCGAACGGGATCTGCCACTCCAGCGGGAAGATCTGCGGGGCGGCGCGATCGCCGGAGCCGGCGAGGATTTGGGCGACGTTCTGGAGGATGAACGAGACGCCGACTGCGGTCATCAGCGGGGCCAGTCGTGGGGCGTTGCGCAACGGTCGATAGACGGCCTTCTCGATCGCCACATTGAGCAGCCCGATGATCGGCATCGTAAACAGGAGGGCGCCGATCAGCAGCAGCACCAGCGGGATGATGCTGGTGACGGAGCCGGTCTGCCCGGTGATCCCACCGAGGAAGACGACAGACAGGAAGGCACCCAGCATGAAGATGTCGCCGTGGGCGAAGTTGATCAGCTCGATGATCCCGTAGACCATCGTGTAGCCTAGGGCGACGAGTGCGTAGATCGCGCCGATCGAGAGCGCGTTGACCGTTTGCTGGATCGCCTGTCCGAGGAAGGTCGTCGCAGCGTCGTCGGTCCGGGTGAGTGCCGCCCCGAGCGCACCGAGCGGCGACTGCCCGGCCGCGAGCTCGCTATTCAAGATGAGCGCGCGCCACAGGACGATGGCGTAGAGCACGATCGCACCGATCGCCAAGCCGATGATGCGAAGGACGCGAACGAGGCGATTCGGACCGGCTGCGGGTGATGCGATCGCCGTCACGCGGGGGACCTCACAGTGCAGGGACCCATCTCGGAGCGACTATGGACAGGCCGGGGACCCGGTGGATCCCCGGCCTGTCCGACTACGCTGGTTACTTCACGGCGGCGTCGATCTGGGTGTCGTACTTCCAATCGCCCTTACCGTTCGCTCCGGTTGGATCGTACGTATAGATCGAGACGATGAGCTGGCTGGTATCGCCGTCGGCGTCAAACGTGACCTTGCCGACGTCCAGCGTGTACGTCACGCTCGTGTCTGTGCCGGCGACGCGGACCGCCTCCCTGAGACCGGCCATGTCGGCCGGGCTGGTCGCGGCGGCGCGCTTGAGCGCGTCGAGGACGACCTGGGCGCAGGCATAGCCCTGACCGGCGTAGCCGGTCGCGTCGATGCCATATTCCGCCTTGTACTCGGTGTCGAATGCGGCCTTGCCCTCGAACGTGCCAGGGCCGGCCAGCGTGCTGTACGAGTTCTTGGCGGCGCCAGCGGCCAGGTTCAGGAACGAGTCCTTGGTCTCGCCGGAGCCATCGTTGATCCCGTCGGGGCCCACGAACGGAATGTCGCCGAGGCCGACCTGCTGAGCCGCAAGCAGGATCCGCGCGCCACCCGTCGCGGTCACGCCACCGAAGTAGATCGACTCGGGATTGAGGGCCTTGGCGGCCGTCATGATCGAGACGTAGTCCTGGGTGGTCTTGGGGGCCGCGTCGTGCTTGACGACGGTGCCGCCGCGTGCCTTGAATTCGGCCTCGAAGGAATCGGAGATTGGCTTTCCGAAGGTCTCGGTGTCGTCGATGATGTAGACGGACTTCTTCTTGAGCACGGTGATGATGTACGCCGCCGCAGCCGGACCCTGGACGGCGTCGTTGGTGACGACTCGGATGTAGTTGTTGGGCTTCGTTCGGAGCTGCTTGGCGGCGTCGCCCTTGGTCAGCCCCGTGTTGGTGTTGGACGGCGAGCACTGCAGGAGGCCCGCGTCGTTCGAGATCGGGATCTGCGCCTTGGCGACGCCCGAGTTGACCGGGCCGATGACCGCGAAGTACCCCTCGTCGGAGACGATCTTGGTCATGTTGTTGGCGCCGGTCTGCGGATCGTGCGCGCCGTTGAGCGCGTCGTCGTAGACGGCCGAGTTCGGAATAGTCACGGCGTACCCGCCGGCGGCGCCGCCGGCGTCCTTCAGCGCGAGCCGGATGCCGTTGAGGATCGGGTCCGAAGTCGCCTTGTCGCTGCCCTGGAACGGGAGGTCGACGGCGATCTTGACGCTTCCCTTGCTCGTGTCGCCGGCGCCACCGCCGGCAGCGGCGCTCGGGGCGGTGGTCCCGCCAGTCGTGCTGCACGCCGCAAACGCCAGAACGCTGACGGCTGCGAGTGCTCCTACCTTGTGCAGTTTCATCCAGTCTCCTCCAATCACCGGTCGTCACCGATCCGGCGCAAGAACCGCTGCGACGCTCGCTGCCCTCCATCCGGCGACCTGGGGCGCCCCTCTCGGCGATCGGTCACGGACGACGGTGCATCGACGAATGTCAGCGAAAAATCCCGCATCCGGGCAGCGCGCAGGTGGCCGCCGAAGCGATGCCGTATCATAGCCGCCGGCGACCTGAATGCAATACCGGTCGGCCGCACCCTCTGCGCGTCGCGAGCGTCCTGCGCTCGCCGCCCGACGAGCGGATCGCGGGCCCCGGTCGTCAGCTCGGTCGAGCCCCGGTCGAGGGCACGGGTCGCCGAACCCTGCGAGGTTGGACCCGTCGGCGTGGAATACCTGGTCCGAGCGGCCCGTGTCACGGACATCGATCGATTCGTCGCCTTGAGCGACGAGTCGTTGCGCGCGGACCGTGGCGAGAGCCCGCTCGGCTCGGCCGATCTCCTGCGCCAGCTCGTCTACCTTCCGCAGGCCAGCATCGTCGTCGCCGAAACCCGGCGTGTCGTGGTTGGTGGCGCGATCCTCGCGCTTCGGCCGTCCGTTCAGGCAGGCGGATATGTCGGTACGATCGACCTCCTGGTCGTCGATCCGGCGCACGACATCGATCGGATCACCGAAGCGTTGCTGGACGAGCTGCTCCGGTCGGCAAGCAACAAGGGCTGCACCATCGTGGAGGCCGCCCGACCCGACGACCCGGACGCACAGGCACGTTGGGAGCGGATGGGCTTTGGCCCCGCTGGGCAGCGGATCTACCGAACCGTGACCGCGGCGGGCGTCGCCGGGAGTCGCACCCGATGAACGTCCCGGCCGAGCAGCGCGATCGCGCCGGCCGGACGACCTAGAGCTCAAGGAGTCGATATGAGCAAGAACGTCGCCGTCTTCGTGGACGTGGCGAACATCTTCTATGCGGCCAAGGCCGCCGGCGTGGACATCGATTACGTCACGCTCCTCAAGTCGGCCACGTCTGGCCGCGATCTCGTGCGGGCGTACGCATATACGGGCCTCGACCCGGACAACGAGAACCAGCGCAACTTCCATGATTTCCTGCGACGCAGCAACTACAAGGTCGTCAGCAAGGACATCCGCAAGTACGGCGACGGCAAGGTCAAGGCCAACCTGGATATCGAGCTGGTCGTCGACATGATGAAGACAGCTCGCAACCTGGACATTGCCATCGTCGTCTCCGGGGACGGCGACTTCGCGCCCGCCATCCGGGCGGTCCAGGAGCAGGGCGTCCGGGTCGAGGTCATCAGCTTCCGTGGCAACACGAGCTCGGACCTGATCGAAGTCGCCGACCAGTTCACGGACATCGTCCAGCTGGCACGGGTAGAGAAGGGATCGCGCTCGGGACGGCGGGTCGCGGAGGACGATGCGGACCTGTCGATGACAGAGGTGCCGGACAAGCTCACCGAGGGAACCGGCGCCAGCCGCCCCGGCCGATCGCGATCGCGTGGCCGCTCCCGTGACGACGAGCCGGTCGCAGCCGGCGGCCGGGGTCGTCGCGATCGGAGCGCCCCGCTCGCAGCCGCGGGTGCGGCTCGCGGCGAGGCCGGTGGCGGGATCGTGGCCCTGCCGGGCGAGCGCCTCGCCCGGGCTGGCGGCGCGCTGACCGAAGCCGATCTTGCCGCCGCCGAGGTCTTCACCCTGGACGATCTCGAAGGGGCGGCAAGCGGCGACGCCACCGCGTTGGTCGAGTCGGTCGGCGCGGGCGAGTCGGGTGAGTCAGGCGAGGGTCGAGACGAGGTCGGCGGGGAGCCGCGCCGTCGTCGGCGTCGTGGCGGTCGTGGTCGTGGTCGCGGTCGTGGTCGTGCCGAGGAGGGCCAGGAAGGCCAGGAAGGCCTCCCCGAGACGGCGCCAACTGCAACGAGCGCGCGACCGCCGTCGGTGCCGATCCGGCAGATCCGGCCAGTCCGCGACGACGACCAGGAGATCGCGCCGCCGCGCCGTGCGCCGCGCAGCACGCCCTTCGGGTCCGTCTGGGATTCGCAACTCGGCACGCCGGTTGCGCCGTCCGCGACCTCGCTCGCCCCGCCGGCGGACGACGAGGACTTCGACGAGCCCGAGATCCCGGAATACCTGATCGCCGAGCAGCGTCGCGGGGCGAACCGCGCCGGTGGCGGTCGTGGCGGACCGCGGGGCGGCCGGGCTGCCTACCAGTCCGCGATGGAACGCGAGCGCTATGGTCGTGGCGGTGGAGGTGGTGGGATCAACCGCTATCCCGACGTCAGCGGCCGGACCCGGCCCAGCGAGCCACAGCGCGACGACCGCGGCTTTGGCCGCGGGGATCGGACGCCGCCGCCGCCCCGGAGCTCGAGCGAGCCATGGAGTGATGTCCCGCCCGAGCTGGAGGCGATGCTTCGCGCGCAGGTTGCGCAGAAGCCCGTTCCCCGGCCTGTACCGTCGCTCGTGAGCTCGCCGACACGCGCCTCTGAACCCGCCGAGAAGCCGGCACGCGCGAAGGCCCGGGCCGCGCGCAAGCCGGCCGTGGCGGCCACCCGGGGGGCCACCGGAGTGACCGGAGCGCCCGAGGCCGCGCCGACGCGACGGACGACACGCGTTCAGAAATCGGCCTCGGCCTCCGCCATCGCGCCAGAAGGCGCGGTCGATGTCTTGCCGGCGTCGGCCGCCAAGCCTCGGGCGCCCCGGAAACCGGCCGCCGCGAGAGCGGCTGGTGGAAAGGCCGCAGCGGCGAAGGTGGAGTCGGCGACCGCCGGTGCCTCCGACGGAGGCGCGACGCCAGCTCCGAAGCGCCGCGCGACTCGCAAGGCGGCGTCGACCGAGCCCGCCTGATCGTCCGGATGGATGGTGCAAGGACCCGAGGGCAGGTCGCCGCCCTCGGGTCGATCGCCGCGATGATTCGAGGGCCGGCGCCCCACGCCGTCCTCCTGGTGGGGCCCGACGGCGTGGGCAAGACAACCCTCGCCCTCGATCTCGCGGCGGGGCTGCTGTGCGCGGCGCCGCCGTCGGAGCGGCCGTGCCGAAGGTGCCGATCGTGCCGGATGGTCGAGAAGGGCGGCCACCCGGACCTGCACCGCCTCGGGCCTGCCGGGCCGGGACGCCAGGTCGTCATCGGCGGCCCCGACGCCAGATACCGAGGCGTCCGCGAGCTGATCGCCGAGCTCGTGCTCATGCCCGTCGAGGGCGGCGCGCGCGTGGCCGTTATCGAGTCCGCCGATCGGATGAACGAGGACGCCCAATCTGCCCTGTTGAAGACGCTTGAGGAGCCGCCGGCAGGGGTCGTCATCGTCCTGTGTGCCGATCAGGAGGACCGGCTGATGCCGACCGTCCGCTCGCGCTGCGCCCGTATCCGGCTCGGGCTGGTCGGCTCGCGCGATATCGAGGCGATCGTCGCGGACCACGATCTCGCCGATCCGCCGCTGGCTGCCCGTCTTGGGCGCCTGGCGGGAGGACGTCCCGGGATCGCGCTCGCCTACGCTCGCGCCCCGGATGCGGTCCTGATCCGCGCCGAACTGAGCCGGGTGCTGCTGGATCTGACCGACGCTCGACCTTCGGCGCGCCTGGCTGCGGTGCGGGCCGCCGTCCCCCGCGCGATCGCGTTGTCCGCCGCACTGTCGGCCGGCGACACGCCGCAGCCAACCCCACGGGGTCGCAGGGGTGCCGTCCCCGCTCCCTCCACGTTGGCCGCCGAGGAAGACCCGGACGACCCGACCACCGACGAAGCTGCCGACGGGAAAGGGCGGCCGATCCCGGCGGCCGAGCGCCGTCGCGCCGCCGAGGTCCTGCTGGCGCTGTGGGTGGACGTTGCTCGCGACATGACCCTCGTCGGGTCCGGTGGCGGGCGTTCGGTCCACGACACGGTCCTGCTCGATGAGCTGACTGTGGTCTCGGCCGCACTCCCGACCGGTGCTGCGGCGCGGTTCCTGGAACGAGCCGCGAGGTCGGCCGAGCTTCTCGCCTCGAACGTCTCACCGGAGCTCATCCTGGACGCCCTGGCGCTGGCCTGGCCGCGCCGCGCCTCGGCCGCCTGACCCAGTCTGTCCGTGACCGCGACGCCTCCGACCGAGCGGCTCGACGCGAAGGTGACTGGCCGCGTCCACGGCGTCGGCTTTCGCTACTTCGTCCTGCGGGAGGCGACGGCCCTCGAGCTCGAAGGCTGGGTCGCCAATGACCCGGACGGCTCGGTGCACTGCGTCGCCGAGGGCCGTCGCGATCGACTGGACGTCCTCCTGGAGCGACTCTGGGACGGGCCGCCGGCGGCCCTCGTCGATGGCGTCAGCGAGGCCTGGATGCCCGCCACTGGCACGCTTGGCGGCTTCGGGGTCAGGAGCGGTGGCCACCGCGGGGACTGACCCGACGTCCCCAAACGTCGGGGCCTCGATGGGACCCCTGGGGTATTCCATCAGCCCGCGAGGCGGCCCATCGTACGCATGATGGAGCCAAAGTCCGCCTCCGAGGAGCTGCCGGCGCTCTACCGCGCTTTGCTCGATCGAGTCGCTCAGATCGAATCCGAAGGCCGGCGAGCCGCCGCTTACCGCCTCCGATCCGAGGCGACGCGGATCTATTCGAAGTGCTGGGATGACCGTGCCCGGCGAGCCCTGCAGGACCTGTTGATTCGGACCGTCGATGCCCGGCAGGGTCAGCCGGATCGACGCCGCGGATCGCGGCGGAGCAGCATTCCCGCGGCCTGACGATCCTCGCCTGCGCTGGCGGCGTAGGCTAGCGCGGTGCCCACAGAGTCGATCCAGACCGCCATCGACCGCGCCCTCGACGCGTACGGCGCGCTGACCGAGCTGGGCGAGACGATCGAGGACGAGTGGTCGTACGTCACCGAACTGAGCGAGGCGTGGCGAACACGCCTGGATCTCGTCGCCAC
>CAYLSK010000103.1:0-10020 GCA_964385975.1 uncultured Anaerolineaceae bacterium | reverse complement strand
GTCCTTGTCGTTGGTGGTCATGCGGTCATCTCCTCGCGCCCGTGTTGCTGGGCAGCCTCGAACGCCGTGCGCAACAGCGCCAGGCCTCGATGCACCTGGGCCTTCACGGTTCCCTCCGGTCGATCGAGGGCCGTGGCGACTTCGGGATAGCTGAGCCCATCGACATGGCGGAGCACCACGGCACTCCGGTACGTCGCCGGCAGCGTCATCAGCAGGGCGGCCCAGGTCTCCCTCGCATCGCGGCGGACGATCGTCGCCGCGGGCCCGGATGCCTCGTCGGCGCGGGGCTCCAGGGTGCCCAGCTCCGCCGCATCCAGCGACAGGGCGGGTCGGGCGGCGGCGGCGCGTGCGGCGCGGCGGGACACTCGCGATCGACACAGGTTGAGCACGATCGTTGCCAGCCACGGTCGGAGTCGAAGCTCCCGGATCCGCGCGGGTTCGTAGCCGGCCAGCGCACGGTAAGCGCGGACGAGCGCGTCCTGGGCTGCCTCCTCGGCATCCCGTGGGTCGCCCAGGATCCGCAGGGCAATCGAGTAGAGCCGATCCTGATGGGCCAGGACGAGCGCCTCGAAGGACCCGTCGAGATCCCGAGCCAGGGCTGCGATGAGCGTGCTGTCGGTGTCCATCGTCATCCAGAACCACGGATCTTCGCAGACCGTTCCGGCGGATGCCTAACGGTAGCGTCGGCCGTGCGACGGCGGAGGCGCCGGGTCCGATCGCCATGCGACAATCCGGCCAGGATGCAGCTCGACGACCGTTTCGACGATCTGGTCGACAGCCTGACCGGCTTCCACCGGACCTGGCTGGTCTACCTCGGCGTGGAGCTCGGCCTGTTTGCCCATCTTCGAGCCGCGGGCCGGGAGGGGCTGAACGCCGCCGAGCTCGCGACGGCCTGCGACTGCCAGGCCGAGCCCGTCCGGGCATGGGTCTCCGCGGCCGATGCGCACGGCCTGGCCGAGCTCCAGGGCGATCGTCTGGTCCTCGACGAGGAGACGGCCGTGGTCCTCCTCGACGAAGCGCGCCCGGAGTTCCTCGGCGGACAGTTCGTCCACGCGGTCATCGCCTCGCTCGACTGGGCTGGCATGCTCGAATTCTTCCGGACCGGTCGGCCGACACGGGAGCGCCCCGATCGTTACCGGGTCTCGATCGAGCGGCTGACCGTCCAGGATGTCGCGGTCTTCTTCCAGGAGGCGCTGGCGGAGCTGCCACAGCTCGTGGCTGACCTGTCCCGCGGCGGCCGCGTCGTCGACATCCACTGCGGTGGCGGGCGCTGGCTCATCGCGATGGCCCGGCGCTTCCCGACGCTCGAGCTCGTGGGCCTGGAGTTCGAGCCGGATTCGTTGGCGCGGGCGCGCGCCAACGTCGAGGCGGCGGGGCTGGCCGGCCGGATCGACATCCGCCACGGCGACGTCAATCAACCCGGCGCGCCCGGCGAGTACGACCTGGCCTATTTTCAATACGCGCTGCATCAACTCGGCGATCCGCCTGGCGCCGTGCGGGCAGCGTGGGCGGCGGTGCGTCCGGGCGGACGGCTGGTCGCCCTCGATTGGGCGCTCCCGTCGAGCCTTGACGAGTTCCGGACGCGCCATGGCGAGCTGGTGGCCGGGGTCCAGCTCGACGAGCTCTACCAGGGCACGGCGCTCGCCACTCGGGAACGATTCCTCAGCTGGTTCGCCGAGGCCGGCGTGCCGGCGCCGACGTCGATAGACCTGCCGTCCGGCGCGTCGCTGTTCGTGGCGGAGCGCGCCTGACCATCGCCGGACCCGTCGGTCGGACTAGCTGACCGTGATCGTGCCCTTCATCGTCGGGTGGATCTTGCAGTGGAACGGGTAGCTGCCCGCGACGCTGAAGAGCAGGCCATCGGCAGAGCCGGAGCTGATCGTCCCGGTCGAGCACGAGCCGTCGTCGAGGGTGGCCGTGTGCGGAGCGGAATCGCCGTTGTTGAAGGTGACGATCTGGCCGACCTTCGCCCCAATGTCGGCGGGCCCGAATGCGAAGCCCTTGACCGCGACCGCAACCTGCCCAGCATCGGCGCTCTGGCTGCAGGCGGCGCCGCCGGCCGCTGGCGCACTGGCGGCCGCCGAGACCTCGACCGGGGGAGCGGCTGACGCCACAGCCGACGGCGCGGTCGTGGCTGCGCTCGACGAGCAGGCGGCGAGGAGCAGGACGGCGCAGGTGGCCAGGCCGACCGTGGCTCGATGGTGCATGGATATCCTCCTTCTGGGCGTTGACCGTGTCAGGGCAGATTACGTTCCGCCGGGCGTCGTGGTTTTTTGCCGGCTATGGTGTGCGGAGCCATGACGAGCGTCAATGCGGCCACGATGCGCCGCCTCACCCTGCACGAAGCTCAGGTTCACTCGACGCCCGGACGAGACGTCCGCGACCTCGGCGATGCGATCCTGCTGCACGATGCGGTCGACCCCGAACCATTCTGGAACCGCCTTGCTGCGGTTCGCTGGCCCGCTGACCCAGGGGCCTTCGACCGGCGGCTGACCGAGATGCTCGTGCTGTTCGCCACGCTCGGACGCCAGCCCCACATCTGGCCGTCGCCGCTACATGATTCGCCGGCGGACCTCGTCCGGCGGCTGAGTGCCAACGGATTCCGCGACACGGGGGGAGGTTGCGTGATGATCCTGGTCGATCCCGAGCCGACTCGGCGGCTGGCGGCCGAGCCGTTGGCGCCAGGGATCGAGATCGAACGCCTCGCCGGGATCCACGGTGCCGCGGCCGAGCGAGCCGCGCGATCGATCGTAGAGGTCCTGGTCGATGCCTTCGACGTCGGCAGCGATCGCCGACCTGGAGTGACGACGGAGACGATCGCCTCGCTCGGGCGCGTCACCTTCACCCACTACCTGGCCCGCCGGGAGGGCCGACCGGTGGCAGTCGCGCGTCGGGCGACGTTCGACAGGATCAGCTACCTGTCGTCGATCGGGACCTGCACCGCGGCCCGCGGTGGTGGGTTTGGTCGCCTCGTGACGGCTGCCGCAGCCGGCGACGCCGTGGCGGCCGGGAGTGACTGGACGCACCTCGGAGTGTTCTCCGACAACCGCGAGGCGATTCGGCTCTACCGGGGCCTTGGCTTCGAACGCGTCGGAGAGCCGTGCCCGGATCTCCTCCTGGTCTGATGGTGTCGGTGGTGGCAACGCCGCGCGAACGGGTCGAAGCCGCGCTGCTGGCCGCGGGCGGTACCCAGGCGGCGCGGGCCTCGGGCGCTCGGCCGATCGGCATCGGCTGGGCGACCGTGGATCTCGACCGAGCCGCCCCGGACCTGGCGGAGGCGTTGGGCTTCCGCGTCGAGCGCTTCGAGCCGGCGTCGCGAAGCATGGCCCTGGGATGTGTCTGCCGCGTCGCAAGGGGCGCCTTGCTCGACGGTGGGTCGGTCGTCCTCCTCGAGCCGGACACCGAAGGGCGGTTGGCCGCCTCGCTCGCTCGCCTCGGCGAGGGTCCGACGGTCGCCTGGTTGCAGGCCGAACTGCCGGGGACTGCCGCCGACGCGCTGCGAGCGGCCGGAATCGCGGTGTCGGCCGAACGAGACGGACCCTTTGGGCCCGAGCGTCTCATCGTCGATGGCGTGCTGTACGGACCGCACCGGCTCCTGGTGGGCCTGTCGGCGGGTACCATCCATCCATGACCGACCTATCGGCGATCACCTTTCGACCGGCCAGTGCCGCGGATGCGCCGGCGATCGCGGCACTCTTCACGGACGAGGGATATCCGGCCGGGCCGAGTGACATCCGGAACCGACTGACCCATTTCGACTCGCCCGACTCGCGCGTCGTGATCGCCGAACACGACGGCGCGATCCTGGGTTTCATTGCGGTCCACGCCATGCCGCGCTTCGAGCACGACGACGCGATCCTGCGCATCCTTGCCCTGGTGGTGGATGCCGGCGCGCGTGAACGTGGCGTGGGTCGAGGCCTGATGGCCGAGGCCGAACGGATCGGCGCCGAGGTCGGCGCTGCCTTCGTGGAGCTGACCGCGGCCCACCACCGTCCCGAGGCACGTCACCTGTACGAGTCGCTGGGCTACGACTCAACGGTGACGGCTTACCTGCGTAAAAAGCTCTGACGGACTCAGCCGCCTCGGCCGGCTTTCCGCGGCTGCGGCTGCGCGAACGTGGCTCGAAGCTCCTCGAGCTGCCCTGGGAATCGCCCCTGGCGAGCTGGCCGGCGTCCTCGCTCAACTTCCGTGATCTGCCGGTTGGGCCATCGCGCCATCTCGTCCGGTTCCTCGTGGTGGACGGCCTGACCTTCGCCCTCAAGGAGGAGCCGCTGGGCGTCGCGACTGCTGAGTTCGATGTCCTGCGTCTCCTCGAGGACGCTGCGCTCCCTGCGGTCCTGGCAGTTGGACTGGCGGCGGCGCCCGAGCGCGACAGCGCGATCCTGATCACCGAATACCTGGAATATTCCATCCAGTACCGGCGCCTGTTGATGCGCTTTCCACTCGGCC
Organism: uncultured Anaerolineaceae bacterium; assembly: GCA_964385975.1. GTDB lineage: Bacteria > Chloroflexota > Limnocylindria > Limnocylindrales > CSP1-4 > SPCO01. The sequence goes on along the minus strand of CAYLSK010000103.1, from coordinate 5,571 downwards.
CGGGCCCGTACCGGGACCGGCTGCTTGACGCGATGGCTTGGCTATTGGTGGACCTCCACCGTGCCGGCGTTTACTGGGGCGACTGCTCGCTGGCCAATACGTTGTTCCGACGGGATGGCGACAAGATCCAGGCCTACCTCGTCGATGCGGAAACGAGCGAGATCCACCCGTCACTCTCAGATGGGCAGCGAGCGTACGATCTCGACATCCTCGTCGAGAACGTCGCCTTCGGGCTGGCCGACCTGGCGGCCATGCAAGGCCGCGAAGAAGGGTTTGACGACGCCGTCGCCGCGGCCGAGACGGTTCGGACCCGGTACACGGCCGTGTGGGGGGAGCTGCACCTGGAGCCCGAGCTGTCGCCGGGCGATCGACACGCCATCCGAGCGCGGATTCGGCGGCTCAACGACCTCGGTTTTGCGATCGACGAGCTCGTCCTCGAGCCCACCTCGCCAACGTCCGAGGTCGTACGACTCCGGGTGGCAGTCGCCAACCGGCGCTTCCACGGCCACGAGCTCCAGAAGCTGACCGGGCTGGTCGCGCTCGAAGGCCAGGCCCGCCTGCTCCTCAACGATCTGCGCGAGTACCAGGGCTGGCTGGAGCACCAACGACGAGGTCCGATTCCGACCGCCGAGGCTGCGTCGCGCTGGCTCGAGGACATCCTCGAACCGTCGCTGGCCGCCCTGGTGCCGGCGATCGGGCCGCTGCGCGATCCGCTCCAGGCGTATTGCGACGTGCTCGAAGAGAAATGGCTGCTGTCCGAGGCGGCACGCCACGACGTCGGGCTGGAGGCCGCCATGACCGCCTACCTTGAGCTCGGTGCCCCGGCGCCCGAGGCGGGTGCAACACTCGCCGACAGCTCGATCGCTCTCGATATCGACTGGTCGGGCGGCCTCGAACTGGACGACGCCGGCTGATCCGTTCGCGGCCTGAAATCGGCGCGGCGGACTGTCACCAGGGTGGGCAGTTGGCCAAACGCTCGTGGGGAGAGCGTTAGGCCCAGTTTCGATGGCACCGCGGCCGGGTGCGGAGGCTGCTTCAGCCCGTTTCACGCTCATTCGAGGCAGAAATCGGCCACGCCCTCGCCCGTCGGGGATCCGCTAGCTGACCTAAGGTTCCCCCGGCGTGCATCTGGCCATTCGCCGGCCGGCCGTCGCCCGCCCCAGTTCGCACGGAGCCGCTACCAACGCTCCTCTCGGACAATCTCGTCGAGGTCGCGACGGCCGCCCGGGATCGGCGGACGGGTAAGCGCGCCGGGGTCGGCCGGGTAGCCGAACGAGAGCAGGTATTCGCAATGCTGGTCCGCCGGGTAGCCCAGGGATCGGCGTGCAAGCTCCTGTTCGTAGACCGTCGCCGGAACGCTCCCGATTCCGAGCTCCCAGGCAGCGAGCATCATGTTCGCGGCCGCCTGCCCGAGATCGAACATGATCGAGAGGGACGCGCCAGGCGCGCCGGGATCCGGCGTCACCAGCGCGATCGCGATGGCCGCTCCGGCCAGATGCCCGGCCCACGGGCCAAGGTCCGCGAGCTCTCGAAGGTGGGCGCGATCTCGACAGACGATGAACGTCCAGCGCTGCCGGTTCTTGCTGCTGCCGGAGCGCCGGCCGGCGCGCAGGATCCGTTCCAGATGTTCGGGCGCCAGTGGCTCCGACGTGAACTCCCGGATCGCTCGTTTGGTGGCGATCGCGCGCCAGACGGCGTCGCCGTCGGGGGAGCTCACGGTTCGCCGGCGAGACGAGCGGCGTCCGCGACTGCGCCGGACGACGAGGCATCCGCGCCCAACTGACCGGAACCGGCGCCTAACGGACCCGCGAGTCCAACCGCGTCGGTCATCGGGCGCAGGCGGGTGGCCCCAGGGAGCGCCACCTGAGCGAGCGTCCGCAGGCCGCCGGGCGTCTCCGCGATCGCTTGGAACCGCATCTCGCCATCCGGGATACGCTCGGCGATCGTGGCCGCCGCGATCTCGGCGGCGGTATCAGGGGCCAGCGGCCCGCCGCACGCCTCCGTCAGGAATCGCGCGACGGCCCGGCGATAGATGGGGTTTTCATAGAGCCACGAATGCTGCCCGCCAGCGATGCGCAGGGTTTCGACGGGCGCGGCCTCGAGATCCTCTTCGCGCGAGGCGCGTACCGCCCGCTCGAGGAGAGCGAGATGACTCGACGGCACGACCGTGTCGTGGTCGCCGTGGGCGAGCAGGATCGGTCCCCGGTAGCGCGCGATCGCCGCTGAGGCGCTGATCGATCGAGCGTCGTGACCTCGCGGTCGAAGGTAGACCCGCGTCGTGAGCCAGGCGAGCGGGTAGGCGATCGGATCGGGGATCGGCAGATGGGCAAGGCGGAACGTCTGGCGGGTGAGCCGGTACGGGTCGGCCGGGCTGGATGTGGCGACGATTGCCGCGACACGCGGGTCGGCCTCGCCCGCCAGGATCGCTCCGATCGCGCCCATCGAGTGGCCGGAGATCGCCCCCACGGTCACGTCGGGCCGCTCCATCAGCGTTTCGAAAGCGGCCTTGGCGTCGAGCCCGAACTCGCCGGCGCTCAGCGGCAACGGTTCCGGTGGATTGGCGCCGTGCCCCCGCACGTCGAAGGTCAGACAGTGGAATCCCGCCGCGTGCAGGAAGACGGCCATTGGCAGCGTTCGATCCCGTGCAGATTCCCAGCCGTGGACCAGAACGACGCCCGGACCCGGCGCACCATCTCGAGCCGGGATGAACCAGGCCGGCAGCTCGAGCCCATCCGATGCCACAGCGGTCGCCTCGAACGGCAGCCCCAGGTCGGCTGGCGTGATCCTCGGCGGAGTCCTGCGCGGGTATCCAGCTCGCACGCGATAGGCAAGGGCGAAGCGGTATGCGAGCCCGATCTGCGCCGCGGCGACGGCCGTTGCGACCCCAATTCGGCGGACGATCCCCATCTCCGTAGAGGACGGCACCGACGCGACGCTGTCAAGTGCCGAAGGCTGGTGGCCGACCTCTGATGGCCGACCGATCGTCGGCTTGAGGCTCCCCGTCCCGAGTGGCCTACACTCCAACCGATGGTCAAACGAGACCCGCGGGACGTGCTCGGCGTCGAGGCAGGCGCGTCGCCGGCGCTGATAAAGGCCGCTTGGCGGCGGCTTGCGCGGACCAACCACCCGGACCTGACCGGCGACGACCCAGCCGCGTCTCGAGCCGCCACCAGGCGGATGGCCGAGATCAACGACGCCTATGCGGCCCTCACGCGAGCCTCGTCGCGAACCGGGGGTGCGCGCGGGGGCGCGGCCGCGGACGAGACGCCATTCGAACCCGGCCGACCATCGCGCCGTGGCGGCCCTCCAACTCCACGTCCCACGCGCCCGGTCACCGGCCGAGTGGACATGAGTGGCACATACCGGGCGCGCAATCAGGCCCTCGGAAACGCCGCGCGACGCACGACACTTCCCGGCCAGCCACCGTTGCGCAACGATCCGGTCCGCGGTGAGCCGCCGCGTGCCTCCACGCCGACAGGACCGCTCGTCCGCGACAGGCTCCGCCATTTCCGCCGGCCTCCGGCACCCGCCCTCGACGAGGCGGAGGCAATGGTCATCGAATTCGGCAAGTTCCACGGCCACACGCTGGGACAGATCGCCGCCTTCGAGCCCTCCTACATCGACTGGGTGGCGGGCACGGTCAGCCACGACCCGGATCTGGTCTCGGCCGCTCGGGTGATCCAGGCGGACCTGGATCGACGAGGCGTTGGGCGGCGCGTCCACGCGACCGCAGAGCGCCGCGGCCGATCGGCCTGAGGCGCCGCCGTGGAAAACGCGGGATCGCCCCCGGAAACGCGGGATCGCCCCCGGAAACGCGCAATCGCCCCCCGATACCGGAGGGCGATCAAGACGCCGATGAATTCGTGATAAGCGCTGCCGCCCCGACGGTCCACCAGGCCTGTTGGCCGATGTCCAGTTACTCGGCTCGTGACCCAGATCCGAGATCCATCGACTCGAGTCAGCCTCGATATCGATCGTCCGTCTCCGGTTCCGTGACCGACACCCCAGGTGTCCCCCGGCTTGATCGCGGGTCGGCGTGAGAGGAACGGTACGCGCCCCATACCATCCATGGCAATGGCACGCTCGTCCGGGTTCGGACAGGCTCGATGGTCGGGCGCACGCGCGCACCGAACCCGGACGCCCGTACCAGGTGCCACCGCGCACCGGGCAGCTCCGAAGCATTGGCGAGGCGCTGCGGCTACCCTGAATCGGTGTCCCGTTTCGCTCGCGCCTGCGTCGTTTTGCTCGCGATCGCGCTGGGCGTCGCGGCCTGCTCCGGCGCCGCCGCATCGTCGTTCGATCCGAGCGGCCCCTGCACCACGGACGGGTCCGCACCGGGCGCCTACCCGGAGCTCGAGGCGCGCGTCCCAACCAGCTTCCTGGGGGCGAAACCGGAGCGGCTCGACTCCGGGCGCCACTGCTCGGCGGCCGCGCTGGGTTCCCTGGCGAGCCTGGGGTTCACCGAGATCCGCTTCGCCGGCGGGACCTGGTCGTTCGGGGCAGAGCGCGCAGTGGCCCTTGCGGTCTTCCGCGCACCTGGCCTGACGGCCGACAAGATGGCCGACTTTTACCTGGCGGGAGCCCGCGCCGCCAGCCGGACTCAGGTGCTCGCCGAGTCCAATCCGACCCTGGCTGGGCGGCCGGGTCATCGACTCGACACGCAGACGGGCGAGCGGCTGCAGACCGTCGAGGTCTGGCCGGCCGCGGAACCAGATCTCGTCAACGTCGTGATCACCAACGATCTCCCGGATGCCCGGATCGCCGATGCGCTCGATGCCTTCGGCGAGCAGTGACGGCGGCACCAAGAGCGTCCGGATCTCCGTGCTAGAGTCGCCGCCATGACCGATCGATCGGCCGAGTGGGCCGCTCGTCGACGTGCCTGGCAGGCCGAGCGACTCGAACCTGCGCTGGATCGGGCGCCGGAGCGCCGAGAGCGCTTTTCGACCATCGGGGACGCGACGATCGAGCGCCTCTATGGCCCGTGGTCCTCGCCGTCGACAGATCCGCTGAGAGACATCGGCTTTCCCGGTGAGCCGCCGTTCACCCGCGGCATCCATCCGACCGGCTACCGAGGCCGCCTCTGGACGATGCGCATGTTCGCCGGCTTTGGGGCCGCCGAGGACACCAACGCCAGGTTCCGGCAACTGCTCGCCGCGGGCCAGACCGGGCTCTCGATCGCCTACGACATGCCGACGCTGTATGGCTACGACACGGACGATGCCGAGGCCGAGGGCGAGTTCGGGACCTGTGGCGTGGCCGTCTCGAGCCTCGCCGACATGGAGGTGCTGCTCTCCGGCCTGCCCCTGGAGCGAATCTCAACGTCGATGACGATCAACTCGCCGGCCGCCCCGATCTGGGCGATGTACATCGTCGCCGCGGAGAAAGCTGGGGTGCCGCGCGCCAAGCTCGAGGGGACCACCCAGAACGACATCCTCAAGGAGTTCGTGGCCCAGAAGGAATACCTCTTCCCGCCGGCCCCTTCGATGCGCCTGGTGACGGACACGATCGAGTTTGGAACGCTCGAGCTGCCGCGCTGGAACACGGTCTCGATCTCCGGCTACCACATCCGCG
>CAYLSK010000102.1:3679-10080 GCA_964385975.1 uncultured Anaerolineaceae bacterium | reverse complement strand
TGGCGGGCGAATTACGATGCCGCCGCGTGCGAGGTCGCAGGCGGCCTCCAGGGTCAGCCCTCCGAGGTCGAGATCGGCGGCCGGACCGCCTACGTCGCCACGTGCGCCGGCGACGCGCACGCCTATCACGTCCATCTGACCGATCCCGCACTCATCGTCTCGATCACCGCGGCCGGCCCGCGGGGCTTCGGCGAGCTCGTCGTCGCCGGGCTCGCGGAGTAGCCTTGTGCCGATGACACTCACCGGTGCGCGCCCGGTCCGCGCGCCTCGAGGTACGCAGCTGACCTGCCGTGGCTGGGAGCAGGAAGCGGTCCTGCGGATGCTCATGAACAACCTCGATCCTGAGGTCGCCGAGGATCCCGACAACCTGGTGGTCTATGGCGGGACCGGCCGAGCGGTCCGCAGCTGGGCCGCCTTCGACGTCATCGTTCGCGAGCTCCGCCGGCTCGAGGCGGACGAGACGCTCCTGGTCCAGTCGGGCAAGCCGGTCGGGGTCGTGCGGACGCACCCCTGGGCGCCCCGGGTGCTGATCGCCAACTCCAACCTGGTCGGGAAGTGGGCTACCTGGGAGCACTTCCGCGAGCTCGAGCGGGCCGGCCTGATGATGTACGGCCAGATGACCGCGGGCTCGTGGATCTACATCGGGACGCAGGGGATCCTGCAGGGCACCTACGAGACCTTCGCTGAGGCCGCGCGCCAGCACTTTGGCGGCACGTTGCGAGGAACCGTGACCCTGACCGCCGGCCTCGGTGGGATGGGCGGTGCGCAACCGCTGGCGGTGACGATGAACGACGGCGTCTGTCTGGCGATCGAGGTCGACGCGGCGCGCGCGCGCCGCCGCCTCGAGATCGGTTATGTCGATCGGCTGACCGCGGACGCGTCCGAGGCGCTCGCGTGGGCACGCGAGGCGGCTCGTCGCGCCGAAGCCGTCTCGATCGCGCTCGTCGGCAACGCCGCCGAGATCGAACCCGCCTGGGCCGCCGCCGGCGAACGGTTCGACCTGGTCACCGACCAGACCTCCGCCCATGACGCCCTTGGCGGCTACGTCCCGGCGGAGATGACCCTGGCCGACGCGCTCGAGCTGCGCGCGGCCCTGCCCGACGAATACCAGCGCCGCTCGCGCCGCTCGATGGCCGACCATGTCCGAGCGATGCTCGCGTTCCAGGTCGCCGGCTCCGTCGTCTTCGACTACGGCAACAACCTGCGGGCCCAGGCCCAGGAGGCCGGCGTCGAGGACGCGTTCGCCTACCCGGGATTCGTGCCCGCGTTTATTCGGCCGCAGTTCTGCGAGGGCCGCGGACCGTTCCGCTGGGCCGCACTTTCGGGCGATCCGGCCGACATCCTGCGGACCGACCGCGCGGTCCTGGAGCTCTTCCCCGACGATGCCGGACTCCGCCGCTGGATCGAGATGGCCGAGGCACGAGTCCCGTTCCAGGGGCTGCCCGCCCGGATCTGCTGGCTCGGATATGGCGAGCGCGCCAGGGCCGGTCTGGCCTTCAACGAGCTGGTCCGGACGGGCGCGGTCGGTGCACCCATCGTCATCGGGCGCGATCACCTCGATGCCGGATCGGTCGCCTCTCCGAATCGCGAGACGGAGGCGATGGCCGACGGATCGGACGCCGTCGCCGACTGGCCGCTGCTCAACGCGCTGGTCAACACGGCGGCCGGGGCGACGTGGGTCTCGATCCATCACGGCGGCGGGGTCGGGATCGGCTATTCGCAGCACGCCGGGATGGTGGTCGTGGCCGACGGGACGCCCCTGGCCGCCCAGAAGCTGGAGCGGGTCCTGACGACGGACCCCGCGATGGGAGTCCTGCGCCACGCGGATGCCGGGTACCAGCGCGCAATCGAGGTCGCGCGCGAACGGGGCGTTCGAGTCCCGATGCTCGACGAACCTGGGAGTTGACGACAGGTCGCTCGGTTGGGCCACGGCGGGTCGTCGCTCGGGCTAGCATCGCTGGGTGCTGATCGAGTCCGTCCCCAACGTCTCCGAAGGCCGCCGAGTCGACGTGGTCGACCGGCTCGCCGGCGCCATCGAAGCGGTCCCGGGCGTCTACCTGCTCGACCGGACCAGCGACGCGAGCCACAACCGTTCGGTCTTCACCCTCGCCGGCGAACACGGTCCGGTGTCTGACGCCCTCGAGGGCCTCGTCGCCACGGCCATCCACGAGATCGACATGAACACCCACGTCGGCGAGCACCCACGGATCGGCGCGGTCGACGTGATCCCGTTCGTCCCGCTGGCCGCCACGACCATCGACGATTGCATCGAGCTCGCCCGAGCCTTCGGGCAGCGGCTTGCGCTGCGCTTCGACCTTCCCGTCTACCTCTACGCCAATGCCGCGTCAGTGTCGGATCGGGTCAAGCTCGCCGACGTTCGGCGGGGCCAGTACGAGGGCCTCAGGCTGGAAGTCACCCACCACGGCCGCGAGCCCGACTTCGGTCCGGCGCGCCTTCACCCCTCGGCCGGGGCGGTCGCCGTCGGCGCACGGCCATTCCTCATCGCCTACAACATCAACCTCGCCTCGGCGGACGTCGAGCTGGCCAAGCGGATCGCCCGGCGGGTTCGGGAATCCGGCGGCGGGCTTCCCAGGCTCCAGGCGAACGGCTTCTGGATCCAGGAGCTGGGTCGCGCCCAGGTCTCGATGAACCTGCTCGATTTCGCCGTGACCCCGCTCTGGCTGGTCTGGGAGACCGTCCGCGACGTTGCCGCCGAAGACGGCGTTGAGCTAGCCGAGTCGGAGTTGATCGGCCTGGCGCCCCTTGCCGCCTTCCTGGCCGTCGCCGATCGGGCCGGCGCCCCATCCGAGGAGTCCATCGAGCGTCGTCTGGCGAGCGCCGCCGCCTACCTGCGGCTGCGAGACTTCTCGCCGATGCAGGCGCTCGAGCTCCGGCTCGAAGCCGCTCGGGCATCCCAGCCCGCCGGGCCCGGCCGTTGAGCGGCGGTCCGTTCCGGGTCATCGAAGGTGGCCGCAGCGACGAACCAACGCCAGGCCTCTTGATCGTCGGCGCGGCCGAGGTCGTCACGATGGCCGGCGGGATCCGGTTCGGCGAGCGCCAGGGTGACGTGGCCCGGCTCTCCGCGAGCGACGGCGGCGGGCCGGACGGCCCGAACGCGCCGGTCGTCGCCTGCTGGGAGGGTCGGATCGCGGCCGTCGGGCCTCGCGCGGCGGTCGAGCGCGCGATCGATGCCGACGGCTTGCCGCTGGGACGCTTTGCCCGGCTGAATGCCGGTGGCGGGACGGTCACCCCAGGCTTGATCGATCCGCACACCCATCTCCTCTTCGGGGGCTCGCGGGAGGACGAGATGCTCCTCCGCCAGCGAGGTGCCGGGTACCTGGAGATCCTGGCGGCCGGCGGCGGGATCCTCTCGACCGTTGCCGCAACTCGCGCCGCGTCGATGGACCAGCTGCTTGCCCACGGACGGCGCTGGCTGGACGAGATGCTCGGGCACGGCGTGACGACGGTCGAGGCCAAGTCCGGCTACGGCCTGGATCTCGAGACCGAGATCCGGCTGATCGAGGTCGCTCACCGGCTCGGAGTCGAAGGGCCCGTGGAAGTCATTCCAACCTACCTTGGCGCCCATGCCGTGCCGCCGGAGTTCCGGGCACGGCCGGACGGCACCGAGGCCTATGTCCGCTCGATCATCGAGGAGCAGCTGCCGGGCATTGCCGCGCACGGGCGGGCGCGGTTCTGCGACGTCTTTTGCGAGACCGGCGTGTTTGACGCGGATCAGTCGCGGCGGATTCTGAAGGCGGCCGCGAGCTTCGGGATGGCCTCTCGCCTGCATGCCGACGAGCTCGCCCCCTCCGGTGGCGCCGAGCTTGCCGCGGAGCTCGGGGCCTCATCGGCCGACCACCTGGCGGCGCCGTCCGAGGCCGGGATTGCGGCGCTCGCGCAGGCCGCTGCAGACGGCCGGGCCGTGGTGGCCACCGTCCTGCCGGCAACAACCTGGTTCCTCATGAAGGACCATGGCGCACCGGCACGAGCCTTCATCGAGCGCGGGATCCCGGTCGCCATCGGCACGGACTTCAATCCGGGTACCTCCCCCACGGCCAGCCTGCCGCTGGCCATGACGATCGCCTGCGTTGAGCTCGGCCTGACGGCAGACGAGGCCTTGAGCGCGGTCACGATCAACGCCGCCCGTGCCCTCGGACTGGAGGACGAGATCGGCTCACTCGAGCCCGGCAAGAGCGCCGACCTGGTGGTCTGGCGGGTGCCGACCTCGACGCAGATCCCGTACTGGCCGGCCGCCGATCTCGCTCGGACCGTGGTCAAGCGAGGCAGGGTCGTCCTCGACCGCGGGTAAGTCCGGGGGAACAGGGGCCTGCCCCGATACACGGCCGCGACCGACACCGACCGACAGGACCGACACCGACCGACAGGACCGACACCGACCGCCGGCGACCGACCACGACCGCCGGTGATGCATCGCAGCATCATTCGATCCACAGCCACGCTCAGCGGCCGTGGATCTCCGGCCAACCTCGGGGTTGGCGACGCATGAATGTGCTCCGGTTGAGGCCTCCGCGGATCAGTCGCCAATGAAGTGCCGGATGAGCGCCCTGTGCTATGGATTGGCCGATGTCAGCACCCCGCAGCAATTCGACTCAGACGCAGGCCAGCTTGATCGCCTCGGCCGTCGTCGAGATCAGAACGACGATCACCTGGTCACAACGTGAGCTGAGCCGCCGGTCCGGCGTCCCGCAGTCGATGATCTCGCGCATCGAACGCGCGAAGCTCGAGAGCCTGCCGCTCGCGACCATTGCACTTCTCCTCGAGACGATGGGCGCGCGCCTCCGGCTCGAGGTTGACGCTCCGTTTCTGGGCGATCGCAGTCGCCAACTCGACCCGGCACATGCGCGCATGTCGGGATACATCGCCCGTCGCCTCGAGCGCGCTGGATGGCAGGTCACGACCGAGGTCGAGGTGGGCGGTGACCGCTCGCGCGGCTGGATCGACCTCCTGGCCCTCCACCCGGCAACGGGCCTGCTCCTCGTCATCGAAGTGAAGACGGAAATCCACGACCTCGGGCAGATCGATCGGGCACTCGGTTGGTACCAGCGCGAGGAGTGGGCGGCGGCTCGGCGGCTCGGCTGGCGACCCCTGGCTGTGACCGGCTGCCTCCTGCTGCTGATGACCCGAGAGAACGACGACGCCATCGGCTTCAACCGCGAAAGTCTCCGGCGGCTCTTCCCGGTTCGAGCGGGCAATCTTCGAGGAGTTGTCGACGGCGTCGAGCCGGCACCGCCGCGGGGCGTGCGCGCCCTGGCCATGGTCGACCCGCGTTCGAAGCGTCGGGCCTGGCTGCGTCCAACGCGTGATGACAGTCGCCGGGCGCCCGCTCCGTACGCGGATTACGCCGACTTCATGCGGTGGACGATCAGTCGGCCGCCATCGCGACGTGCCACCTCTCGCTCCGGCGAGACGATGTGATCCGGCTCCGCATCATTTCGGAGCTTGACACGCTCGGCGGTCGGGCGTTCCGAGCGAGAATGGGCCGTCGCCACGCTCGTTTCGTGCGAGTTTGATCTCGCTGCGGATCACGGGCGACGGCGAGGCGACGGCGAGGCGAGGCGACGGCGAGCGCGCATGGCAAGCCCGGATGACGCTCAATGTGAGCTCACGGCCGCCGCTCAGGCCTGCTTGCCGCGCGACTCGAGGAGGACCGTCGTCGTCTCGACGGGAAGGCTCGTCGCCGTGACCGACACCTTTGGTTGGGTCACCGGCTCGGCGCCCATCTCGTGGAAGAAGCGCTTGAGCGCCTCCTCGCAGGCGGCCTCGTCGTCGCAGAGCGGCATCGGAACCACGATTCGCGGGTCGAGCTGGGCGACGACCGCGGCCGCCTGACTCGGCGACAGCGAACCGCCCAGTGGGACGCACGCGATGTCGACCGACCCGATGTCGGCCAGCTTCTCCTCGGACAAGAGATGCCCGATCTCTCCGAGGTGGATCGTGTGCAGGCCGTCAACCTCGATGACGAAGGCGACCTGTTTGCCTGACTCGGCTCCGCGCGCACCGTCGCGGTAGGTCCGGACCCCGGTCACCAGCACCTCCTTGACCTCATACTCGCCCGGACCGTCCAGCACGAAGGCGTTCTCCAGGCTCGATGGCAGGAGGGTCCGACCGTCGCGGGAATGCTTGCCCTTGGCGCGAGGCAGCGGGCTGTCATCCGGATGACTGAAGGTGACGACGTCGCCACTGATCCCACGTCCGGTCGGCCCGACGACGGACTGGTACGGATCGGCCACGACGACGGCGTCCTTGCCGCGAATTCGGATGCAGGTGCGCCCGTACCAGGTGAGTTCCATCGATTCGATTCTGACACAGCGGACTGCACGGCCGCTTTACCGCGGACCGCGGGCCTCGAACCCCCACACAAAGGAAGACCGGAGGCGCCT
>CAYLSK010000102.1:0-3669 GCA_964385975.1 uncultured Anaerolineaceae bacterium | reverse complement strand
GGTGGAGTCGCCGGCCGCCCGCGCGGCGATCGACTGGCCTCCGGACAAAGGGAGACCGGAGGCGCCTGCCCAATCGGCGCCTCCGGTCGGAGGGAGGGAGGAAGGAACCGTTAACGGTTCGTCCGAGCCATACGCTAGGGCGCAAGCATTCAGGGTCGAGTCGGCATCCGGTTAAGAAAGCGACATTCCAGCCGGTCACCCGGGCGGCTCGGGACTACGTGCGACAATCGGCCCATGTCCAACCTGCGCTCACGAGGCTGGACTCGACGGTCGGCCGTCGTGTCGTTGGTCGCGTCGGTCCTGGTTGTCGCAGCGGGTTGCGCTCCGACCGCCCCGACCGCCGCGCCGTCGAGCCCCCCATCGAGCTCCCCGTCGCACGTTCCGGCTACGGCGCGACCGACGACCATCACGTCGCCGTCCCCGGCCGCCAGCGTCGATGTCGCTGCCATCTATGACGCCATCGAGCAGCAGGTCGTCGAGATCCGCGGGCTGAAGCCGAGTCGACCGGTCGAGCGTCAATCGATCGACCAGGCCGAGCTGCGCACCATGATCACCGCCGAGTTCGACCGGCTGTCGCCGCCGGCGTACGTCGCCGCCAACGAGCGGCTCCTCAAGGCGCTCGGACTGATCCCCCCCGATGCCAGCCTGCGAGATCTGACCCTGGACCTGCTGAGCGGCGGCGTCGTCGGCTTCTACCGGAACGACCAGGGGAAGCTGTACGTGGTCTCGAAGACTGGATCGCCCGGCGTCAGCGAGCGAATCACCTTTGCCCACGAGTACGACCATGCCCTCCAGGACCAGAGCTTCCCGGTCTTCAAGGACCAGGAGGGGATCCTTGACCAATCCGACCGGATCCTCGCCCGGCAGGCGATCTACGAGGGCGACGCGACGCTCCTCATGGCCCTCTGGGCTGCGGCCCACTTCAGCCCGCAGGACATGCTCGGGTACGTTGCCCTCAGCGCCGATCCAGCCGCCCAGGCTGCCCTCCAACGGACGCCACCGTTCCTCCGGGAGCTCCTGATTTACCCGTACACAACCGGCCTCTCGTACGTCCAGGCGGCACAGCTCCGGCGCGGCTGGGAGGGCGTGAACGATCTCTACCGGCGGATGCCCGCGTCGACCGAACAGATTCTCCATCCGGAGAAATACACGGCGAAGGAAGCGCCGATCAAAGTGGTCCTGCCAGCGGATCTCGCGTCAGAGCTCGGGAGTGGCTGGTCCGTGCCGCTCGAGGACACCTTCGGTGAGCTCGAGCTCGGTATCTGGCTGCGTGAGGCTGGCGTGGCGCCGGCGACCGCGACGGCAGCTGCCGCGGGCTGGGGCGGCGATCGACTGGCGGTCGCCAAGGGTCCGTCTGGCGCCTGGGGCGTCGTCATCGACACGACCTGGGACACGACCGCCGATGCCACCGAGTTCGCCGACGCCGCCACCGTCGCCGTCAACAGCCTGGCGAACCCGGCCCGGATCTCGTCCCCGGCCGGGAGGAACGTGACGATCCTGATCGCCTCGGACCACGATGCCCTGCTCGCGCTCGACGTGATCTTCGGCGCGACCGGCGTCTGAGCCGGCCGTCGCCGTGAAAAGCGACTCGGGGTGGATGATCCGAAGCGGGATCAACACCGAGATATTCGCGCTTGGCACCCACCGGCTTCTGCAGAAAAACCAGGGCTGCCAAGCGTGGATGGCTCCACAATGATGCGCTCGTGCATCACGTTCCTCGGCGTCTGAGCCGGCCGTCGCTCGACCAGCGGCGCAGCCCGGACTACATCGACTCGGGCGCCGAGATCCCGAGCATCCGCAGCGCGTTGGCCAGCGTGACCCGCGCCGCGCTGGCCAGGGCGAGGCGCGCCGCGGAGCGCGCCGGCTCCCCGATGTCCACGACGCGGGCGTCGCGATAGAAGGCGTGGAACGTCGTGGCGAGCTCGGTCGCGTAGGCCGTGATTCCCTGCGTCTCCTCGGCCGCGACGGCGTCCTCCACGACTTCCGGGAACCTCGCAACGGCCCGCGCCAGGGCGGCCTCGGGGGCGTCGGCCAGCAATCCCTCGACGCCGCTGGCGGGAGCTAGACCCGATTCCGCCGCCTTGCGCATGATCGAGGCGATTCGGGCGTGGGCGTACTGGACGTAGTAGACGGGATTCTCGTTGGACTGCTTCTTCGCGAGCTCGATGTCGAAATCGATCGCCGAGGTCGGGCCACGCGAGGCGAAGAACCAGCGCGCGGCGTCGACGCCGACCTCGGCCAGTAGCTCGTCGAGGGTGATGAACTCGCCGGCGCGCTTGGACATCGACACCTCCGATCCGTCGCGAACGAAGCGGACCCAGGAGTAGAGGAGCATTCGGACCCCGTTCCGGTCGTAGCCCATGGCTTCGGCGGCATTGCGGACCCGGGCGACCGTTCCGTGGTGGTCGGCGCCCCAGATATAGATCAGGTCATCGAATCCACGGCTGAACTTCTCGGTGACGTAGCCAATGTCGGCGGCGAAGTACGTCGGCTCACCGTTGGAGCGAATGACGACTCGGTCCTTGTCATCGCCGAATGCGGTCGAGCGGAACCAGATCGCGCCGTCCTGGTCGTAGACGTGGCCCCGCTCGCGCAATCGCTCGACCGCTCGACCCACCCAGCCTTCGTCGTGCAGCCGGGCCTCGCTGGTCCAGACATCGAAGCGGACACCGAGCGCGGCCAGGCTTTGCTCGATGCCCTCACGCACTCGACCGGCAGCCCAGTGGCCCACGATCCCGTCGGTGTCGGCGTCCGCCCCGGTCGCCTCCGCCCAGATGTCGTCGGGGAGTGCCGAGACGAGGTCGGCCACGTAATCGCCTTTGTAGCCGTCCTCGGGAACGGGCTCGCCCCGCCGGAGGGCGGCAACGGTCGCGCCCAGGTTCCGGATCTGCCCACCCGAATCGTTGAAGTAGTACTCGCGTGTCACACGCTGCCCGCCGGCCTCCAGGATCCGGCAGAGCAGGTCACCGACGAAGGCGCCCCGGGCATTCCCGATATGGAGGGGCCCGGTCGGGTTGGCGGACACGAACTCGACGTTGACCGAGCGGCGACCCGTCGGCGCGACGCGCCCCCAATCATCCGGCTCGGCGAGGATCTCGGCGATCGTCGCCTCGAGCGCCCGATCGGCTAGCCGGACGTTCAGAAAACCGGGCGCGGCAACTGCCACGGAGGCCACCGGCGTCGAGGTCGGATCCTCGGACGACTCGCGCGACAGCTCGGCGGCCAGCGACGCGGCGATCGCGAGCGGGGCCATCCGGTAGGGCCTCGCCAGCCTCATGGCCAGGTTCGTCGCAAAGTCCCCATAGGAGGCGTCGGCGGGCCGCTCGACCTCGACCGTTGCGTGTACGGCCTCCAACGGCAGGGCTGGCAACGAGCCAGCGGAGATCGCCTGCGTCCAGGCACGCTCGACGGCGGAGCGCACCTGGGTTCGAATGGGTATCCGGGTCACGTCGGGACGAGCCTCCAAGCCGCCGTTCCAGATGTGGGATGACCATCGTACTGGGGAGGCCCGACACCATTCGTGCTACTCGGTCCTACCGGCTTGGGTGCTGGGTTCGCACCGGGTTCGACTTCGGGATGGTCGGTCCTGTGCGGAGCGGTGCGGTCTACGTAGAAGAACGTACTGGACCAGTACTATGCGGTGTGCGATCCTCGCTACACTCGCACGGT
>CAYLSK010000101.1:0-10312 GCA_964385975.1 uncultured Anaerolineaceae bacterium | reverse complement strand
CAGTCGATGCACTCGTTCGGGTCGATGAACAGCTTGCGATCCGTGCCCTCGTCGTAGTGGATGCAGTCGACCGGGCAAACGGAAACGCACGAGATGTCGAGGACATCGATGCACGGCTCCGCGATCACATAGGTCATCCAGATTCTCCTCGAGGCCGACCGCCACCGCTCGTCACGAGCGCGCGGAACGAGAGCGTACCACCGGGCGCGCTCAGGACGAGCTGCCGGACGCCCAGCGGATGGGGACCTGCATTCCCTTCCCCCAGTGCCCGGGGATATGGCAGCCGACGATCCACGGATCGGCGGCGGACGCCGCATCGGCCGGTACGGTCCAGGTCAGATCCACGCGCTCGCCCGAGCGGACGACGATCCGCAGCCCGGCCACGCCGGCGGGTACCTGCACGACGGGCGTCGGTCCGGGCGGTGCCCCGACCGTCGCGGCCTCTGCGACCTCCCAGGCATCCTGGACCGACGCACCGCCGATCACCGCTTCGTGGATCTCAAGGCCGCCATTGATGACGTGCAGCAGGATGACTTCGCCGGGCACCAGATCCAGCGTGCCCGGCACGAAGGAGTAGTCCCGCGTGATCAGGTTGACCTCGCGCGGCGCGCCGGACACGCCCGCGACGATCGGCGGGGTCGCGGAAACGTCGCCAACATTGCACCCAACCGCGACGAGCAGGATGGGCAAGACGGACGCGAGCCGGGGCACGCCGGCAAGTCTAGGGCGCCTTCGGCGGCGTACGGCGCGCCACATGGAACCCGGCCGATCCCGCTTGACACGCCCATGTGGGCGGGGCAGAGTGCGGCCACCCGCACGACCGCCTGGCTCGGCGCCACATCCCAGTTCGTGAGGTCCTGCTTGGCGATCCCGACCGATCTCCCTGGGACTCCCGCCCCCAGCAGGCAGACCGCGGGCATCGCCGTCCGCCTCGAAGGCGTGGTCAAACGCTTCGGCGACCACGAGGTTGGGCGGCGGGTCGCCAAGTTCGTGGCGACCGACGGGACCTTCCCGGTGACGGCCGTCGACGGCATCGATCTCGACGTCCGCGATGGCGAATTCTTCTCCATGCTCGGGCCGTCCGGCTCCGGCAAGACCACGACCCTCCGGATGATCGCGGGCTTCGAGCTGCCGACCGAGGGCCGGATCCTCCTACAGGGCGTCGACGTGACGAACGTTCCGCCGTTTGACCGCGACGTAAACACGGTCTTCCAGGATTACGCCCTCTTCCCGCACATGACCGTCGGCGACAACGTCGGCTACGGCCTGGTCGTTCGCAAGGTCCCTAATCCGGAGCGTGCTGCCCGGGTGCGAGATGTCCTGCGGATGGTTCGGCTCGAAGGGTACGAGGGGCGCAAGCCGAGTCAGCTCTCGGGTGGCCAGCGGCAGCGCGTGGCTCTCGCTCGGGCGCTGGTGAACCGTCCGCGCGTCCTGCTCCTCGATGAGCCGCTCGGCGCGCTCGATCTCAAGCTCCGCGAAGAAATGCAGATCGAGCTCAAGGCCATCCAGCAGCAGGTCGGGATCACCTTCATCTATGTCACCCACGACCAGCAGGAAGCGCTCACGATGAGCGACCGCCTGGCCGTCTTCAACAAGGGCCGGATCGAACAGGTTGGCGCGCCGGCAGAGGTGTACGAGCATCCCGCGACCCGTTTCGTGGCCGGTTTCGTCGGAACCTCCAACCTCCTCCGCGACGACGTCGCCGAGAGGATCGTCGGAGCGCGCGGCACGTTCACCATCCGCCCAGAGAAGATCCATCTCGCTGCCCAGGACGCGCCTGTCGGCGTCGACGAGGCATCTGCCGCCGGGGTTATTCGGGATGTCGTCTATCTCGGGCCCGACACCCGATATATCGTGACCCTCGACGCGGGGGCGGAGCTCGTGGTCACCCAACAGAACCTGGCGACGACCTCGACCGAGGCGCTCGCCCAGCAAGGCAAGGCTGTCCGCCTCGTCTGGAAGCGACAGCATCAGCTGCCCATCGCGGATGGGTCGTGATCGGATGAGGAGGAGGAGATCATGCGCATGCGAGGAGTGACGGCTATGGTCGCGACAGCGGCGATCGCCGTGGCGGCCTGCGGGGGCTCGAGCGGGAGCGCGGCCCCCAGCCTGCCGGCGTCGCTGGGCGACGGCGAGGGGGCCCTCAACCTGGTCGCCTGGGCCGGCTATGTCGTTGGCGGAACGGGCGGCGAGCAGGTCGAGGGCTACGACTGGGTCACCCCATTCGAGACCGCGACGGGCTGCAAGGTGACGGTCAAGGTCGGCCTCGACTCGGCCAACATGGTCCAGCTGATGAAGACGGGAGAATACGACGGCGTGTCGGCGTCGGGTGATGCCACCCTGCGACTCATCGCCGCCGGCGATGTTGCACCCGTCAACTTCGAGCTGATCCCGAATTACAAGGACGTCTTCAACGGCCTCAAGAACCAGACGTACAACACGGTCAACGGCGTCGGCTACGGCGTGCCCCACGGGCGCGGCGCCAACGTCCTGATGTACGACCCGTCCGCCGTCACCGCGGCTCCGGACAGCTGGAGCGTCGTCTTCGACGCAAGCTCGCCGTACAAGGGCAAGGTCACGGCCTACAACTACGCGATCTACATCGCCGACGCCGCCGTCTACCTGATGAAGACCAAGCCCGAGCTCAAGATCACCAACCCGTACGCCCTCGACAAGGACCAGCTGGCGGCCGCGGTCGACCTGCTCAAGGTCCAGAAGACCCTCGTCGGCAAGTACTGGGGGACCGCGCAGGAAGAGATCGACGGCTTCGCGAATGGCGACATGTCGGTCGGCACGGCCTGGCAGTACCAGGTGAACACGATCAACGCCGCGGGTGGCAAGCAGGTCGAGGCCGTCCTGCCCAAGGAGGGTGCGACCGGCTGGTCGGACACCTGGATGATCTCGGCGAAGGCCAAGCATCCGAACTGCATGTACAAGTGGATGGACTACATCATCTCGCCCAAGGCGAACGCGGACGTGACCGTCTACTTCGGCGAGGCGCCGGTCACCGCAGCCGCCTGTGCAGAAGCGGAAAAGCAGAGCGCGGGGCACTGCGACGCGTTCCACGCCAGCGATGAGGACTATTTCAAGCAGATCTACTACTGGAACACGCCGTCGGTCACCTGCCTCGATGGTCGGGGCGACATCTGCACCGACTTCGACGCGTGGACCAAGGCATGGACCGAGATCACCGGCGGGTGAGCCCCGCTCGGGCCTGACCCGAAGGCAGGACGGCGCGCCCATGCCGACGCAATGACTGGCGCCACCGCTCCGCCCGCCTCACTGGCGCGCCGGGCGGCGGCGGCGCTCTATCGCCACCCGCGCGCCCAGCTCGCTGGCCTCCTGGCCGTCCCGCTGGGCTGGCTGGTGCTGGCCTACCTCGGCTCGCTGGCGCTCTTCCTGATCACCTCGTTCTGGCGAGTCGATTCGTTCAGCGGCAACCTGATCACCGAACCGACGCTCGGGAACTACCAGGAGATCGTGACCGAGCAGATCTACCGGACGATCGCCGTCCGAACGGTCGGCATGGCCGCCCTGGTCACGGTCACCGATATCATTCTCGCCCTGCCGATCGCGTTCTACATGGCGAAGCTGGCATCCACCCGAACGCGCGGCATTCTGGTCGTCTCGATTCTTCTGCCCCTCTGGTCTGGCTACCTGGTCAAGGTCTATGCGTGGCGGCTGATCCTCAGCGAGGGCGGTGTCCTCAACGCCGTGCTCCAGCCGTTCGGTCTCAAGGGCCCGGGCTACAGCGACGCGGCGGTCTGGCTCGTCGAGAGCTACCTGTGGCTGCCGTACATGATCATTCCGGTCTTCGCCGGCCTGGAGCGCATTCCCGGGTCGCTTCTGGAGGCGTCGGCCGACCTGGGCGGCCGCGTCGGGATGACCGTTCGACGGGTCATCCTGCCGCTGGCCCTGCCGGCGATCGCGGCCGGCGCCATCTTCACCTTCAGCCTGACTCTGGGCGACTACATCACGCCGACCCTCGTCTCGAATACCAGGTTCATCGGCAACGTGGTCTACGACTTCGTGGGCGTTGCCGGCAATCAGCCTCTGGCGGCCGCCTATGCCATGGTGCCGGTGACGATCATGCTGGTCTTCCTGCTGGTCGCCCGCCGGCTCGGCGCCTTCGAGGCCCTCTGATGACGTTGCCGCGCGGCGTCCGCATCGCGCTCCGCATCGCGTCTGGCCTGCTGCTCGCGTTCATTTACATCCCGATCGGGATCATCGTTCTCTATTCGTTCAACTCGGCCAAGGTGGCGACCTGGCCGATCACCTCCTTCACCCTCGACTGGTACGGCCGGGCGATCGGCGATGCGGGCGTCCGCTCGGCGCTGATCGCGTCGATGCAGGCGGCGATCGGGGCGACCGTCGTCTCGCTCGTGCTCGGCTCGCTGATCGCTCTGGCGGTGCAGCGCTACCGTTTCTTCGGGCGTGATGCGATCTCGTTCGTGGTCATCCTGCCGCTCGCCCTGCCGGGAATCGTCACGGGCATTGCCCTGAACACGGCGTTCCGGGCCATCGGCCTCGAATTCGGGCTGCTGACGATCATCGTCGGCCACGCCACGTTCTGCATCGTGGTGATCTACAACAACGTCATCGCCCGCTTGCGGCGCACGTCGCGATCGATCGAGGAAGCATCAGCCGACCTTGGGGCGGATACGTTCACGACCTTCCGCCGGGTGACCTTCCCAGCCGTGAGGACGGCGCTGATCGCCGGGGCCCTGCTCGCCTTCGCGCTTTCCTTTGACGAGATCATCGTGACGAACTTCACGTCCGGCGCCGGCATCCAGACGTTGCCGCTCTGGATCTTCAGCAACTTCCAGCGGCCGAACCAGCTGCCGCTCGTCAATGTGGCAGCGGTGCTGGTGCTCCTGCTCTCGATCGTGCCGGTCTATCTGGCCTCGCGCCTGACGGCGGACCCCGCGGCTGTGGCGGGGGCGCGGACTTGAGCGGTCAGCGCCATTTGTGGCCGAACATCTCCGCGCCAATGCCCACGACCGCCAGCAAGACAGGGACGAGATTCATCGCAATGCGACCGATCCGCTGAACCACGAGACACCTCCCCCGGCGCGCCTGCCGGTGGCTCAATGGCGGTGAACCCCTCCGAGGAGTGCCCGGTCCAGGAACGCCGATGCCAGTGTCGCAGGGGGCGCTTAGCTGCGACTTATCAGCGGCGCCGACGGCGAACCGGTGCGGCGGTTGGGCGCATGGCGGCCGCGACGGCGGCTCGCTCCGCCAGGACCGCCTCGATCTCGGCGGTCAGACGCCTGCCGATGGCGGTGCGGGCCAGCCATTCGAGGTAGTCCGGATCGTGGTCGGCGAGACGCCCAACGCTCCATCCGGCGTACCGGCCGAAGTCGAGGACCGTGCCCGAGCCTCGCTCCTGACGTGGCGCCCGCTGCCGCAGATGGCTGCTCTCGGGACCCGTCTGGACCGGATCGCTCTCTCGTTTCGAGGCGTCGTGGGCCTCGGGCGAGGCGTCGTAGGCCGCCCGGCGGCTGTTGTCTCCGAGCACATCCCAGGCTTCGTTGAGGGCAACCATGCGTGCCTGCTCGCCCCCGAAATCCGGGTGGTATTTGTGGGCCAGCGCGCGGTAGGCGGCGCGGATCACTTCGGGCTCCGCGCGCCGGTGAACCTGGAGCACTTCGTAGAGATCGTGCATGACTGACAACCTAACGTCGGCTGACGCGCGATGTCAGGGCTCGCAAGGGTACCGGCGACCCCGACGATAGTCCCGCCCGCTTACCTCATCGGTTCTGGCTGCAACGCGAGAAAGCGATCGGGATCGTCGCGGAACTCGAGCAGGCAGCCCTTGCCGCAGAACCAGTACGTCTTCCCGTCGTACTCGAACGACAGCCCGCTAGTCGCACTGTCGACCGCCATACCGCACACTGGATCGGTCTCGATGGCCATCTCTCTCCTCGGTCCTTCGTACTCCCCCGGAGTATAGCTCGAACGTGCGCGCCTCCCGCTCGACGCGTACAGTCAGCCGATGGAAGCCGCCGATCGCGAGATCGCCCGAACCAGGCTCGTGACCGAGCGAAGGCGTCTCCTCGAGGAGATCGACAAGGCGATCGAAATGCCTGACCAGATGACCTACGGCTCACAGGCCGCGGCGGCCAGCCAGGTCTTCGAACAGGAGCGCGACCTGGCGATGCGAGAGCGGGCCAGTCAGCATCTCGAAGCGGTCGATGCCGCGGTCTCCAGGCTCGACGACGGCAGCTATGGGACGTGCATCCGGTGCGGCCGGGCGATCGCCCCGGAGCGGCTCGAGGCCCTGCCCTGGGCCGCCCACTGCATCGAGTGCCAGACGATCGTCGATCGCGGCCGCCGGTGAGCGACAGACGGGACGACGCGAAGGCAGTCGACCTCGTCACCCTCGAAGCGATACGCGCTGCCGCCGAGACCTTGCGCGGCATCGCCGTCCGAACCCCTCTCGTGGCCTTCGGCGATCCGGCCGAGCGACGCTTTCTGAAGGCCGAGTCGCTACAACCGATCGGTGCCTTCAAGATTCGCGGGGCCTACGTCGCCATTGCATCGCTGACTCCGGCCGAACGTGCTCGAGGCGTCATCACGTACTCCTCGGGCAACCACGCCCAGGGTGTCGCCCGAGCCGCCCGGCTGCTCGGTGCGCCCGCGGTCGTGGTCATGCCATCGGACGCGCCGACGATCAAGCGCGAGCGGGTCGCGGCCGATGGCGCCCAGATCGTGGTCGTCGGGACCGCCAGCGAGGAGCGCCAGCGGGTCGCCGAATCGATCGCGACCGAGCGCGGTCTTTCGATCATCCCGCCATATGACGACGACC
This sequence comes from uncultured Anaerolineaceae bacterium, assembly GCA_964385975.1. Lineage (GTDB taxonomy): Bacteria > Chloroflexota > Limnocylindria > Limnocylindrales > CSP1-4 > SPCO01. The sequence continues at coordinate 3,504 of CAYLSK010000101.1, read as the reverse complement.
GGATCATCGCCGGCCAGGGAACGATCGGTTTGGAGCTCGTGAGTGACCTGGCGGACCTTGCGTGCGTCCTCGTCCCGATCGGCGGCGGCGGGCTTGCGAGCGGGGTTTCGACGGCGATCAAGGCGCTCCGACCGACGACGCGCGTGATCGGGGTGGAACCTGAGCTGGCGGCCGACGCCCAGGAGTCGCTGACCCGCGGCGAGATCGTCCGCTGGCCGGCGGAGCTGGTCTCGCGGACCATCGCCGATGGGACCCGGACGCAGGCACTTGGGCAGCGAACGTTCGCCCATCTGCGGGCGCATCTCGATGGCGTCGTGACGGTGACCGAGGCTGAGATTGGCGGAGCGGTGCGCCTGGCGGCCGAGCGAACCCGGCTCGTGGTCGAGCCATCCGGGGCGCTGGGTCTGGCCGCGATGGCGTTTCATGGCGCTGAGCTGGGGCTGGCCGCGCTCGTGGGTTCGGTGGTGGCGGTGATCAGCGGCGGCAACGTGGACCCCGAGCGCTATCGCGAGTTGCTGCGTTCGCCGATCCCTCCCGAGGGGTAGGCGGGGCCGAGAAGCTGAGGGTCCTGGGGCGCCCGAGCTAGCCGAGCTGGCCGCGCGACTCCTCGCGCTCGTCGGCGAGGCGCTCGGCCAGGCGTTGCTCTCGGATGCGGATCTCCGCCAGGTCAACGTCCGCCTGGCGGTCGGCACGGGCATCGCCGCGCCCCTCGGCCCGCATCCAGCCGGCCACCAGGGCCATGATCGCGCTCAGGAAGATGAGGTCGCCGGCGACCCACATGATCGCCGCGGCGAGTTGCTGATCGTCGAGCGCGCTTGGGCCCCACGGTCGAGCAAGCGTCGCGTAGTGCGCGTAGAGCACGGCCGGCGCGTTGAGGATCACGACGGCCAGGAACGTGTTCTGGGTCATCTGCATGAACACGTGGACGATCCGCCCGGGATGGGCCAGCCGCCATGGCGCCGGGTCGAGTCCCACCGCCGGCCACCAGAAGAGCAGCGCGCTCGTCAGGAACAGGCCGTGCTCGAGGTCGTGGATGAGTGGGTCCTCGAGCGCCGCGTTGAATAGCGCCGAGAAGTGACTGACCCACATGACCCCGGCAAAGATGATCCAGTCAGTCACGGGGAAGGCGATGGCGCGCAGCGGCCGGGAGTGGAGGATCGGCAGGATCCAGCGCCGCCGGGTCGTCGCCGAGGAGAGTCGCAGGATCAGCGTGACCGGCGCTGACAACGCGATGAGCGGCGCGGCCACGAGCATCAGCAGGACGTGCTGGACCATGTGGACCGAGAAGAGCGACGTGTCATACCGACCGATCCCGGAGATCAGGGCGAACGCCAGCGCCGTCATGGCCGCCAGGAAGGCGATTGTTCGGCTTCGCGGAACGGGGTTCGCCACGTGGAGCGAGTCGACGCGACGGACCGCCCACAGCCACCATCCGCTGGCGACCGCGATGGCCAGCGTTGGAAGGGGTTCGAACGTCCAGCCGAGCAGGAGCGAGCCGATCGTCGGCGCTTCAGCCGGAACCAGACCGTGGGCCAGGACCGGGTTCGCCTGCAGGCCAACGCCGACCACCGTGGCGAGCGCGACGGCGGAGCGGCGGATCCAGGCAGAACCGGGCATCGGTCGCATCGTCGCACGAACCGCGATGCGGGACGCGCGCGCCGGGTAGAATGGCCCCGGTTCGGCCCCGGGCGGTCGACCGTGCCTGCTCACTCATCGGTCGTCGCGCCCCGTCCAGGCGTGTGGCCAGCCTCGAGGACGTTGATGTCGAGCTCCCCACGAATGCGCCGCTCGCCGACCGCAACCGTCGTCGTCGCGCTTGTGGTGATCGCCCTCGCAATCCTGGCCATCGCCGCTGGCGTCGATTTCCCGATGATCGGTCAGCAATTCGTCACCGACCTCTATCCGCCGGTTGCCGTGACCGAGCAGGGTGCCAAGATCCGCGATCTGTACACGATCGTGTTCATTCTCGCGGTCGTCATCTTCGTCGTGGTCGAAGGGCTGATCATCTGGACGGTCGTCCGCTATCGACGGAAGCCCGGCGACGACATCCTGCCTGCCCAGACCCATGGCAACAACGTCGCCGAGCTGGCCTGGACGATCATCCCGACGCTCATCGTCGCGTTCCTGTTCGTGATCTCCTGGCAGACCCTCAACGAGGTCGACACGGCCTCGGCGAGTCCCCAGACCAAGATCCGGGCGGTCGCTGGCCAGTTCCAGTGGCAGTTCGACTATCTCGCGGATGACGGGCAGACGTTGCAGTACACCCAGAACCTGGCCACCGGCGAGGGCGGCGGGCTGTACATCCCCGCCGGTCGCGACATCCAGCTGTCATTGACCAGCCAGGACGTCATCCATGCCTTTTACGTGCCGCAATTCCTGTTCAAGCGTGACGTCGTGCCGGGCCGGGTGAACAAGTTCGACTTCAAGGTGGACGCCGCGGACGCCGGCCAGACCTTCCGCGGCCAGTGTGCGGAACTGTGCGGAGCGGGCCACCGGATCATGCTGTTCGAGGTCCACGCGCTCGCGCCGGCCGACTTCGACGCCTGGCTGGCGGACGCGATCACATCGAAGAACGCCACACCGGCGCCTGCACCAAGCGGCCAGGCGGCCGGGCCCACGCTCCAGGTGAGCGCCCTGAATGTCGCGTACGAGCAGACCGATCTGCAGGCTCCCGCCGGCTCACCCTTCAGGATCGAATTCGACAACAAGGACAACGGCGTGCCCCATAACGTCTCGATCCACAAGGACTCGGCGACCGGTCAAGAGGTGTTCAAGGGCGACATCTTCAACGGGCCGGGCAAGCGAACGTACGACGTGCCTCCGCTCGACGCCGGCACCTACGCCTTCGTCTGCACGGTTCATCCAAACATGACCGGCACCCTGACGGTCAAGTAAGGAGCCCTCGATGGCGACGACCACCCTGACGCCGGCCGCCTCCACCTACCAGACGGGTCTGTATGCCTGGTTGACGACGACCGATCACAAGAAGATCGGGATCATGTACCTGATCAACTCGTTCGTCTTCTTCTTCATCGCCGGGATCATGGCCCTGCTGGTCCGGACCGAGCTCGCCCAGCCGGGCCTCCAGTTCTTTACCGACGTCACCTACAACGAACTGTTCTCGATGCACGCCACGTTCATGATCTTCGTGTTCATCATCCCGATCCTGGCGGGCTTCGCAAACTACGTGGTGCCGCTCCAGATCGGCGCGCCGGACATGGCCTTCCCGAGAATCAACGCCCTGTCGTTCTGGATGCTGCCGCTCGCCGGGATCATCCTCCTCCTTGGCTTCGTGACGGGCGGAACTGCAGCCGCCGGCTGGACGAGCTATCCGCCCCTGTCGGAGGACCGGCCGCTGGCCGCCATCGGGGCGGGGCAGGACCTCTGGATCGTGGGGCTGGTGCTGATCGGCACGAGCTCGATCCTGGGCGCGATCAACTTCATGATCGGGACCTTCCAGATGCGCGCCCAGGGGATCACCCTGTTCCGGATGCCGCTCCTCGT
>CAYLSK010000100.1:0-10416 GCA_964385975.1 uncultured Anaerolineaceae bacterium | reverse complement strand
GCATCACGCTCCCGTGCCGAGCAGGGCAGGGCCACCGGCAGGGCTGGGGACTCGGGCGGTCGCCGGCAGGATCAGCGCCGGCGTTGAGATGCCTACGCGCAGCACCACCCGCAGCCCGCTGCGCTTGACTCCGTCGTCCGTGCCGCCGTAGGCTCCGCCTCCTAACGAGCGTTAGTTAGGGGTTCCGCCGCGTGGTCGAGACAACCCGACGCCAGGCGATCGAGGACGCCGCCAGCTCGCTGTTTCGCGAGCGTGGCTACTCGGGCACGACCGTGCGCGACATCGCTCGGGCCGTCGACATCCAGGGGGCCAGCCTGTACGCCCACGTGACGTCGAAGCAGGAGGTCCTGTGGTCCATCGTCGAGCGGATGGCGTTGCGATTTGAATCGGCCGCCGACGCGATCGAGGCGGCGGATCCCGGGGCGGCAGCGTTCGGTCGTGGCGTCTATCTCATCGCCCTGGTGCACGCTCACGTGGGCGTCATCACCGACGACATCGAGCGAGCCAGTGTCTTCGTCCACGAGTGGCGCGCTCTGCAGGGCGATCGCCGCACGGAGATCGCCCGGCGGCGCGACGCGTACGAGGCGCGGTTCCGCTCGGTCATCGCCGATGGGATCGGAACCGGTGCCTTCCGGGCTCCGGATGCCATGGTGGCGGCAGCCTACATCCTGACCGCGCTCAACGGCCTGGTCAGCTGGTATCGACCGGACGGGCGGCTGTCGGCCCGGGCCATCGCCGACATCTACGCCGACATGTCGTTGCGCGCCGTCCAATCGGCGAGGCTCTGACATGACCGACCCGCTGGCGCTCGAGCCAATCCTTCGGCCACGCGAGCGAGCGCGCCCGGCGTTCAACGATGAGCTTCCACATGACGAGCGGTTTGCCCTGTTCCAAGCCCATGTCACCGGCGGCGGCAAGGTGGAAGCCGCGGACTGGATGCCGGACGAGTATCGGACGGCGGTCCTGCGCTTCGTCGAGATGCATGCCAACAGCGAGCTGATGGGCGTCCTGCCTGAGCGCGAGTGGCTGATGCGCGCGCCGACCCTGCGTCGCAAGCTGGCGCTGACCGCCAAGGTCCAGGATGAGGTCGGCCACGCCCAGCTCCTCTATCGGGTGGCCGAGGACCTTGGCAAGCCCCGCGAAGCGATGTTCGACGATCTCCTCGCCGGCAAGACCAAGTTCCACAACGTCTTCCACTACCCGACGGTCGGCTGGGCGGATGTCGGGATGATCGCCTGGCTCGTGGACGCCGCGGCGATCGTTGCTCAGCAGGCCCTCCGCGACAGCAGCTACGCACCGTACGCGAGGACGATGCGCAAGATCTGCTGGGAGGAGTCGGTCCACATCATGCACGGGCGGGACGTGGTCGTGACCATGGCCACCGGTTCCGCCGCCCAACGAGCAGCGATCCAGGACGCCCTGGATCGCTGGTGGGGCCCGCTGATGCAGATGCACGGACCGCGATCACCACGGGAGATGGATCGCGACCTGCACTGGCGGATCAAGGCCAGGACGTCGGAGGAGCTGCGCCAGGAGTTCCTGACCATCTATGTGCCGCGGATCCGCGAGCTAGGCCTGGTCATTCCGGACCGTGCCCTGGCGTTCGACGCGGATGCCGGTGCCTGGCGCTACGCCGAACCGGACTGGGACGAGCTGCGCACCGTGGTCACCAACCACGGGCCGATGTCGCAGGCCCGGCTGGCCTTCCGGCGGCTGGCTCGCGAGGAGACCCGCTGGGTCCGCGAGACGATCCTCGTGGCGCCCCGCGCGGCCTAGAGGCGGCTCGATCGTGTCGACGGCGCCCGAGCTCGAGGCCTGGGAGGTCTTTCGCCAGGAGAAGGACGGCGACCCGATGCGCCACGGCGGCAGCGTCATGGCGCCCGACGCCGAGCTGGCCAGCCATTACGCCCGCGAGATGTTCGGTCGGCGCCAGGAGAGCGTTCGGCTGTGGATCGTTCGTCGTGCCGACATCGTGGACCTGGCCGACCCGGATCTACTCCAGCCACCGCTCGACCGCTCGTACAAGAAGCCGGGTGGCTACGTGATGCGCGACAAGCTGGCCGCCGCGCGCCAGATCTCCGGCCAGCCGAGGCCGAAGGCGCGATCGGGATGAGCGTGGCCGCGCTGCCCGCCGTGGCGCTTGGCGAGCTGCTTCGTTCGATGGCTGATGACGAATTCGTCATCGGATTCAGCGACTCCGAGTGGACCGGGATCGCCCCGCTGCTCGAGGAGGATGTCGCGATGAGCTCGCTCGCCCAGGACGAGCTTGGTCATGCGGCGGCCCTGTACGGCCTCCTCGGGGAGCTGATCGGGACGGATCCCGACGTGCTGGCCTATGACCGCCAGCCCGAGGCGTACCGGCACTGCCGGCTGCTCGACCACGGGCGTGGCGACTGGGCGATGGCGATCGCCCGGCGGTACCTCTACGACAGCGCCGACGCCGTCCGGCTCGACGCACTGGCCGGCGGCACGTGGGTGCCGCTCGCCGAGCTGGTCGGGAAGCTGATCCGCGAGGAGCGCTATCATCGGATGCACGCCGGAGCCTGGCTCGATCGTCTGGCCCGTAATGGGGGCGAAGCCCGCGCTCGGCTGCTGGTGGCGTTGGGGGAGCTCGGACCTGACGCGGCGACCGTCTTCACGCCACTCCCCGATGAACCGGCGTTGATCGAGGCGGGCATCCTGGCCGCTTCGATGGCCGAGCTCGAGGGACACTGGCGCGCCGCGATCGGCCCAATCTTCGCCGAGCTGGACTTGCCGTTGCCGCCACCCGCGACTGACGCGACGCGCGGCCGCCTCGATCACGGCGACGCGTTCCGCTGGCTGTGGGGGGAGTTCACCTCCGTTCGCAACGCCGAGCCGGGGGTGACCTGGTGAGCCCGGCCGTGGCGCCGACCCGGACCGTGGTTGACCAACCGTCCGTGCATGCGGCACTCGGCGAGGTGATGGATCCGGAGCTCCCGATGCTCTCGGTGACCGACCTTGGCATCGTCCATCGGGTCGAGGTCGACGAGGTAGGTGGCGGCCTTATCCGGGTCGAGATCCTCCCGACCTTCGTGGGTTGCCCGGCCCTCGATCTGATCCGAACTTCGATCGCCGAGCGGCTGGCCGTATTCGGTCGTCCCGTCCGGGTCGACGTCACGTTCGCCGTGCCCTGGACCACGGAACGGATCAGCGCCGAAGGACGGCGTCGACTCAGCGGGGCCGGCATCGCACCGCCCGGACCGCTGGCCGACGCGCCGATCGGTGGCCTCATCTCGCTCGAACCACGAGTCACGTGCCCGTATTGCGGGTCGAGCCGGACGGTGCTCGAGAATGCCTTCGGCCCGACCCAGTGCCGGACGATCCGTCATTGCGCCGAGTGCCGCCAGCCGTTCGAAGCGATCAAGCCGGTCTGACCGTGCCTGGAGTCCTCGAGCCGAGCGGCTCGGGCATTCGCGTCGTTGGTGTCGTGGGCGCCGGGACGATGGGAGCCGGAATCGCCCAGGTCGCGCTCGAGGCTGGCCACGAAGTTGTGCTCCACGATGTCGACGAGGCGGCCATCGAGCGCGGCCGTGCCCGAATCCAGGAGGGCCTCGCCCGGCGAGCGGCGCGGCTGGAGCTCGACGACGAGAGCATCGATGACTGGATCTCTGGTCGAATGGCAGGGCTGGGGGTCGCACGAACCCTCGACGCGGTCGGCGCCGAGTCCGAGATCGTGATCGAGGCCGCGCTCGAAGACCTGGAGGTGAAGCGGTCGATCTTCCGCGCCCTCGACGCGGCGGCCGCACGCGACATCATCCTGGCCACGAACACGAGCGCGTTGTCGGTGGCATCGATGGCGACCGCGGCGACCCACCGGGGGCGCGTTCTCGGCCTGCACTTCTTCAACCCGGCGCCGGTCATGGCGCTCGTCGAGGTCGTCGCAGCGCCGACGACCGACCCGGCAGTGGTGGCGCGCGCAGCGGCGCTCATGATCGCCTGGGGCAAGACGCCGGTCCGCTGCGCGGACAGCCCGGGGTTCATCGTCAATCGGGTCAACCGACCATACACGCTCGAAGCTCTTCGAATGCTCGAAGCGGAGGTCGCATCGGTGGAGGCGATCGACGCCGCGATGCGCGCCGGCGGATTTCCGCTCGGCCCGTTCGAGCTGATCGATCTTGCCGGCGTCGACATCAACCTCGCCGCCTCGCGCGGCATCTGGGAAGGGCTCGGCCGGCCGACCCGCCTCCGGCCCTCCGCGATCCTCGAGCGCCTGATTGCAGGCGGCCGGCTTGGCCGCAAGACGGGCGCGGGTTTCTATGCATACGATGGCAATTTCCGGGGTTCGGTCCAGCCCGAATTCGCCAATGACCCAACCACGAAGGGGGCACCCGAGATTCGGGCCCGGATCCTGACCGCAATCGAAGCCGAGGCGCGCCTTGCCGTGAGCGAAGGTGTCGCGACCGAGCTCGACGTCGACCTCGCTCTCCGCCTTGGCGCCGGCCACCCGGCCGGTCCGTTCGAACGGGCGAGGCCGCCTACAATCGAGCCATGAGTCGCGACCTTCATCGTCAGCTCCGTGAGGCCTGGATCATCGAGGCCGTGCGGACGCCGGTCGGCCGCTATGGCGGCGCCCTCGCGAGCGTGCGGCCCGATGACCTCGCCGCGGCGGTCGTTCGAGCGGTCGTGGACCGCTCCGGAATCGACCCGACGCTGATCGAGGACGTCATCCTCGGATGCGCCAACCAGGCCGGCGAAGACAACCGCGACGTGGCGCGCATGGCCGTCCTGCTCGCTGGGCTGCCGGTCGAGGTCGGAGGGCTGACCGTCAACCGGCTCTGCGGCAGCGGACTCCAGGCGATCAACTCGGCAGCGCATGCGATCGCCGTGGGCGATGGGGACGTCTTCATCGGCGGCGGCGTCGAGTCGATGACGCGAGCGCCCTACGTCATGGCCAAGCCCGAGGCCGCCTGGGACCGCGGGCCGCGCGAGCTGCAGGACACCACCCTCGGCTGGCGCTTCGTCAACCCGAAGCTTGCCGAGAAGCACTACCCCTATTCGATGGGCGAGACCGCCGAGAACGTTGCCGAGCGCTGGGAAGTTGGGCGCGATCTCCAGGACGCCTTCGCGTTGGCGTCGCAACAGAAGGCGGTCGCGGCGATCGAGGCCGGTCGCTTCGATGACCAGATCGTCCCGATCCCCGTGCCGCAACGGAAAGGTGAGTCAGTCGTCGTCGCGCGAGACGAGCATCCGCGGGCCGATACCTCCGCCGAGGCGCTCGGCCAGCTGCGGCCAGCCTTCCGCGAGGGCGGCAGCGTGACCGCCGGGAACGCATCCGGCATCAACGATGGCGCATCCGCGGTCCTGCTCGTGGAGGCCGACCGTGCCCGCGAGCTGGGTCTCCAGCCAATGGCGCGCGTCGTCTCGACGGCGGTCGCCGGAGTGGATCCCTCGGTCATGGGGATCGGGCCGATCCCGGCGACCCGGAAGGCGCTGGATCGAGCCGGGATCACCGCCGCGGACCTCGATCTCATCGAGCTCAACGAGGCGTTCGCATCGCAATCGATCGTCTGCATCAACGAGCTCGGCCTGGATCCGGCCAAGGTCAACGTCAATGGTGGCGCGATTGCGCTCGGCCATCCGCTCGGGATGAGCGGCGGTCGGCTGATCACGATGCTGGCCCATGAGTTGCGCCGGACCGGCGGCCGCTACGGCCTGGCCACGATGTGCATCGGCGTGGGGCAGGGGATCGCCACGATCATCGAACGCATCGAGGGCTGACGCCGCTGGGCGGCGCATGCGTGCGTTGCCGGCTGTGCCGCTCGCTCACGCACTCTGCAGTGCGCTCGCTCGCTTGCTTATCCGGCGCCTTCGCCTGCGCTCGCCCGCCGGCGTCAGGGCTGACGCCGCTGGGGTGGCGCATCCGTGCGTTTCCTCGCGGCGCTCACTCGCTGACGCACTCCTGAGTGCGCTCGCTCGTTCGCTTCGCGGGCGTCTTCGGCTGCACCGCCCGAGCGGCGTCCCTGTTTCCCCAGGCACGGGTTTCGGCGCGGGTGCTTGTCGAAACCCGTTGCCTTGCGTACGATGGGCGCAACCGGCCCGCGCCAACAGTGACACGTAACAACCCATCCCGGAGGTTCCAGCCTGATGATCGACCAGCAGCCGACGGTCGTCTCCCTCACCGACGCCGCGGTCGTCAAGCTCCAGGAGCTGACGAAGGAGGACACAAATCCTCAGATCGGGCTGCGCGTCTACGTCTACTCGGGCGGCTGCTCTGGGTTCCGCTACGGGATGATGCTCGAAGACGCGCCGACGCCCGAGGATCGGGTGCTGGACGCCAGTGGGATCAGGGTCTATGTCGATGGCCAGAGCGTGGACCTGCTCAAAGGCGCGCAGATCGATTACGTGGACACGCTCATGGGCGCGGGCTTCACTGTCAACAACCCGAACGCCGTCGCGGCCTGTGGCTGCGGCTCGAGCTTCCGAACTGCCGATGACGCGGGTGCGCCCAAGGGCTGCTCGCACTGACCCTGCCGCCCGGGCGACGACGGCTCGTCGCCTGGAGCGGAGCGCGAACGATCGAGGCCGCCGGGCGACCGGCGGCCTCGTTGCGTCACCAACGATGGGCAAGACCTTTAGAAGCCACCCCCAGTACCCCTGAGCCATGAGCGGTTGGGTGTACTGCGTGCCACTCTCGGGATGGACCAGCTTGGTCACCCGCGCGCCAGGTGTCATGCCACCCACTCGATCGAGTCTTCCGCGACCATCTCTCGCCATGGCCTACGTTGCCGCCGGCGGGTTGCTGATCGCCGTCCACGCATCGCTCGAGGTCGGAAGCCTGACCCAGAGCCTGCTCTACGACGCCGTCGGCGTCTCGGCGATCCTGGCCGCGTTGGTCGGCGCGTGGCGCTACCGGCCCGATCGGCGGCTTCCATGGATCCTGATGGCGGCCGGTCAGGGCCTCTTCGTGGCCGGCGATCTGCTCTGGAATTGGTACGAGGCGATCGGCGAGGACCCATTTCCGTCGATGGCCGACGTGCTCTATCTGGCCGGCTACCCGTTCATCGCGCTCGGCCTGCTGCTGCTTATCCGGCGCCGCCTCGGTGACGGGGATCGCGGCGGACTCCTGGACGCGGCCATCCTGACCACAGCGGCAGCGATCCTGTCGTGGACCTTTCTGATGCAACCCCAGGTGGCGGCGACGGACCTGGACACCCTGTCGCTCTCCATCAGCCTCGCCTACCCGCTTGCCGACCTGATCCTGATCGGCGTCGCGATGGGCCTGCTGACCACGCCCGGCGCGCGGACGCCGTCGTTCCTGATCCTCGCGATCAGCCTCGGCTGCCTGCTGCTCGCGGACCAGATCTACGCAGTCCAGGCTCTCGATGGGACGTACGTCAGCGGTGGGTCGCTCGACACGCTCTATCTGGCGGCCTACGTCCTCTTTGGCGCGTCTGCGCTGCATCCATCGATGCGCCGGCTGACCGACCCGCATCCCGTTCCCGTCACCTGGTTGGGCCCGGTCCGGTTGGTAGGCCTGGCGGCCGCGATGATCACCGGGCCGTTCCTGGTCGCGCTCGGTCCGGGCGGGGAGAACGGGCTGTTCGTGGTCGCGGCCGGAACCGCCCTCCTGTCGTTGCTCGTGCTCGCGCGCCTGGCCGGGCTGGTCGGGCTTCTGGCCCACGACGTCGACCAACGCCGAGCCCTCGAGACGCAGCTCAGCTTCCAGGCCTTCCATGACCCGCTCACAGGGCTCACCAACCGCCGACGGTTCATGGAGGCAACCCAGGCTGCCCTCGGTGAGCGCTCGAGGCCGGGATCCGTGGCGGCGCTCTTCCTCGATCTCGACGACTTCAAGACCGTCAACGACAGCCTCGGCCATGGTGCCGGGGATGAGGTGTTGATCGCCGTCGCCGGACGGTTGCGCACCGGCCTGCGTGGTACGGACCTCGGGGCCCGGCTGGGAGGCGATGAGTTCGGCGTCCTGCTGCGCGACATTCCCGACCAGGCATACGCCATCGCCGTCGCGCATCGACTGCTTGAAACCGTTCGCCAGTCGGTCGTGGTCTCGGGCGAGACCGTGGAGGTCGGGGTGAGCATCGGCATCGCCTTCGACACGCCTTCCACACAGACCGTGGACGACTTGCTCAGCGAGGCCGATGTCGCGATGTACCAGGCGAAGGCGCAAGGCAAGGGTCGTTGCCATGTTTTCCGCCCGTCGGACGCGGCCCAATCGGGGCTCGACCTCGCCCCCGCCGAGCGGGGCGCAAGCGTTCGCCGCCCGGCAGCGCTGCTGCCCGGTCGGGCATCGCTGGAGCCCGAGGCGGGCTAGACTCGTCACCGCGGCCTCCGGGCCGTTGGAATCACCGTCGACGAACGGACCCAGGATCAAATGGAGATCCCGCTCTTTCCGCTTCACACCGTGCTCTGCCCCGGCATCGTCCTGCCGTTGCATGTCTTCGAGGACCGGTACCGAGCGCTCACCCGGCACTGCCTCGCGACCGGCGCGCCGTTCGGCATCGTGCTGATCCGGGAGGGACGAGAGGCCGGTGCCAGCAAGACGCTGGCCCTGGCCGGGGTGGGCGCCCTGGTCGAGATCCGCGAGGCCGGCCGCTATCCGGACGGTCGTTACGACCTGCTGGCGGCGGCGACCGGCCGGTTCGCCATCGAATCGGTCGATCCTGGCCGCGCTCCGTATCTGGTTGCCGATGTGACGCCGCTCGAAGATGAGGTCGGTGACGAGGTTCGCGCCGAGCGCCTCGCCGCGACCGCCATCCGCCGCTTCGTTCGCTACCTGGAGCTGATGCGAATCCGGGAGGGTGAAACGGGCGAGGACCTGGATATCCGGGTCGAGCTCGACGTTCGGACATCCGGCGGGCCGAGCCAAGCCGACGAAGGCGACGAAGGCGACGAAGGCGACGAGCCCGACGAGCCCGACGAGGGAGGTCTCGAGGCACCGATCGCCCCGTTCGGCGGGAGCGAAGCGACCAGCCTGGCCATCCCGGACGACCCGACGGTGCTCTCGTATCTGCTGTCGGGGATCATCCAGATCGAGCTGCCACGACGCCAGCGGTTGCTTGAGGCAGGGACCACGGTGGAGCGCCTCGAGCAGCTCATCGGTCTGCTCGATCGTGAGGTCTTCCTGCTTGGCCGTCGTCTGCGCTTCTTCTCGCCCGACGCGCGGATCCTGGGCGGCGCGCGCCGGAGTTAGCTGCCTGGCGGCGAGATCCAGGCGCGCGGAATGTAGTTGTCGGGCGCGCCGAAGGTCCCCACTATCACGTCGCGGACGCCGAACGGGACGACGGCGCTCGGTTCGACCTGGCCCATCGAGGGCTGGTTCGGCGAGCGGTCCCAGTGCAAGCCGTCTGAGGAGATCCAGCTCTGACCGGTCCCGAACTGGACCTCGACGAGATTGCCGACCGCGAGGAGGCCCGTCGGGGTGGCGGTGACGTCCGGATGGCGTGCGGCAGGCGCAACCGAGGTTTTCGCGCTGGCCGGCGCTCCCAACCCGAGGTCGCTACCGTCAGCGGCCTCCTACTCGCTGAAACGCTCTTCGCGCCACGGGTCCGCGTCGTTGTGATAGCCGTAGCGCTCCCAGAACCCGCGCTGGTCGTGATCGAGGAATTCGAGCCCGCGGATCCACTTGCTGCTCTTCCAGAAGTACTTCTTGGGGACCAGCAGCCGAAGCGGGTAGCCATGCTCGAGCTCGAGCGGCTGGCCACCGAACGTGTCGGCCAGGAGGACGTCGTCATCGTCGAGGACCGAGAGCGGCAGATTGGCGGTGTAGCCCTGCTCGGCGTGGGAGACCACATGCGTCGCGGAGGGTCTGACCGCGGCCAACTCGAGGATGGTCTGGATGGGGACGCCTTCCCAGGTGGTGTCGAGCTTGCTCCAGCGGGTCACGCAGTGGATGTCTGCGGCCACCGTCTTGCGGGGAAGCGCCTTGAATTGGTCCCAGGGGAGCGTGAACGGGGAGTCGACCTCACCCCAGACCTTGAAATCCCAGGTCGAGAGATCCGTGTGCGGCACGGAACCGTAGTGCAGGACCGGGAACTTCTCCGTCCGATACTGGCCCGGTGGAATACGGCTGGCGACCGCAGGATCCTGGTCGCGGTTGCCGAAGAGACGCTCGAACATCGTGAACCTCGTGCGCTTACGACCCGTATCGTCCCACAGCAGGGCGCGACGCCGGGGCCGTTGGTTCGTTGGAGCGAGGGCCCGCTGGGTTACGCTTGCCAGCGTGGATTTGCCTGAGACCTCCGTCGTGATAACCGACGGGACCCCACTGAGCACCGCTCTGCCCCGACTGGTCATCGTGATGCCGGCCTACAACGCCGCGCGGACTCTCCAGCGAACGTACGCGGACATCCCGCATGAGCTGGTCCACAAGATCATCCTGGTCGACGACGTCTCACGCGACGAGACCGTCGAGATCGCCGGCCAGCTGGGTCTGGACGT
>CAYLSK010000099.1:6290-10471 GCA_964385975.1 uncultured Anaerolineaceae bacterium | reverse complement strand
AAGACGGCAGCCGTGCGGAATTGCCCGTCGCCCTGCGGCCCCCGTCGGAGATCAATGACAAGCAGGGCGCGCTCGGGATCAGCTCCTCGAAAGACGCTCCATTCGAAGCCTACTTTTTCGGGGAGTCGACAGGTCATGATCTGCCGGCTGCCATCTCAATCGGGACCAGGGAAACCGGCCGTGCACTTGGGCTGATCCTGGGCGGGCTGGGCTCGCTCGTCAGCTCGTTCGCCGAGAATCCCACGGCGGCCCCACCGGTCTCGGGTCCCATCGGCATCGCCACCCAGATCGGCGACGTCTTCTGGAATGCCGGCGCGATCATGACCCTCTACGTGGCGGGCATCCTGTCGGCCAATCTCGCCTTGGTCAACGTCCTGCCGTTCCCACCGCTCGATGGTGGCCGAATGCTGGTCATCACGCTCAAGCGCATCTTCGGCGAGCGGATCAGCCTTCGAGCCGAGCGGCTGACGTACGTGGTGGGCTTCGTCTTCCTGTTCGCCTTCATCATCTGGATCACCGGCTTCGACATCGCCCGAAACCTCGGCGGCGGCTCGTGACCGAGCCCATGGACCGTCGACCGCGACGGCGAACGACGGTCAGCGTCGACGTCGGTGGCGTCCTCGTGGGGAGCGCGCATCCGATCGTCGTCCAGTCGATGACCAACACGGACACGGCCGACGCGGACGGAACGGCGATCCAGGTCGCTCGACTCGCGCATGCCGGCTCACAGCTCGTGCGGGTGACGGTCAACACGGAGGAGGCCGCAGCCGCCGTTCCCGAGATGGTTCGCAAGGTGCGCGGCCTCGGTGTCGATGTGCCGATCATCGGAGACTTCCACTACAACGGGCACAAGCTCCTGGCCGACTATCCCGAGATGGCCGCCACCCTGGCCAAGTACCGGATCAACCCGGGCAATGTCGGGGCGAAGCGGCACGACGAGCACTTCGCGACGATCGTGCGGATCGCCATCGACAACGACGTGCCGGTCCGGATCGGGGTCAACTGGGGCTCGCTCGACCAGGCAATCCTGACCGAGCTGATGGACGCCAACGCGCGCCTGGAGGAGCCGCTGGACGCTCGCGACGTCTTGATCGAGGCGATGCTCCAGTCAGCGACTCGCTCGGCCGACCTCGCTGAGGCGACCGGGATGCGGCATGACCGGATCATCCTGTCGGCCAAGGTCTCGGGTGTCCGCGACCTCGTTGACGTCTATCGGCTGCTCGCTGCACGCACCGACTACCCACTTCACCTTGGCCTGACCGAGGCGGGCATGGGCGACAAGGGGATCGTCGGGTCGACCGCTGGCTTGGCTATCCTGCTCAACGAGGGAATCGGCGACACGATCCGGGTTTCACTCACGCCGGAGCCAGGTGCGCCGCGCGAGCGCGAGGTGGAAATCGCCCAGCAAGTGCTCCAGTCGCTCGGCCTGCGCTCGTTCCTCCCGCAGGTGAGCGCCTGTCCCGGTTGCGGCCGGACGACCTCCACGTTCTTCCAGGAGATGGCGCAGCAGATCCAGACGTACCTGCGGGATCGGATGCCAGAGTGGCGCGAGATTCACCCGGGCGCGGAAGAGCTGCGAGTCGCGGTCATGGGTTGCGTTGTGAACGGCCCCGGCGAATCCAAGCACGCCGACATCGGGATCAGCCTGCCGGGAACGTTCGAGGAGCCGGTCGCGCCGGTCTTCATCGATGGCCGGCTCGACCGCACCCTGCGCGGCGACGGCCTGGTCGCCGAGTTCATCGAGATCCTCGAGGGATACGTGGCGGAGCGCTTCCCGACGCCGGTCAGGCAGCCCGCCGAGGCTGTGTCGCCGGGCTGAGGATCAGCCTTCCCGGATCGGGCTCGACTCGTGCCCGACCGCGCACACGCATGGCTCCCACAAACCAGCGCGGTGGCCCCGAGGTGGCCCCGGTGGCCCCGGGACGGTCGCCGAACAGCGCGCGACCGGCCACCCTGATCCAAGCCCATTGAGGCGTCCACGCTCCCGGGTGTATAGTCGCCACAACTGAACGGCCGCTCCGCGACGTGGGTGACCCCCACGTTTCTTTTTGAGTGGCGCACGCGAAATAACGCAGCGAACGGAGGTCATCGTGAGTCGAGACTTCGTCGGTGCCCTCCTCCAGCTCAATGCCGAGAAGCAGATCTCTCGCGAGCAGCTCATTGGGGCTGTCGAGGACGGGATTCAGTCGGCCTATCGCCGGGTCGCGGGAGACGAGGACATCCATGTGCGGATCGATGCCGAAACCGGCAAGATCCGCGTCTTTCGCGCACGTCGCGTCGTCGGCGAGATCGGGGACGAGTTCACCGAGATGACCGTCGAGCAGGCCCGAACCTACGACCCGAAGGCGGCCATCGGCGATCTTGTCGAAACCGAGCAGCTCGACGGCGACCTTTTCGGTCGGATCGGCGCCCAGACCGCCAAGCAGATCGTCCTGCAACGGATCCGTGAGGTCGAGCGCGATCAGGTCTTTGATCAATTCGCGAGCCGCGAGGGTGAGCTGATGACCGGCACGGTCAACCGGGTCGAGCCGCGAGCGATCATCCTCGACGTGGGCAAGAACGTCGAGGCGATCCTCGCCACCACCGAGCAGTCGGCACTGGAGCACTACCGGATCGGCCAGAACGTCAAGGCGTTCGTGCTTGAAGTCCGGCGCTCGACCAAGGGCCCGCAGATCTTCGTCAGCCGGACACACAAGGGGTTCCTCAAGCGTCTCTTTGAGCTCGAGGTCCCGGAGATCCACAACGGGACGGTCGAGATCAAGGCGATCGCGCGCGAGGCCGGGAGCCGCTCCAAAGTCGCCGTCGCGTCGCGCCAGGAGGGCCTCGACCCGGTTGGCGCCACAGTTGGACAGCGCGGCGCGCGCGTTCAGGCCGTCGTCGCGGAGTTGTCGGGCGAGAAGATCGACGTCATCCCGTGGAGCGATGACCCGGCCGTCTTCGTCGCCAACGCGCTGAGTCCCGCCCAGGTCATCTCCGTGGATATCGACGAGGAACACAGGATCGCGAGCGTCACCGTCCCCGAACGGATGCTCTCGCTGGCGATTGGTCGTGAGGGGCAGAATGCCCGCCTTGCGGCCCGCCTGACCGGCTGGCGGATCGACATCCGGAGCGACGTCTCGGTGGCCGAGGCGCGGGCGGCCGCGGCAACCGAGGCAGCCATCGCCTCCCGACCGGCCGGGGCGAGCGCGTCGGTGGAGGCTGGGCCGACGAACGCGGAGACTCAGGAGGTCGCACCGTTCGTCGCCGCGCCGAAGCCGAAGCGGAGCACCAAGAAGGCCGACGTCGCGACGGTTTCCGCGGCCGTGGAACCCGCTGTCGCGCCCGAGGCCGCGCCGGCCGCCACGTCCGCCGTCGCGCGACCGGCCGCGGAGCCCGAGGCCGCGCCGGCCGCAGCCAAACCGAAACGAGCGACCAAGAAGGCCGCGGCGCCCTCCGAAGGAGTGGCGTCGTAGACCGGGCGTCCGGGACGGCCGCCCCCCGGCGCGTCCCAAGTCGATCCTGCGTCGCCTGTCGGACGGTCAGTCCGAAGCGAGAGCTCATGCGCCTCGTTCGGAGACCGGACGGCACGGTGACGGTGGATCCTACGGGCCGGCTGGCCGGCCGCGGTGCGTATGTCTGCCGCACAGCCGCCTGTCTCGAGAAAGCCATCATCAAGGGTGCCCTCAGCAGGGCACTCCGAACACCACTCCCGGCTGACCTGCGGACGTCGCTGGCCGGGAGCATGACGGATCACACCGTTGAAGGAGGAGCCCGTGGCCAGGAGTAGGAGCGGCACGCGCGGCCGGCGCGGCCCCCGCAAGCCACCGCGCCGGGACGGGACGTTCAACCCGGCTGGCGTGCAGGTCGCCGACCCGCGTGAGCGCGGCGCGATCGAGCTGCCCGGCACGATCACCGTCAAGGAGCTCGCCGAGCTGCTCGGCGTGAACCCGGCGGACATCATCCGCGAGCTGATCAAGAGCGGGATCTTCGCCACGATCAACCAGCTGGTTGATCGCGACACCGCATCGCTCGTCGCCGGCGAGCTGGGCTACGAGGTGGCCGAGGCCGCCCAGGCGACCGGTTCGAACGGCACCGACGGCGAAACGGACGGTCCGATCGCGGAGGCGACCAAGGAAGTCCTGTTCGAGGAGGACGATCCGTCGCTCCTCCAGCCGCGGGCGCCCATCGTCACGGTCATGGGT
>CAYLSK010000099.1:0-6280 GCA_964385975.1 uncultured Anaerolineaceae bacterium | reverse complement strand
GACCATGCTGGGGCACGTGGATCACGGCAAGACCAGCCTGCTCGACGCGATCCGGACGGCCGAGGTCGCTGCCGGTGAGCGCGGCGGGATCACCCAGCACATTGGCGCGAGCGAGGTCACACGCGACGGCAAGCGCGTCGTCTTCCTCGATACCCCAGGACATGAGGCGTTCACGGCGATGCGCGCCCGCGGGGCTCGAGTCACTGACATCGCCGTTGTGGTCGTGGCGGCGGATGACGGCGTGATGCCGCAGACGCTCGAGGCGATCAGCCACGCCAGGGCGGCCAAGGTCCCGATCATCATCGCGCTCAACAAGATCGACAAGGCCGATGCGAACGCGGACCGAGTCAAGACCGAGCTGACCGAAGCCGGCATCGTGGTCGAGGAGTACGGCGGCGACGTGCCGATCGTGCCCGTTTCGGCCAAGACCGGGGTGGGTCTCGATTCGCTGATCGAGATGATCCTGCTGGTCGCCGACCTCCAGGAGCTCACGGCGAACCCCAAGCGGTCGGCCGTCGGCACGATCGTCGAGGCGGAGCTTGACAAGGGTCGTGGCCCGGTGGCGACCGCGCTGGTCCAGACCGGTACGCTCAAGGTTGGCGACATCATCGTCGTCGGCGAGACCTTCGGGCGTGTCCGAGCACTCGAGAATGACAAGGGCAAGCGCGTCACCAAGGCGGGCCCGGCAACGGCCGTGGTCGTGCTGGGTCTCGCCGATGTCCCCGCAGCTGGCGACATCCTGCGGGTCGTCGCCGATGACAGGGAAGCCCGCTCGATGGTCGAGGCACGCAAGGCCGCGACGGCCGCTCGAAACGGGGAGGGAAGTGGCCGCGCCACCCTCGAGGATCTCTACAGCCAGATCCAGGCCGGCCAGGCCAAGGAGCTGCGCATGATCCTGAAGGCAGACGTCTCAGGCTCGCTCGGAGCGATCAGCCACGCGCTCGAGCAGCTCGATCAGGACGACATTCGCCTGAACATCCTTTTGCAGGGCGCCGGCGACATCACCGACAACGACATCATGTTGGCGGCAGCGTCGAACGCGATCGTCGTCGGCTTCAATACCAAGATCACCGAGACCGCGCGCCGGGCGGCCGAGGCCGAGGGTGTCGACGTCCGGCTGTACGACATCATCTACAAGCTGACCGACGACATCGACGCGGCCCTCAAGGGTTTGCTCGAGCCGGAGATCGTCGAGGTCGTCGAGGGTCGAGCCGAGGTTCGCCAGATCTTCCGGGTTGGCAAGAGCACGGTCATCGCCGGCTCGTTCGTCACCGACGGCCGAATCGTCCGCGGCAACGCCAGGGTCTGGCGTGGCGGGAAAGTCATCGCCACCGACAAGATCGAGTCGCTCCGCCGCTTCCGCGACGACGTCCGCGAAGTCGCTACGAGCTACGAGTGCGGCATCGGCCTGGCGAACTTCCACGATCTCCAGGAAGGTGATGTGATCGAGTGCTTCACGTCGCAGACCGTCAGCCGAGCCGTGGCCGGCTGACACTGCCGTGGTGACGGACCCCCACCTGACCGTCCGGGCGTGCGTTGCGCCCGCCGCGCGCTCGCTGACCCACCTTGGGGTGCGCTCGCTCCCGTGCTCGGTCGCGCCTTCGCCCGCCCCGCCATGCGGGCGTCGACCGCCATTTGACCCATGAGCCAGCGGACGGATCGGATCGATGAGCTGCTGCGGCAGGAGATCGGTTCGGTCGTGGCCCGTGACGTGGCCGACCCTCGGATCGGCTTTGCGACCATCACGTCGGTCGAGACCACGCCGGATCTGCGCCACGCCAAGGTTTGGGTGAGCGTCATCGGGCAGCCGGCCGAACGCGATGCGACCTTGGCTGCTCTGCGCCGGGCGATGCCGTTCGTGCGACACGAGCTGGGAACGCGCCTGCGGATCAAGCGCATCCCCGATCTCCACATCCATCTCGACGATACCGCCGAGCGGGGCACCCGCGTCCTTCGCTTGCTGAGCGACCTGGAAGCCGGGGAGACGCCGCCCGCGGACACCCCGCTCGGTGAGTCTCTGCCGACGCCGGTCGCCCGGCTGCCGAAGGCCGGAGACCTGGCCGAGGAGCCCCCGTCGGCGGCCCGACTCCCCGAGCCACGGGCGCGCCGGCGTCGCGGTACTCCCCGGCCCGGTGGCCCACGGCGGACGCAGCGGTGACGGTCGATCTGCGCCCCTACCTGACGACCGTTCCGGATCTCGTCGTGGCTCGTCTCAACGAGGCCCGACGCGTCCTCGCGGTGAGTCACGAGAACCCGGACGCTGACACGCTCGGGGCAGCGCTCGGCGTCGTGGCGCTGATCGAAGCCCGCGGTGGAACGGCCGACCCTGTGTGCACCGATCCGATTCCGTCGCTCTACCAATTCATGGTCGGATCGGAGCGCTTCCGGATCGATCCCGACCCAGACGCGAGCTATGACCTGCTGGTGGTCCTCGATTGTGGATCGCTGGAGCGGATCGGCGAGGTAGGGGCCCGGCATGCCGACCTCTTCGGGCGGCTCCCGTTGGTTGTCATCGATCATCACGCTTCGAACGAGGCCGCCGGCGAGACGGACTGGATCGATCCGACGGCCGCCGCCACTTGTGAGATGGTGGCGTTGCTGGCGGGACGGCTTGGGGTCGACCTGGGCGCAGGAGGCGGGGCGCTGGCGGCGAACCTGATGGCCGGGATCGTGATGGACACGGCCACCTTCGCCCACCCGAACGCAACGCCGCGTACCCTGACCGTCTCCGCCGCCCTGGTCGAGGCGGGAGCGCCGCTGTCGGACATCTCGCGACGCCTCTATCGCGCCAAGCCGGAAGCCCAGCTTCGGCTCTTCGGTCGTGTGCTCGATCGCCTCGAGAGCGCGGACGAAGGACGAATCGTCTGGTCGAGCCTGACCGAGGCCGACGTCGTCGAGACGGGCGCCGAGCGCGCCCATTCCGAGGGAATCATCGACCTTCTCTCGCAGGCCGAAGATGCCGAGGTCTCGATCCTGTTCAAGGAGGCCGGAACGGTGACGCGGGTCAGCGTGAGGACCCGCCCCGGCGGTGTCGACGCGACGGTCCTGACCGGCCGGTTCGGTGGTGGAGGGCACGCACGCGCGGCAGGGGCGACCATCGCGGCGCCGCTGGCGGAGGCCCGGCCTGCCGTCCTGGCCGAGGCGACCCGCCTGGTTGCCGAGGTCAACCGCTAGGCATGGCCCGATCGTCGCTCGGCGCGGGTCTAGACGGGATCCTGGTCGTCGCCAAGTCCGCCGGCCCCACCTCCCACGATGTGGTTGCGTTGGTGCGCCGCCTGGCTGCCACAAAGCGAGTCGGTCATGGCGGGACGCTCGATCCGTTCGCCTCGGGCGTCCTGCCCATCTTTCTAGGTCACGCCACCCGGGTGGTCGAGTACCACCTGGGCGATCGAAAGGCCTACCGGGCGACTGTCTGCTTCGGCGCGTCGTCGACCACCGATGACCTGGAAGGCGAGTTGACGCCGAGCGATGGACCGCCTCCGTCACGCGAGGCCGTGCTGGTCGCGTTGGCCGGGCTGACCGGCCCGCTCTCGCAGCGGCCTCCAGCCTACAGCGCGATCAAGGTGGCAGGCCGCCGTGCCTACGCGCTGGCCCGTGCCGGCGAGGCGGTCGTGCTCTCGTCGCGCGACGTCACGATTCATGAGCTGACCCTGATCTCATGGGATGACGCCGACGCTGATCGCCCGGTCGCAGTCATCGAGGCGGTCTGCTCCGCCGGGACCTATGTTCGGGCGCTCGCCCGCGATCTGGGCGAATCGGTGGGGAGTGCCGCCTACCTGGGCGCCTTGACCCGGCTGGCGTCGGGTCCATTCGCGCTCACCGAGTCCGTCCAGCTCGATGACGTTCGGGCGGCGGCCGCCGACGGTCCCGCCGGGCTGGTCCCGCTGCTGCGGCCAGTTGATGCTGGCCTCGACACGTTTCCGGTCGTGGCCCTCACCGGCGAGGAGGTCGCCGCCGTCGCTCGCGGGCAGTTCGTGCGACCGGCGGCGGGCGTGCCGATCCAGGCCGCTCACTATCGGCTCAAAGGCCCCGACAGTTCGCTCGTGGCGATCGCGTCCGGATCGTCTGGTCGCCTGGCCCCGGACAAGGTCTTCGTCGTGCCGGCACCGACCGTTCCTGTCGCCTGATCGCGACGTGGAGGTCGTCAGCGGCATCGAGGAGCTTCGGCCGAGCTTCGGTCCGGCGTTCGTCGTCGTAGGCGTCTTCGACGGCCTCCACCTCGGCCATCTCTACCTGCTTCGGCACCTCGTCGCCGAGGCGGCGGCGCGCGACGCAAGGCCAACCGTCATCACCTTCGATCACCATCCTGACGAGGTCCTGACCGGGCACGCTCCGCCACTCCTGCTCGATCCGGCGGAACGCCTCGAGCGGCTCGCCGACGCCGGCGTCGCGGTCACGGTCGTCCAACCGTTCGATGCCGCGCTTCGCGAGACCCCGTACGACGCTTTCGTCGAGCGAATACGCGCCCGTGTCGAGTTGTGTGGCTTTCTGATGACCCCCGATGCGGCGTTCGGCTACCAGCGGCAGGGGACGCCCGAGGCACTCGCCGCACTGGCTCAGCGCGACGGTTTCGCCGTCGTCGTGGTCGAGCCGTTTACCCTGGACGGACGGGCGGTCCGCAGTTCCGAGATCAGGGCCGCGATTGCTGCCGGCGATCTGGCCGAGGCCGCCGCGTTGCTCGGGCGTCCGGTGACGCTGACCGGCGCGGTAGAGCTTGACGGCCGCGGCGGCCGCCGCCTGGTGTTCGATCTGCCGATCGCCCTGCCGCCCGACGGGGATTACGCCTGCAGAGTCCAGGGCGGGGCGGCCCTGCTCCGAGTCGATGGTGGCACGGCCTACCTTCTGGGCCGTGGCCCGGCGGCGGCGAGGGTGACCCTCGAGCTCAGAACCCCGGACGCCACAGCGGTTCGGCAACCCCCCGCTCGTGATTCTCGTAGCGCGCCATGACGAACAGGGCGTCTGAGAGACGGTTGAGGTAGGGGAGCACGTTTGCGCCGATCGGCTCGTCGCGGGCAAGGGCGGTCGCCTGCCGCTCTGCTCGCCGACAGACCGTTCTTGCGACATGAAGCTGAGCGGCGCCCGCCGCTCCGCCCGGCAGCAGGAAGTTGGCGAGTGGCCCGACCACCTCGTTGAGCTCGTCGACAAGGGCCTCGAGCTTCTGGATGTGGCGAGCTTCGACCGTCGGGACCGGGTGGCGCGCCTGGCTCACGGCCGGCGTTGCCAGGTCGGAGCCAAGGTCGAACAGCTCGTTCTGGATGATCGGCAGCTCCGCCGCGAGGCGCTCGCAGAGCCCGGTGGCAAGGGCGAGACCGATCTGCGAGTTGAGCTCGTCGACGGTCCCGTACGTCTCGACCCGTCGCGAGTCCTTGGGGACACGTTGACCGCCGCCCAGACCGGTCATCCCTTCGTCGCCGGTCTTCGTGTAGATCCTGGTCAGGCGGGGCATGGGCGAGACTCCATGGTGGCTGCGGTCGCTTTGCGCGGGGCTGAGCGTGACAAGCGGCCCAGCGGCGCGCTGACACCCCGGGCGGGTGCTTCCATTGGCCGTTGTAGTCCATCGATGCCTGTTGCGCCATTATCGCGGCCAAACCTGTCGGCCAGGCGCCCAGCATCGCACCGCGTTTGCCGCTTGCCGCACACCCTGCTACCATCCGCCGGTCACAGAAAGAGTCAACAGTAGAAGTTCGTGTTCGGAGGAACGAGTGCCGCTGGCGCGGGAAGAGAAGCAGGAGATCATCACCGGGTATGCCACCAAGGAAGGTGACACCGGGTCTCCGGAGGTCCAGGTCGCGCTCTTGACGGAGCGGATCAAGGATCTTACGGGTCATCTCAAGGGCTTCCCCAAGGATAATCATTCGCGCCGGGGCCTCCTCAAGCTCGTCGGCCAGCGCCGCCGCCTTCTCGCCTACCTGATGAAGAAGGACAGCGCGCGCTACCGGGTCGTCATCGGACGGCTCGGGCTCCGCCGCTAGGCGACCTCGCCTCAGGACCCTGGGTGCGCCCGGGGTCCCTTCGCGTTCGACGCCCAGAAGGCCCAGTCGGTCGACCTGCCGCAGGTCGTCGCCTCCTCCACGACCAGGAGGAGTAGTTCCCTTGTCTCAGACCTTCGAGACGCAATTCGGTGGTCGGACGCTGACCATCGAGACCGGCAAGCTTGCCCGGCTGGCCGGCGGTTCGGTCACCGTTCGATACGGCGACACCATGGTGCTCGGCACCGCCAATCGCTCCGATCCCCGACCGGGCCTCGACTTCTTCCCGCTCACGGTGGAGTTCGAGGAGC
>CAYLSK010000098.1:0-10574 GCA_964385975.1 uncultured Anaerolineaceae bacterium | reverse complement strand
GCGACACCGCGTCAGGCCATCGCCTACTCCGAACTCGTGGCCGTCGAGCATCCAAACCCGCTCCGCTCCCCAGCTGAGCCATCCCCCGCCGTTGGCGTACCCCCGTTCTCTGACGGTTCCGGTGTGGATGGCTCAGCTGGCGAGCCGAAAGGTTCGTCAATCCGGCACACCGCCGGGGAATAGAACCGCCGGTCCGTGGTCTTCGAGGGTCCGGGCCGGCGGTCACTAACGGGGAGGTAGGAATGAGCACCCAAACCGCCGAGAGGTACAGCGTCCGAGCCGATCAGGCGCTCGCTGTCGTGGTCGAAGCCCGGATCAGCGAACTCTGGCGCGAACGCCGCTGGTGGCGGGCCAACCGTTGGGCTGATTGGCCGGACATTCGCCGCGAGTCCGATGTTGAGCTACGGGCGTTGGTTCGGCTTGCACGGACGGCTCGCCGATTGATCGTGCTGGCTCCATTGCCGGAAATTGTTGATCCGATCACGGCGGCGCTCGGCTATCACGATTGGCAGGCGCACGGGTGACACCCGATATCCGTTTCGACCGCCTCGCCCGCACGAACTACTACGCCCTGCCTGACGCGGTGCGCGTCGAGATCGAGGCCGCCATCCCCGAAGGCTGCACGCTGAGCGTCCTATCCTCGATGTGGAACGGCCACGACTACCACGCGCGGCTCTTTCGGGGCATGCAGCTCGTCGCCGAGTCGCCGCGCTGCCGATTCGTGGAGGTCGCCTGCTGGATGGCGTTGGACGCCGCGCGAAGCACACAGCTGACACACGAACGTGACGGCTACGTCGTCGAGCCGTTCGTCAACGAGACGATGCTCCGATGACTGCCGAGCCTCGCTCCAAGGGCGGCTTCAATCTCGGCGATTACGTCGAGGTCCTTACTCCACGTTTCTGGCGGAAGGTCGATGCCTCTGGCGACTGCTGGGAATGGACCGGCGCGAAGGGGAACGGCTACGGGGTCGCTTGGCTCGAAGGGGGACTGACACGACCTCATCGGGCCGTATACGAGGCGCTTGTAGGGCCGATCCCGGCTGGTTATCAACTCGACCATCTGTGCCGCAATCGGGCCTGTGTCAACCCGGCACATCTGGAGCCAGTTACACAGCAGGAGAACATCCGGCGTGGCTTTCGGATTTCGAAGATGGCTTGTCCGCAGGGCCATCCCTATGACGACGGAAACACCTACTGGTACGACGGCCGCCGCTACTGCCGAGCTTGCCACCTTGCTCACAGTCGCGCCCACCGCGCAAAGGGGATCGCGTGACAGATCAGCCGCGTTCCAAGGCTGGTTTCAGCCTAGCCGACTACGTGGAAGTGAAGGACCGGATCAAGCTTTTCCTGGCCGCCTATCCAGACGGTCGACTCGTCACGGATCGCGTCGAGTTGTGGCAGTACGACGGCGTACCGCGCATCGTCGTCAAGGCGCTTGCCTATCGAACGGTCGACGATCCCCTGCCTGGCGTCGGCTGGTCCTGGATGAGCCTGCCCGGTAGCACGACGTATACCCGCGGCTCCGAACTCGAAAATACCGAGACGAGCGCGTGGGGCCGTGCCATCGGATCGCTGGGGATTGGCATCGAGAAGTCGATCGCGTCGCAGAATGAGATCGATGCAAAGGCGGGCGCGACGGCCGATGGCGATGGGGCCAATGACGGCTCCCTGATCGGCACCGTCGCCCAGGGTAAGAACCCGGTGGACTTCGAGCTGCGCCAGGAAGCCACGAAGGGCGCGATGGCCGGGTTCAAGCTGACCCAGGGGCGCAAGG
The DNA here is from genome assembly GCA_964385975.1 of uncultured Anaerolineaceae bacterium. GTDB lineage: Bacteria > Chloroflexota > Limnocylindria > Limnocylindrales > CSP1-4 > SPCO01. The sequence goes on along the minus strand of CAYLSK010000098.1, from coordinate 8,801 downwards.
GCTTGCAGGTCCTCGCCTACGGGGCGCTCGCGGGTGCCTTGCAACCATTCCTTGCAGGGCTCGACGGCCAGCGTGTGACGGTGTGGGGCTCCGTGGCGATGATCGATTGGGAGCGCGACGGCAAGTCGATGCCGCCCTATCGGCGATTGATCCTGTCCAAGATCAAGACGGCCGATTGGACGCTGCCAGGCGACGTGCCCACGGCGCACGAGAGCGAGGGGCCGGAGGAGACAGGACCCTATACGCAAGCGAAATACGACGCCGAGTTGCTTACGGTAGAAGCTCCCACCGCTCCCCTCTTTGACGACGACCTCTCCGACGTGCCGGGCTACGTATGAGGCGCTCTCCCCTCCGTCCGTCTCGCGGCACCCAATGGCCCACGGAAGAATCCGACGCCATCTGGGAGCGCGATGGGTTCTGTGTCGGCCCGCGCGCCGGCTTCCAGGGTGACTGCTACGGCTCCCCCGAGAGACACCACGTAAGAGCGTCGCATGGCATGGGGATGAAGAGCGAGTCCACGCGATACAACGGCGTGCTGCTATGCAACGGCGCGCATCACCCGTGGGCCACGGTTCACGGACGGGAGGCGCGAGTCCTGCTGTTGGCTTGGCTCGCGCGGTTCTACGGGGTGACGGCATGACGCCCCACATTCGGGGCTGCCCGCTGTTCACGCATCCATCGCAACGTCAGCGCGGGCAAGGATTCGAATGCACCTGTCCCGGCCCGACTCCGGGCACCCAAACGGCCCGTCTCCTAGCCTATCTCCGCTCCCATCCCGGCTCATCCGTTATGGAGATCCGTTTCGACCTATTCATTTCGAATGTTACCGGTCGAATGAGCGATGCCCGCGCAAATGGGGTCAAGTTCGTCAAATGGCGCGACGATAAAGGCGTCTTCCGCTACCGCGTGGTGGAGGCGAGGCCGCCTGTGTTGATCGGTGAGCAGGTAGGGATGGCGCTGTGACTGAGCCCGAGCTGTTCGCGGCCTACCAGCATCTCGCCGGCTACTCGGCGCAATGCGCCTGCGGGACATGGATCGACGCGCCTAATCAGGACATGGTGTCGTACGCGATCGATATCCATAATGAATCCCCCGAACACGAGACGTGGCGCTCCGATCAGGCCGCCGTCGAGGCGCTGCGCCGGCCAACCGTTCGCCATTGTCCCTGCCGCGGTGCGTCATGAGACGCCAGCCTGTCGCTTTCGCTCTCATTGACGCGGCCTTCCTGGCCGACTCCAAGTGGCGAGCCCTCGGCCGACGGCTGCCTGATCCGACGGCGTTCAACTCGGCGCTCGGAGCCTGGCTGCGCATTCTGACGGCGGCCCGTCGCAACGGGCTCCCAGAGGTTGACGCCACCGAGGAATCAGAGGACCCGACGTATCTACCGGACCTCATTGCGGTTGGCCTCTTGACTGCGACAGGTATCCCCGACAAGCCATATCGAGCATGGGCTCCAGCTCGCCCGCAGTACCTGTCCGACCTGAGTCCGCGCGCGCATCTAGCTCCGAAAGCTACGAGTGCTCCGAAAGCTACGAGTGCTCCGTTTTCTCCGCTCGCGCGCGCATCGACTCCCATCAACTCTACTCTACTCAACTCCCTAGAAGACGGGGGGGTGCAGGGGGGGTATGTTCGCGAGACGTATGACGGGCGCGCCGACCTCGAGGCGTTCGTGGTCCTCAAACGCCGAGCCCCGAGCCCGAAGCAACGACGGCTCCTGGACGAAGTGCTCGACCGTCACGACCTGACCGGCCCCGCATGGGCAGCCGACGTCATGTTTCGTCACCCCGACGACCCGATCGGTGGCGTGATCGAGGCCGACAAGGAATGGCGAGCCGAACGTATCGCCGCAGCGCAGGCCGCCGAGAAGCCGAAGCCGCAACCGAAACGGCCACGAGGGCTACCGCAGACGACCCGCGAGATCATGGCCGAGATGGCTGCGCTCCAGAGAGAGACGGCGTGACTTCCATCGACGCGACGCAGCGCTATCTCCGTGAGCTTCGAGGAGAAGGAGCGCCGTGAGAATCCGGTTCTACGAATGGGCCGCCGGCAAACTATTAGTCAGGTCGGCCAAAGCACGCAATCACCGCGCCGCGTTAGACGATGCGCACGAGATGCGGCACCTATTTGCCGCTGTAACCGCAGGGAATTCGGCCCCATGCGACGGTGGTCGAACGTGTTTCCTCGACGGCGAAATGATGCACCGATTGCACGACGCTAATTGGCCCGAATTGCCATGAGAATCGTGACCGGCTACACCAACGGCCGCCCCACCTGGTCCCCCAACATCCCCGCCACAGCCGCCGTCGGGGGTCACGGCGCCCTGGGTCTAGGCGAGGTCCTGCCCACGTTTCACCTGACGCCGCAGCGACGGAAGCCCGACCCGCACGCCTCTCGGAAGCGGCAGCGAGCCGAGGCACGGGCACGGAGGGAGATCCGGTGATCAACATCTGCGGTCCTGGGTGGAACGGCGAGCCGATGGCGGAACTGCTTAAGAGCGAGCCCGTCGAGCCGCGCTGGTGTTTCGCTGAGCGTAAGCGTCTTTCCGGCACTTGGGAGCTATGGGGCTCTCGTGGCCCCTCGTATTGGGAACCCAACTGGCGCTATATCTGTTCCGGTTGCGGCCGCGATGCTCATATCTTCGGGGATGGGCGATGGTGACCAATCCGCCGACCCGCCCGCAGCTCCCCGGCGACCCCGATCCGCTCACCGTCGAGCCCGAGCCCGTCGAGCCCTGGCGCCCCAGCGCCGCGGCCAACCCCGGCTGCGGCACGGCGCTCCTCGTGGCGCTGGCGTTCGCGATTGGGTGGCTGGCGTGAGTCGGTTCGCCTATGCCGATCCGCCGTACCTCGGGATGTGTGGCCGATATGACCACGACCACCCGGACGGACGTTGCTGGGACGAGCCGGAGACTCACCGGCTGCTGATTGAGCGGCTGTCGTCTGAATATGACGGCTGGGCGTTGTCGCTCCATGTCCCGAGTCTTCGGGCGATTCTGCCTATGTGTCCCGATGACGTTCGGGTGCTGGCATGGTGCAAGACGTGGGCCTCTTGGAAGCCGGGGGTCTATCCGGCTGCGGCGTGGGAGCCGATCATTCTGAGTCGCTCCAGAAAGCGCCGATGGATGAACGGCGATGCTCAGACCCCGCGCGACTGGTTCGCTTGCGTCGCCATGCAGAACGGCTTCTTTGGAGCGAAGCCGCACTTGATGATCTATTGGCTGCTCGATTGCCTCGGCGTCGGCCCCGATGATGAGTTTGAGGACTTGTTTCATGGCAGCGGAGCAGTCGCAGCTGCGTGGGAACGGTGGCGCGCGCAGCCACCCCTCCTTCAAAACCGGGAGAAACGGGATCAGATGGAACTCCCGACATGACCCTCGTGGCGCTGCTGGTGACGTTGTGGAGGGCGAGGGCGTGAGCGGAGCAATCTGCAATGGCGGCGAGGCATTCGAGATTCGGCGCGTTGGGATCTGTCCTGTCGAGAAGAAGCGTCGTCGGATCTACGGGCGGTTCCAACATTGGTACGGCTGGCAGTGGTACTGCCTCGGCTGCGGTGATCGTTGGGCCGATGGCGAGTTGGGGTCCCGGCCGTTCGAGCGCGGCTGGCGAGCTAAGGCGATTGCTCGCCATAAAGCTAACTGGGCCGGTGTGCCAATTGGGAATGACCGGGCGGCGTTTCGCCGGTTCGTGGCCGCGTACTTCGCGGAAGAGTCGGCATGACCCGTCACTCCGACTGGCCCGCCGCCCTCGCGGCTCCTAGAGCTGCTCCTGAAACGATGCCCGAGGCTACGGCATCGGTCCTGGCTGATAAGGCCGCCCCTAGTTTCGGGCTCGGGGACAATCAGGGGCAGCTCGGGGCGCCGCTACTCCACGCAGGCCCAAGCCTGGACAGTACGGCTCTTGCCGGCGCCCCATTAGCGAATGGATTAGAAAGTCGTTGCAGGAATCTGAAACTCAGCCGGCGGTCGCTCCGGCGGCCAGCGAAATAGCCGATGACACTCAATAAGTGCCCACGTCACCAACGCCAGCCGAACCGGCAAACGTGGGCCTCGGGGTGCGTTCGGGCGGCTCTCGCTTCCATGCCGGCACCCTTTCCGATGACCGCCGCCGTCAGCCGTCTCCCGCCGTTCACGCTCTTCGTCGTGACCCTGGGCCTCGGCGCCCTCTTCGCGTTGGCCCTCGAGGGCAACGTCGTGACCGCGCTCGGCGGCTGGCTGTCGCTGAGCCTGACGTTCCGGTTCGGGCAGATCGTCGGGCGAGAGGAGGCGGCATGAGGCGTATTCAGCGACAGCGGACGAGGGGCTGGCGGATGCCGGAGGGTGCGGTGTACGTCGGGCGACCGAGCCGGTGGGGCAATCCGTTCAGCGTCGAGAAGCACGGTCGGATCACCGCCTTGGAATATTTTCGTGCCTATTTGACAGGTCACTTCGAGCTTGTTCCCCCGCAAGCCCGCCGAGAATATCGCGCCGCCGAGAAGCATCTCTATGGATCCGGGCCAGCGATGCTCTATCCGGGTGAGGTAGCCGGCGTCTTCCTTCGGGGCCACGATCTGGCCTGCTGGTGCCCACTCGACCAACCCTGCCACGCCGACGTGCTCTTGGAGCTAGCTAATGCGTCGGCCTGACCCCTCGGATCACTACGGCGGGCCGCCCGTAGCGTTGTACGAGAAACGCGGCGAACTCTGGGAAGGAAGCGAGATGAGCGAGCAACTGAATGGTAAGGAATCTGGACTCAGCGCGGTTCAGGCACTCGGCGTGGCGCTAAGCGTGCAGGCTGAGACGATGGTGATGGGCGAGGCACAGGATCGTGCGCCATCCATGCTCGAGCACCTCCGAGCGATGGGTTTTGATGTGACGCCTAGGTTGCCGGCGGCCGTGCGATCTGCCTACGCCGCCCTCGGGAGCGACCAACCATGACCGATCAGGCACGACCCGAGGTAGAGGCGCTGCCAAGTGAACCGTGGCAGTCGATGAGCACATATCGCCTGACCGACTACATCATCGAGCACGGCCATCTACCGCCCGATCTAGCCGCCGCGATTGCCCTCGCCCGCCCCGCCCCGTCGCCAGAGGTTGCGAGCCCGCTCGTCAAGCGACTCATGGACGCTGGGATGGTCATTAGTGGCACTCACGGCCCGATCTTCGACGCGGTAGCGATTGACGCCCTTCTATCGCGTGTTCCGTTGAGTGTGGACAGGCTAGCTGCGGCTATGAGTTCGGCATATACGAGTGTGGGCAGTTGGGCTGATTTCGACGGGGAAGGAAAGGACCCGATCGTGCGTGCCTTCGCCGAGGCCACGCTCGCCGCTCTCTCTGAGTCCGGTCAAGCCGCCTCCACCGAACCGAGCGCCGAGTCATGACTGCCCGCCCGATCACCGATCGTCAGCGTGAGATCATCGATCTCCTGACGAGGCCCGGAGCCACGGCCCAATCAGTTGCGGATCAGCTCGGCATAAACGTTCAGACGGTCAAAAATCATCTACAGGCCGTCTATCGCAGTCTCGGTGTCCGATCACTCGCCCAAGCCGATCGGATTATCCGGAAGTGGTCGCCCGTTCGCTAGTACGTAGGTAACGGTACATACAAGGGCGACGCTCGCAGCTACGATTCTGGCCATGCCAGAGAGGCGTGTTCTGTGCGCGCCCGGTTCGTCCTCCTCCACGGGCCGGGCGGCCTCGTTCGGTGAGCCGCGCGGATGCTGACAGGCCAATGACGACCGCCGCCGATCTGCTCATCGTGAAGCTGGCCGCCGCCGACTACCGCGCCATGTCCGAGCGGCTCGAGGAGGAAGCCCGTACCCGCGACTTCCGGGCCATGCCCTTGACGGTGCGGATCATCCGGCAATGGGCGTTCATCGCCCGCAACGCCGCGCGGGCTGAGGAGCAGGACCCCGACGTCGGCTATATCTTCCCGGAGCTTCCGCAATAATGCCGGCGCCGCTCGGGCGTGTTGTGGTAGGTCGCGACATAGACGCAAGGTCGGCGCCGGCGCTGACGCCGCGGCAAGCGGAGATCGTTCGCCTGCTGGCAACGGGATTGCCGCAGAAGCACGTCGCCAGCGTACTCGGCCTGTCGATCAAAACCGTCAAGAATCACATGACGATGGCCTACCGACGCTACAGCGTGACCGATCTCCTGGAGCTGCTCATCAGCCTCGGCTGGCTCCGCATCCCGGCGGGCTTTGTCGGTGTCGATCGACGCAATTGGCGGAGGGCCGTCGCATGAGCGAGCTCTGGACGAGCCCCAAGGCTGGCCCGTTCCCATCAGCGCATCTCGCCGGATTCGCCGAAAACGACGTTATCCAGACCCGGTGCGGCCGCCTTCGGCTGGCGACCATCGATCAGGAGGATGCATTCACCTTCGAGCCGCCGGCTACAGGCCGCACTTGCGAGTCTTGCTTGAGATTGGCTAATCGAGACCATCGCGAGGATGACGGCTCAAACGTGGTCGGAACCGGCGCCGTGACGTTCGCCCCGGCCACCCTCGTCGCACTCGGCCGGTTCTGGACTGCGCACGGTGGCGTCAACCTGGGTGTGGTCGGCGATACCGCGCACCAGTCAAAGGGTGTCAGCTACCACCTAGGCGCGAGTGACTTGGTGGCCGGTGCGTACAGCGCCGTGACGCCGCGCGACCGGGCGGGCCTGACCAATGCCGCCAGCGCCATCGACCTCGGCCGGCTCGACGGATCGCTCGTCAAGCTGCGCGCCTTCTCCCGCTGGTTCGTCCTCCAGGCGCAGGCGGACGTGCTGGGATCCTCCGACATCCGGGAGATCATCTACAGCCCCGACGGCCAAGTCGTCCTTCGCTGGGATCGTGAGCGCGGTTTCGCCTCGGCACCGCGGTCCGGCGAGGCCGACGCGAGCCACCTCGCCCATACCCATCTGAGCTTCTATCGCGACTCGGAACTGCGGAGCAAGGTCGCGTTGTTCGAGCCCTACTTCGCACCATCCGAGGTCGATCACATGCTGACACCATCGCTCGATCCGTCCGAGTTCCGGCCGCTGACCGGGATCAAGGTGAAGGCCGGGGCCTACGTGCGGCAGTCGCCCTTGGCCAGCGCCAAGGGGATCAAGCTGCCCAACGACGCGACGCTCCCGCTGTACGGCAACGCCAACGCGTCGACCGCCTGGCGAGGGGTGCTGATCGGCGTTCCTGCGACCGTGACCTCCGGCAGCTTCTACGCCGATACGAAGTCGCGTCCGACGATCGCCTACATCGCGGGGACAGACGTCGGCGACACCGTCCAGCTGCCCATTCCATTGCCCGACTGCACTGCCGCGGTGGCAGAGGCCGTCAAGCCGCTCCATGACGAGATCGTCAACGTACGGACTGACGTCACCGAGATCCGGGGCATCCTGACTGACCTGTCGGAGCGCGTCGACAAGGCATTGGTGGCGCTGACCTGATGAGCGCCGCACGCCTGCGCCGGCCGCATCTGCCGAAGCCCAAGCCCTTGAACACTGGCCGCCGGAACCTGCTCAAGGGCGCCGCTGCCGCCGTCGCCGGCGCGATCGCGGCCGAGATCATCGAAGGAGACGGCGAGCCACTGCTGCCAGAGGACGCCGCGGCTCAGGTGGCCCGGGCCAAGGCTGACGCCGCCAAGGCCAAGGCCGACGAAGCGGCAGCGGAGGCGGACAACGCGGAACTCCGCAACAAGATCAGCAAGGCCCGCAAGGCGCTCAAAAAGGAAGACTCGTGAAGACGGTAAAGGAGTTGGAATGTCGTTAGAAGCAGACATCATCAACCGCATCAAGACCGATGTGGTGGTCCTGGTGGACGCGGGTTCAGACGTGATCGCTGCGTTCACTCGGGCTGCTCGAACGATCGTGGCCGATGCCGCTGAGTTGGGGACCGACCTGGTCGATGCCGCGGTGGCGACGGTCAAGGGCGCCATCAGCGTTGCCGGCGATCTAGCCGTCACCGCTGAGGACGCCGCCGCCGCCGCCGCAACGGGAGCCGTCGAAGCTGCCTCCGATGTGTCCAATGCCGCGGGGGGTCGAGTCCGCGATGCCGTAACCGGCACCGTGGCCGGCGTCAAGGTCGTCATCAAGACAGCATTGGAGTAACCGAGATGCCCAGCAATGAACCAGCTAGGTGGATCGGGCTCGTGGTCGCCCTCATCATCGGGGCCATCACCACGCTCAACGGCCAGGGCTTTGTCAGCGACGCCCTGACGGGCCAGGTCACTGACATCGTGAACGCCGCGGCACAGCTCGGCCTGCTGCTGTCGCCGATCATCGCGGCCGAGCTGATCCGGACACAGGTCACGCCGGTCAAGTGAACTTCACCCCCGGCCTCGTCCTGTTCGGCGGTTCGATGGCTGGCCTCGGCTTCTTGGCGGCGCTGTGGCTGACACTCGAGCCGTGGTGGCTTGGCGGAGCGGACAGAACGGAGAGCACGTAGATGGGCGGCAAGTCATCGAAGGGTACGAAGAAGGACAAGCGGCTCAGCGAGAACCGGCGCAAGTGAGCGACGGCATGACGCCGCATCAGGACCCTCGCTACAAAACCGCACGCTGGAAGCGGACGAGCCTGGCTGTTCGTGACCGTGACCGGCGCTGCATGGTGGCGCCCAATTGCTCCGAGCCTGTTAGGGCCGCCGACCACATCGATCCGGTCTATCCGGGCATGCCTGAATCCGAGTTCTACGGGACGCACAACCTCCGAGCCTCGTGCAAGCGTCACAACACCGCCAGGGGCGTCGCGGATCGATTGAGACGGGAGATTGCAGAGGGAGTGACACCCGAGGCGAGGCGTGACTACGGCGGGAGGACGGTGCGTTTTTTAGGTGGGGCTGGCGGTAGCGAT
>CAYLSK010000097.1:0-10659 GCA_964385975.1 uncultured Anaerolineaceae bacterium | reverse complement strand
ACCACATGTCGGCGATCTCGGTCGGCTACGGCCAGTCCGTCGCCGAAGGCCAGCATGTCGGCCGGATCGGACAGTCGGGCAACGCCACCGGCCCGCACCTCCACTTCGAGGTCTGGCGCGGTCCCGTCTGGGCCGGCGGCAGCCGCGTCAACCCGCTCGGGTTCCTCTAGGCTCGTCGGCTCGACATCGTCGCTCGGTCGCGAGAGCTGCCCGCTGCCGGGCTGGCGGCGTGACCGTGCGAGAATGCGTGCGATGTTCCTCGACCGCGCGAAGATCTGGGTCCACGCCGGCGACGGTGGCGATGGTGCCGCGACCTTCCGGCAGGAAGCTCACGTTCCGCGCGGCGGCCCCGATGGTGGGGACGGTGGGCGCGGAGGTTCGATCTACCTTCGAGTGGACGCCGGCCAGACCACCCTGCGCGACTTCACCCACCGCCATCACTATCGCGCGACCTCCGGCGGACGGGGCACGCGGGCTCGGCGCCATGGCCGGGCCGGCGACGACCTGATCCTCGACGTCCCGCCCGGGACGGCCGTCTATGACGAGGAGACCGGCGAGCTGGTGGCCGACCTGGTCGCCGTCGGCCAGAACGCCCTGGTCAGCCGCGGCGGACGGGGCGGTCTCGGCAACACCCACTTCAAGTCCTCCACGCATCAGGCGCCCAAACACGCCCAGAAGGGTGAGCCCGGGGCGGAAGGCTGGCTCCGGCTGGAGCTGCGCCTGATCGCCGACATCGGGCTGGTAGGGCTGCCAAACGCTGGCAAGTCGACCCTTCTCGCGGCGGTCACGGCGGCGACACCCAAGATCGCCGACTACCCGTTCACGACCCTGGAGCCGAATCTCGGGGTGATGGGCCTGGGCGACGAAGATGAGCGTCGCCCGTCGATTGCTGACGTCCCCGGACTCATCGAAGGTGCCAGCAGCGGTGCCGGGCTTGGCCACGCCTTCCTGCGCCACGTCGAGCGGACGCGGATCCTGGTCCACGTCATCGATGGCTCGTCGCGAGATCCCGAGTGGGACCACGACGTCATACGGAGCGAGTTGCTGGCCCACGACCCGGCGTTGCTCGAGAAGCCGATCCTAGTCGCTTTCAACAAGCTGGACCTGCCGGCCGCCCGCGATGCCTGGCCGGCCTTCCGGCGCGCCCGCGAGGCTGACGGGATCGACGTCGTCGCGATCTCCGCGGCCGGTGGCGAAGGCCTCGCCGCCTTCCGTACCCGCATCACGGTCATGCTGCCGCCCGCCTCCGAGCTGGCCCGGCCGCCAGAGCCGTCCGGCGTAGTAGTCCATCGGATCGAGGGGATGGACGACGGCTTCAGCATTGATCGCGACGCCGACGGGCCCTTCCGGGTCCGCGGCCGGCGCATCGAGCGGGCCGCCGCGCAGACGAACTTTGACATCGAGGAATCGGCCGAGCGCTTCCAGCGTGACCTCGCGCGACTGGGAATCGACACAGAGTTGCGCCGGGCGGGCATTGCCGCCGGTGATCTCGTGCGCATCGGCTCGACCGAGCTCGAGTGGGAGGCGCAACCCTGGGAGCGCGTGTGAGTGACGGCCTGGTGGCGATCGTTGCTGAGTCGCTTGGCGTTCTCGGTGGGACCTTCGATCCGATTCACCTGGCCCACCTGGCCCTCGCCCAGGAGGCTGCCGAGTCGCTTGGCCTGGAGCGCGTCCTGTTCGTCCCTGCCGGGAGCCCACCGCACAAGCCGGGTGTCGCCATCACGCCGGGCGCCGATCGGCTGGCAATGGTCCAGCTGGCCATCGCCGGGAACGATCGGTTCGTGGCGAGCCGCCTCGAGCTGGATCGCGACGGGCCGTCATATACCGTCGAGACGCTCGAGGCGTTGGCGGCGACACGCCGGACCGAAGGGGTCACGGGCGAGCTGACCCTGATTCTGTCGGCCGATGCGTTCCTCGGGCTCCTGACCTGGCGTAATCCACGCCGAGTCCTGGAGCTGGCGCGACTGGCGGTGGCGCCGCGTGACGGCTACCCGGAGGCCGGTGCGGGGTTCCTGGCGACGAATCTTCCGGATCTGGCCGATCGTGCGGTCTTCCTCGACGGGCCCCGGATCCGGCTCTCCGCGTCCGTGTTGCGCGAGCGGGCGGCGTCCGGCCGCTCCCTCCGCTACCTCGTGCCGGATGCGGTCGCGGCCTACATCGGCGACCATGGTTTGTACCGGACCCCGAGGAGGAACGACCAGACGTGACCGAACCCGCCGTTCCCGCAGAGACCGCGACCATGCCGCGCGCCGACGGCCTGCCCCACCGCGACATCCCCGCCTCACCGACCGAGCGACCTCCGCTCGAGCTCGGCCGCAGGATCGTCGAGCTCGCGGAGGACAAGAAGGCCGCCGACATCGTCCTGCTGGATCTGGCCGGCCTGACCACGATGGCCGACTACTTCGTGATCTGCTCCGGCGGTTCCGAGCGCCAGCTCGAGGCGATTGCGACCGGCATCATCGGCACCCTGCGGGATGAACGGATCAGGCCGATCGGCCGAGAGGGGACGGCGGCGTCGCACTGGGTGCTGATCGACTTCGGATCGATCATCGTCCACATCTTCACCCCGCCCGAGCGCGACTACTACGGGCTCGAGAAGCACTGGTCGGAGGCTCGAACGATCCTGCGGGTCCAGTAGCGTTAGGGCCTGCGGGCACAGGATCAGGTACGGGGTGGCGGAGTACCGTCGGGTCATGCCGGTAAGGCCGAGGTGCCTCGTACTGTCGCTGCATGACCAGCGTTCGAGATCGCTGCCCGGCCTGCAATCACCGGCTCATCACGACCCGGTTCGACACGACGTTCCGGCTGCCCGACCGGACCGAGCGGTTGTGCTTCGGCATCCCCGCCGGCCTGTGCGAGGACTGCTCGCAGCTCTACATCGATCCGGACCTGATCGAGCTGCTCGACCTGGGCGAGGGACGCTGCGTCTTCGCCATCGAGAGCGACCTCGTGGTCCAGGAGCAGGCCTGGTCCGCCGCGGACTGACCGTCAGGAATCGCGTCGCCGATCGCGCGCGGCGTGGTCCATCACCCAGAGGCTGAATGAGAGGTGCCGCTGCGCCTCGTCCTGTCCGGCGCCCGGCGCACCCTTGACCATGGCATCGAGCTCGACCAGCCCGTCGATCGCGGTCGTCAACTCCGGCGTCGTCCACGCCTTCGCCTGAGCGGCCAGCGTCTGCGCCCGGTAGTCACTGGCGATGCCCATCGCCTTGGCGGCGGCGGGCAGCCGCTCTCCGCCAGCCAGGCGAGCGCCCAGCTCGAGCACCTCCCGCACCCGCCGATGGAGGACTGCGAGCAGGACCGGCTCCGGCGTGTCCTCCTGCAATCGGTCGAGCAGATCCAACGCTACCTGGGCCCGTCGCTCGCCGATCGCGTCGGTGAAGGCCCAGACAGAGGCTGGGACGGCTTCGGCCACGAGCGCCCGGACGTCGTCCGGGCCGATCGGTGCGGAGCCGCGATAGAGCGCGAGCTTGTCCAGCTCCATGGAGGCGATCCTCGTCTGGTGCCGACGCTCGATGTCGTTGAGGTCCACGAAGCCACCGATTCGCTCGGCGAGAGCCTTGGCCGTGCCGGGGGCTAGCTGGAGCCCGCGCTGCCGAGCCTCGGCCTCGATCCACCCGGCGAGGGCGCCGCGGCGGGGCGAATCGAACTTGCGGACCGCGCCGCCGGCCGCTCCTACCGCGTCAGCGAGTCGCTTCTGCGACGGCACCTTCGCCCCGGACTGGCTCGCATCCAGGATGACCAGGCCGTTTCCCGGCGCCAGTGACGCGATCGCGACCACGAATGCGGCCCGGTGCTCCGCCTTCTGAACGAGCGGGCCCGGGTTGGCGACCACGGCGAGCGCGCCACCGCCGAACATCACCGGTGTCGCCACCCGCTCGTAAAGTTGCGCAATCAGCTCCCCGGCCCGGTTGCGGTCCCCGCGAACGTCCCAGCGTTCCATCGGCGCACCCGTCTCAGCTCCCAATGCGGCCTGAAGTTGGTCGACCGCACGTGCGGCGCCCAGATCGTCGTCGCCCCAGAAGTAGGCGAGTGGGGTCGCGGTCATGCGTGTCCGGCACCGGCATCGGCCCGACGAGCGGAGCGCAGGGCATCGCCGGTCCAGGCGAGGCGCCGGACTTCGTCCGGGGGGATACCCGCGGCCCGGCAGACGTCTGCCTCGAGGCGCTCGGCACGGATGCGAGCGGCGCGCTGAGCTTCAGCATCCCAGGCGAGCTCGCGCCCTTCCGAGGTTCGCGCCCTGTATCGCCGGTGCCACGAAGCGAAGCGCGCCTCCATCGATTCGAGGCGCTGGCCCGCGCGCTTGTCGGCGTAGGCCACGATCCGCTCCTCGCGGGACGCGAACGCCGCCCAACGGCGGTAGCGCTCACCATCGAGGAATCGCGTAACCGGGTGGCCGGCGACCGCCCGGGCCAGCTCGGCGTGTCCAACACGCGTCAGCCACTCGGCCGAGCCTTCGCCGTGGGGGAGAGCGCGCGCCGGATCGTCCGCCGATAGCACCTTGTCTGCGTCGTGGAGCAGCGCGGCGGCTTCGACGAGCCGTCGGTCCACGGCCGTGCCGCGAGCATCGATCCGGGCGGCGAGCCAGCCGGCCACCTCCGCCACGGCGCGCGCGTGACGCACGAACCAGGCGGGCGGATCCAGGGAGAGCAGGAGGGAGGCGGCCTCCACCCGCCCAGGCACCGTCATCGCTTCGATGGTACTCGACGATGGAGGCACGGCCCGGGTTCGCCGCGTCGCCGAGCGACGGCGACCCGGCGACAGAGGCGACGGCGGGGACGGCAGCGGCCGCGACCTCTCGCTCGGGGACGATCGCGTTGATGGGGACGGCACACCGGAAGGCCGCGGCGACAGCCGCGCCCCGAGGCGTGACGGGCGACACGGCGTCGGCCGGCCGACCACCCTCCGCGTGAACGGTCATTTCGTCGTGCTCGAAACCGACCACCACCGTGCCGTCGCGGTCCGTTCGGAGAACACGAGCCCCGGCAGCCGCCAGCCTGTCCAGCGTCGCTTTCGCCGGATGGCCATAGGGATTACCCACCCCGGCCGAGGCAACCGCGACCCGCGGTCGCACGGCGTCGAGGAACGGCTGGGTCGTGGCCGTCTTGCTCCCATGGTGGGCGACCTTGAGCAGATCGACACGCGGCAGACCCTCGGCCAGCAGCTCCGGGTCGATCGCCTGCTCGACGTCGCCCATCAGCAGGAAGCGGCGGCTCCCCACCTGGCCGAGCAGGACAACTGACACGTTGTTGATGCCGGTCCCGCCGTCCGGTGGCTCGATCGGCACCTGACCGCGGATGGGCCACAGCACGCGGAGGGCGATGTCGTCCACGTCAAGCCGGTCGCCTGAGGCGAGGCCACCGCGGATCGGTGCCCCGGCCCGCGACAGACGAGCGGCCCACGCGGCATAGCCAGGTCCGGGTCCACGCATCCCGGGCTCGAAGACTCGACCGACGTGATACCGGTCGATTAACAGCGCGAGGCCCGCGACGTGGTCCTCGTGCGGGTGGGTGAGGATGACCGTGTCGATTCGGCGGTCCCACGGCGGAATGTGCTGGTCGAGCACCACGAGCAGCCGATCGGGATCCGGACCGCCATCGATGAGCAGACGCCCGCCACGCGAGCCCTCGACCAGGATTCCGTCGCCCTGCCCGACGTCGAGGATCGTCACCCGCGCGAAGGAAGCTGGACGTGCAGCGACCACCCCGCCGGCGACCGCGATCGCTACGATCAGGGCCATTGTTGCCGCGCGCTGCGCGGCCTGCCCGGCGTTCGGAGCCGAGCGGGGCGACGACCTGACGGTCGCACCGCCAGACGAAGCATCGGCGGCTCCTGGCCCGCCTCCACGAGGCCGACGGCGCCACCAGGTCAGCGCGACCAGCCCTCCAGACGCGATGACCGCGGCCGCCCCGTCGAGCGGTGGCTCGAGCGTCAGGCTGGCGAAGGGCACGGACGCCGCACCGAGCACGATCGCATCGAGGATGCGCAGGATCACCCAGCCAGGCGCCGCCAGGACCGCGCCGACCATGGCTGGAGCACCGGCCAGAACCGCGGCGCCGCCCGCGAGGGCTACCAGGCCAACGGCCATGGCCGGCGCGACCAGTGGCACCACGCAGAGATTGACCACTGGCGCGAGGATCGCCAGGCGGCCGAACGAGACCAGCACGACCGGGAGCGTCGCGGCCTGGGCAGCCAGCGAGACCCCGAGGCTCTCCGCCAGCCAGTGCGGGAGTCGGCCGCGCCCTATCGACTCGATCCAGGCCGTGAGCGGGGTCGCCCAGGCGATCAAGCCTGCGGTCGCGAGCGACGAGAGCTGGAATCCGGCATCGCCGATGAGCTTGGGATCGGCCACCAGGAGCAGGGCCGCGGCCCAGCCGAGCGCGGCCGCAGCCCTCCCGGCCCGTCCCGTTTCCCTCGCGAGCAGGACGACCCCGGCCATGACCGCTGCCCGCACGACCGATGCCGACGCGCCTGCGAAGGCAACGTACCCGACGATGGTCAACATGGTGACCACGGAGCGACGACGCCGCCCGAGGCGACCGGCGATCGCTGCGACGGCGGCGGCCACGATGGCGATGTTCCAGCCCGAGATCGCGACCACGTGGCTGACGCCGGCCGTCGTGAACGCAGCCGCCAGGTCGCGGTCGACTCGATCACGCAATCCGATCAGGATCCCGGCCGCCAGGCCGGCTTCCGGTTCCGGGAGAACCTGGGCCAGCGCATCGCCGGCGCCGCGCCGGAGGTCCTCCAACCGCCGGCCGAGGTCGGTTGGCGTGGGGCCGATCTCGAGCATTCGCGCCGTCAGGGTCCCGACCGCGCCGATCCGCGCGAGGTACTCCCCGTACGCAGAGTCGGGTCGTGGCCGGATCTGCCCATCGACCTGGACGCGATCGCCGGGGACGACCTGCGGGTATCGAGGGAGGGTCGCGGCGACCTCGAATTCGGTTGAGGCCCCCGGAGGCGTCGAGAGCGTCGCCGATTGATGACCGTCGCGAGGCGACCCGGTGGAGACGACGACCAGCGACCACGGGCCGTCGCCCGGCGGTGGCACCAGCAGCGGGCCCGGCCCAGCCGGGACCGCGGCGAGACGCAAGACGATCAGTCCGGCACCCACGACCAGCGGCCACGCTGACCGAAGCCCTCCCCTCGAGGTCGCCTCGCCGAGCAGGAGCAGCGCGGCCACCGCAATGGCGACCGCGGCCGCCAGGTGATTAGTGCCGATCCGCTCCGCCGCGATAGCCGCAGCGATAGAGCCGATCGCGAGTCGAGCGCTTCGGCCCACCTCAACGGACCGCCACGAGGTCCTTGAGGTTCGCGAAGGTCTTCTCGCCGACCAGCTTTCGGGTTCGCAGGTCCTGCACGGCAGCGAACGGTTTCTCGTCTCGCGACGCGATGATCTTGGCGGCCGTCACCGGCCCGATCCCCGGGAGCGCGTCCAGTTCAGCGGCCGTGGCATGGTTCAGGTCGAGTGGCGATCCGGCGCCTCCACTCGATCCCGTGCCGGCATTGGGCTGGACTGCCGCGTTGGTTTGGTCGTCTCGAGACGGCACCCTGATCTGATCGCCATCGTGCAGCTGGGCGGCGAGGTTCAGAGCGCGACCGGCGAGGTCCGCGTCAACGCGGGGGCCGTAGCCCCCGGCAGCCTTGACCAAGTCACCGATCCGCGACCCCGCGGGCAGTCGAAAGACACCCGGGTTCTCGATGGCGCCGACGATCTCCACGACCAGCGCCGGGTCGCCTCCCACGACGCTCAGCGGCTCGGTGCTCGAGCCGGAGGAGTTCCCGTTGTCCGATGGGCTCTTGAGCGCCGCCCCGCCATCGATCGAGACCGACCCGCCCGAGCTGCTGCCGAACGCCAGGACAAACGCCGCGACGGCGAGCAGCACGGCTCCGCCGCCGGTCAGCACGGCGGAGCGTGGGATGGCCGGTGAAGGAGTCGCCGGCTCGGCCGATCCGTCGCCTCGATCGGGCGAGTCTTCCAGCGCACGCCACGGCGTCGAGGTTGGGTCCACGCGACCTCCAGGGCGGGATGGTCGGGCGGGCGGCGCCAGAATCACGCGACGTCTCGCCACGTAGGGGGCACTTCCGACGTGGCGGAGACGTCGAGTTGGACTCTAGGGAAGCCCGCTTAGCTGCGACTTATCACGCCCCCTTGACACGCCCCCGACGGAGGCGTATATATCGACCATCGATATATCGACAGTCGAAAGAGTTGGAGCCCGATGGAACGCAAGATCCCCGAGTTCGGACGGTTCGCCGAACCGTCGCTGCTCATCCTGGTCAGCCTGGCCGACGGGCCGAAGCACGGCTACGCGATGATGCAGGACGTCGAGCGAGGCACCGGCCGGCCGATGGGCGCCGGCACCCTCTACGCGGCGCTCGTTCGCCTCGAGGAGCAGGGCCTCGTCGCGCCATTGGCGCCGGTCGACCGGCGTCGACCGTATCGGCTCACCGCGGTCGGGGCGTCGATGCTCGCCGAACAGCTCCGCGGCCTGTCCGAGTTCGCCCAGCTTGGCCTGCGCCAGCTCGGCGAGACCTCGCCATGAGATCGCTTCTGATCCGCTGCTATCCCGCCGGCTGGCGAGCCCGCTACGGCGACGAGTTCGAGGCGGTCCTCGACGAGCGCCCGCTCGGGCCGTTCGACGTGGCGGACGTCCTCCTCGGTGCCCTGGACGCTCAGCTCCGGCTGCGCCTGGTGGGGGCCGATCTCGCACAGGGAAGGAGATTTTCCATGTCGCTCCGCATCGGCGGCTTCGCCGGAATCCTCGCAGCCCCGCTTCTGGCCCTCGCGTGGTTCCTGGGATACGGTCCCGTGACCATCGACCCCGTCGTGCCCGGGGTCGTGCTGGTAGTGGCACTGTCCCTTCTGCTCGTGGCACTGGCGGGTCTCACGGCCTTCCAGGCGCGCACGAACCCGAATGTCACCTGGGCGGCCTTCGTCGTGCCGGCGATTGGGCTCGCGGTGTTCAGCATCGGGGCATTCGCAACGGTCGTCACCGGTAACGATTACTGGGTGTTGATGATGCTCGGCTTCCTGACCGGGGTCGTCGGATCGGCGCTCTTCGCGATTGTGACCTATCGCACCGCGGTCCTGTCGCGCGGAGCGGCGCTGCTGATCGGCGTGGGCTCGGTGCTGCCGTTCGCAGCGGGAGTGACGAGCTTCTATGCCCTGCTCGTCGTGGCGATCATCTGCTTCCTGCTGGGTTGGTTCGCGCTGGGGATCCAGGCGATCCGGATGGACCGGCCGGCGACTGAGCCGCGACCCGCCTGACGCGCGAAGCGATCGAACGATGGCGCACGCGGTCGCAGCATCGCCCTCGGCCTCGAGCAGGCTGCTCGGGCTGGCCGGGATCATGGGCGGTGCCGTTCTGCTGGCGGCGTTCGTCGTGGAGGTCGCGCCCGACCTCAACAACGTCAGGCTCGTCCTCTTCAACCTCGGTGCGATCGCGATCGTTGTCGCCGTGCATCGACTGCAGGTTGCAGCGTCGCCGACCCTCGCTCGCGTCGTCGCGATCGCGGCCGTGGTCGCCAACGCGTCTGTCGTGCTGCGGGAGGTCCTCCCATACGGACCGTGGCATCCGTTCGCCGGCGACAACGGGTTGGTCCTCTTCTACGCCGGGATCGCCATGTGGCTGACCGATGCGGCGTTCGGGCTCGTGACCCTGCGTCTCGGGGTCGTCACGCGGTGGGGCGCGCTCGCCCTCGCCGTCGGGTCCGTGCTCGCGATCCTCGGGATCGATCGCCTCGGGCTGACATCGGAGTCGAACCCGACGATCTTCGGGTCGCTCGCCCTGACGGGCATCGCCCTAAACGGGATCGCGTGGATCCTCCTGGGACTCGACATCGCGAGTCGGCGGCGTAGAGCGGCTGCGCGGCCGCGGTAGGTCTGGCCCGGTGCGAGGCACGCACTGATGGATCATGGCGGGGAGCTCTGGGGGCCAGTCGTCCGCCGGCGACGCGGAACTACGTGAGCCGGGAGCGACAGGCCCAGGCGGCGGGTCCGGGAGGCGAGTTTCGGGGTCTTGCGAAGGAAGTGACGTGCAACGCCTCGCGGCTCGGGGCAACAGCTGCGAGAGGGACGGATCCGATGGCACCATTCGACATCGACCGAGATCGATCGGCAGTTGGCAACGTGTTGCCCCGCGTCGTCGCGATCGTCGGCGGTGTCGGATCCGTCGCGCTCGGGGTGTGGGCGATGGTCGATCCCCAGTCGTTCTTCGAGGCCGTTGCCAGGTTCGAGCCGTACAACCAGCACTTCCTGCAGGACGTCGGCGCCTTCCAGGTCGGCCTCGGAGTGGTCCTCCTGCTCGCCGGCCTGTCCGTCAGCGCCGATGGCCTGACGGTTGCGCTGGTCGGGGTTGGAGTGGCAGCGGCGCTCCATGTCGTATCCCACGTCGTCGGCCGTGACCTCGGCGGAGCTCCAGAGCGGGACATCCCGGTATTCGCCGCGATGGCGGTCACACTCCTCGCCGCGGGTGGGTTGCGCTGGCGCCACGTTCGCGGCTCCACCCGCTGACGCCAGCCCTCCGAGGAAGCGTGGGGCGCGCGTTGTTGCAAGATCCCCCAGGAGATTCACGCCCCCTTGACACGCCCGCGCCAGCGGCATATATATCGACCATCGATATATCGACAGTCGAAAGAGTTGGAGCCCGATGGAACG
>CAYLSK010000096.1:7577-10736 GCA_964385975.1 uncultured Anaerolineaceae bacterium | reverse complement strand
CCCGTTGAGGATGCCTCCCGGCCCACCGGTAAAGCCGGTGCCGGTCGACTTGCCGAGGTTTGCGACGTCCAGATGCAGGACGTCGGGCAGGAGCAGCCCGGTGATCGCCTCGGCCGTCGCCGTCGTGTTGAAGACGTCGAGGACCGTAGTGAACTGGCCGCCCCAGGTCGCGACGTCAAGCGACGGCGCGGTCTGGTTGTACGGATCCTTCTGATTCGTGCCACCGAACGGATTCATGAACACCGTGTTGAGGGCCGGCTTGCCCATCCGGTCAACGACAACGATCGAGCCGTTCTTGACGGTCGTGGCCCAGAAGTTGGCCGACGATCCGAGCCAGCTGTCCGGGATCTCCAGGACGATGGTCGAGATGTTGGTGCCCTTGAAGAAGTCGCCAAGGTCCAGGTTCGTCGAGCCCGTGTACGTATAGGCGCCATCACCGTCCGGGTCCCGCCAGCGCAGGAAGCCAGCCAGATCGAAGAAGAACGGATCGTCCTTGATCCCGGCATAGAGCTTGGCGCCACCGCCGTTATTGGCATTGCCGGTCTTGCCGGTCAGGACCGTCGCGCCGTTCTTCGCGAGCGTCAGCGACTGCTTGTGGTCAGGCGCGTCCCAGCCGAAGGTGACCGTGTAGACGTCGTCGGCGATGAAGTCGCCGTTCGTGTCGATGTTCAGGCGGTATTCCGAGTCAGTGGCGAATTCCGTGCCTGAGATCACGCCGGCGAGCGGGTTGACGTCGACCACGAGCACGGTCTTGCCCGAGTCCTCGGCATCGAAGGCATAGATGTCGGTGATATCCAGGGCGTGGTTCGCCTTGGCATTCGGCGAGTCGAGATGGTCGGCGGCGCCGACGAGGAGCGGCGCGGCGCCGGCGGTCAGCACGGCCATGGCCGCACCGAACGCAAGGATGTTACGTGTCGTACGCATCGTCGTGGTTCCATTCCCTTCTGGGGTTCGGTGGTCGGGCGTCGCATCTGGCGCGGACGTCCCGGGATCGGCTGGCCCGCGCGGTTGTCGCGACCCTCCCGCGGTGGGCTCGTCGGTGGATGCGCACGAACGTGCCCATCGGATGACTCGACCCGGGACGAAGGTCCCGGGGAGCAACTGGCGAGAAAGGCCCCCTAGACCACGCGACCCGGGTTCAGGATCCCGAGGGGGTCGAGCGCGGTCTTGATCGCGCGCATCACTCGAACCGCGTCGGCGCCGCGCTGGATCTCGAGCCACTCGCGCCGAGCCGCGCCGATTCCGTGCTCGCCGGTGACCGTGCCACCGAGCTCCAGGGCCGCCCGGTAGAGGTCCGCCTGGACGAGCTTGGTCAGCGCCTCCGCCCGCGGATCGCCTCGATCGAAGACGAGGTCCGGATGGAGGTTGCCATCGCCGGCATGCCCGAACGTCCCGATCCTGACGTCGTGCTTCGCGGCGATCCGCTCGATCGCGCGGAGCATGTCCGGGACCCGAGAGCGTGGCACGCCGACGTCCTCCATCCTGACCTCACCGAGCCGTTCCAGCGCGTAATGGGCGGCCCGCCGTGCCTGGCGCAGCCAGTCCGCTTCCTGGGCGTCGGCGGCGCGAATGACGTCGCTGGCGCCGGCGACCCGACAGGCGATCTCGGCCCGGGCAAGCTCTTCATCGGCCGCGGCTCCCGGCATGTCGGACTCGACCATCAGCATGGCCGCCGCCGTGCGGTCGAGGCCGAGCCCGTGCATCTCGTCGACGGCACCGATCGTGAAGCGATCGAGCAGCTCGAGCGTGACCGGCATGAGGCCGGCCGCGGCCATGCCGGCCACCGCCTGGCCGGCGCCATCGAGGGTCGGGAAGAAGGCCAGCATCGTGGATCGGGGTGGCGGCGCCGGCCGAAGCCGCAGCGTGGCCTCCGTGATCAGCCCAAGCGTCCCCTGGCTGCCGACGATGAGGTGGGTCAGGGAGTACCCGGCGACGTCCTTCAGGTTCTTGCCGCCGGTCCGGATGATCGCCCCGTCGGCCATCACGACCTCGAGCGACAGAACCGACTCGCGAGTCTGGCCATACTTCACGCAGCACAGGCCGCCGGCGTTGGTCCCAAGGTTGCCGCCGATCGAGCAGATCTCGTAGCTGGCCGGGTCCGGCGGGTAGAAGAGGCCGTGCTCGGCGACCGCCGCCTTCAGCACGGCATTGATGACCCCGGGCTGAACGACCGCGACGAGGTTCTCGCGATCGATCTCGAGGATCCGGTCCATCGCCGTGAAGGCGATGGTCAGGGCTCCCTCGATTCCGGCCGAGCCGCCGGACAGGCCCGAACCCGCGCCGCGCGGGACGATCGGCACTCGGAGGTCAGCGGCAATCCGGACGAGCTCGGCGACCTGTTCGGTGGTCGTCGGAAGGGCGACCGCGCATGGCAGTCCGGCGTGGAGATAGGCGGTCTCGTCGTACCGGTAGCTCTCGCGATCGATCTCGTCGGTCAGCAGGCGAAGTTCCGGCAGCCGCGCGTGAATGGTGTCCACGAGTGGGTCAGCGTTGAGCGTCGGCCGTGTCGGAGCGGTCACGATCGAGAGTCTACGCGGCACCGGGCGCGCCGGGCGACGGGCGCTACGATGGGCTCGATGGCCCACGCCCCGTCGTTTATGGCCGCCGCCGTGCTGGCCGTCGTCGCGCTCGGCATCCCCTGCTCAGCGATCCCGATCGCCCGCGCCGCCTCGCCGGTGGGCGTCGGCGAGATCGTGCCAGGCTCGGTTGGGCGGTCCAGCCTGATGCTGGATGCCACCTACCGCGCGAACCTGAAGCTGAGCTGGGCAACCCGCGCGATCTGGGTGGACTCCACCGCCACCATCCGCAATACGTCCGGCGGACCCATCGACCGGATCGAGCTGAACACGATCGCCGCTCATCTTGGTGAGATCCGGCTGCGTCCGGTGACGGTGGACGGCGCCGTGGTCGCCGCCACGATCAGCGATCAGACGATCGTCGTGCCGCTGGGGGGCGTCCTGACGCCTGGAGGCGCGACGCAGATCCGCGTCCGATTTGGGGCTCGCTTGCGCACCGGCCTCAGAGGGTCGGATTGGCTGTTCGCCCGGGCCAACGGGATCGCCGACCTGTATCGCTGGTTGCCCTGGGTCAGCCGCCGAATCGCTTTCGATCGACCGAACCACGGCGACCCGTTCGAGACGCCAACGAGCTCGTCGGTCC
>CAYLSK010000096.1:0-7477 GCA_964385975.1 uncultured Anaerolineaceae bacterium | reverse complement strand
CGCTGCAGGAACGGCTCGGGCCGTTCGGCCACGACACGTTCAAGGTCGTCCAGTCGGCCGGGGGATACGGGATGGAATCACCGGAGCTCATCTGGATCCCGACAGGCACGACGGACAACCTGCGCTATCAGGTTGCCCATGAGACCGCCCATCAATGGTTCTACGGGATCGTCGGCAGCGATCAAGCGACGGAACCGTTCACCGACGAAGCCGCCGCCGATTTCGTGGCGCGATCCATCCTCGGCATCCATCGGTCGAGCCGCTGTCCGACGGCTCGGCTCGACGAAGCCATCTACGGCTACTCGGCCCGCTGTTACGTCGAAACGATCTACATCCAGGGCGGCAACCTGCTCGACGAGGCGCGCCGGCGAATGGGTTCGGCGGTGTTCTGGACCGCCCTCCGTGGCTACGTCGGCGCGAACCGCGACCGAATCGCGACAACGGCGACCTTGTTGCAGGCGCTGGACGATGCCACGCCGCTCGATCTGGGAGCCACCCTGTTCGCGCCTCGGTTCCCGCGGATCTACTGAGGGCGGCGAGCCGCGCGCGGGGTTATGTCCGAACGGTCACGGACACGGTCTGAACGAGGTTGTTGCCCATGCCCTGGTAGTTCCAGGGTTGCTCCACGGGCTGGACATTGCCTGCGGCGTCGGTCGCCCGGCAGGCGATCTCGTGGTCGCCGGTCGTGGCGTCCCATTGGAACGACCACGAACACCAGGCAAGCTCGCCCACGGCCGGGCCCAGCTGCGCGGCCGACCAGGCCCCGTCGACCCCGACCTCCACGCGCTGGATGAGCCCGTCGCCCGACCATGCCTTGCCGGCAAGCGGGACGGTCCCAGGCTCGACGAAGCGAATGCGAGAGTAGAAGTCGGGGACACCCGGCGGGATCATGAGCGCTCGGACGCGGATGCGACTCACTGGCTCGCCTGGATCGTCGGCGTCCCTTTGGTAGCGGTACGCGACAGCCTGCTGGAAGCCCTGGAACTCCTCATTCACCGCCTCGATTGAGCGGAGCCACTTGACGCTCGTCATGCCGTACCAACCGGGGACGATCAGCCGCAGCGGATAACCATGCTGCGGCTGGAGCGGCTGGCCGTTCATCTCATAGGCCAGCAAGACCTCGGGACGTCGCGTCTCGGCGACCGTGAGGCTCCGCCCGTACTCCTGGTCCTCGTCACCCTGGATGCCGCGATCCACTCCGCGGAAGACGATCTCGACAACGTCATCTTCGAGACCGGCCTCCTCGAGCACAGGCCACAGTGGCGTGCCGGTCCACTCAGCCGTCCCGACCGCCTCGGACAGCCAGGGCACGCTCAGGGGTCGCGGCGTCAGCCGAGCGCGCCCGTTGCCGGCACATTCGAGGGTGACGGGAAACGTGCGGGCGGGGCGCGCCCGGATGTCGGCGAGCGAGAGCGACAGCGGCCGGCGCACCCGGCCGCCGAGATCGAGCCGCCAGCTCGAACCGTCCACGTCGGGGATGTCCCAGTGGATCACGAGGTAGTGGAGCCCGGTCGGCGTCAGGTCGTATCGAAGCGCCTCGAGGGGCATGCCTCGGTTCCGGAACGCGAGCTGGAGCTCCTCGAAGGTGAGTGGCCCATCCGTCGGCCCGAGCGGATCCGCGGAGCTCGGCTGTGCCTGGGACAGTTGGGTCATGGCGCAAATCCTGCCACGTCGTGGATCACCCGTCAGCGACCTGTGCCAGGACCTCTACGTGATCAACCATCCGGGCAACCGCCGCCAGCGCATGCGGCATCTGCCGGAACGACTCGGGCATGAGCGGCCGCCAGGCCTGCCACCCCGCGACCAGCCAACCGGACACGAGCCGCTCGCGAGCGCCCCAAGGCAACCTGTAATCCTCGCGAACCCCCGTCGGCAGAAGCCCGATCGCGGGCCACAGCGTCCAGGCGTAGGCTGCCACCGGAACGCGCGCCAGGACGCTCGCCGCTCTATCGCCCCACCGCAACCACGGGGCCAGTGGCGCCAGCGGCGGCCGCAGGATCGCCTCCGCCAGCTCCCGGGCGACCGCCGAGACCCGCACGGGACCGCCCGGCCCGAGCATCGCCGCCATGTACCCCTCGAACGCCTCGAGATCGATCGGCAGCAAGTGGTCCGGCACCCCGAACGCCCGCCCGATCGGGCGCGTTTCGAGATAGAACGCCGCCCGCCTGGCACGCGACAGCGGCTCGATCCAGGCGTCGTTGGCGACGATCGTCGAATCGATCAGCGTGGCGTGCACCCACAGTGCGAGCGCGGGATCGCGCGCCGTATAGCCCGCCCCCACGATGCCTCGATGGAGCGCGTTGAGCCGCCGGATTTCCGCGCGAGCCGCGCTCGTTGTTCCGTAGACGATCGTGAGATAGCTGCGCAGCGTGGCCGCAAGCCGGCGCCATGGATCGGACCTGAAGTCGGAGTGTTCGGCGACGCCGGCTGCGACCGCCGGGTGTGCGATCTGCATCAGCAGGGCCCGCGGGCCAGCGCCCAAAAGAAGGAGCGCCTCGCGGTTCAGGCGCCAAGCCTCGGAGTCCGGACCGTACAGGCCAGCGTCGGACCCTTCCGTCATCCGGGCGATCGGCAGCGGCGTACGCATCAAGGCAAGATATCGGACGAACAGGAGGGACGTCGCCGATGGGTTCAATGACCCGCTGGGGCAGGGACTTCGACCCCGACGAGCTGGCAAGGCTCGAAACCCGGATGTGGAAGGCGTACTACCGCCGTCAACCGGCACGCCTCTTCGTCCTGCTGGTGCAGGCCGTCCGGGCGCAGGCCCAGCTGTCGTGGCCACGAGCGATCTGGACGAGCCTGCTGCTGACCAGGGCGGCTGCCGGATTTGCCCGCTCGACGGGCGACTACGATCGCTTCGCGCCGGACATCGGACGCGCCTATCGGTCGATGAAACTGCCCGACCACGTCGACGTTGAGGCCGTCGCCCGACACGAGCTGCGCTGGTGGGTCGTCCGCCGGGAGATCGGGCTCGCGGCTGGCAAGGCGGCCGGTGACTCCATCACGGACCTCTACGCGAGCCTCTACGACGTGCCACGGGATCAAGTCGCCGAGGCGGGTCGTCTGCGTGGGCTGGCCGCCGAGATTCGGGACCGCGGTGCGACGGATGATCCGGATGGGCCACGCGGCGCCGGCGTGGCGTACTGGACGGAGGTCGCTCGCCTGCTCCGTGATTCGTATCGAAGCCTTCGCGCCGCCCTCGACGAGGCCGACGCGACCGGCGCGAACGCTGCTTAGCGGTCGTCCGGACGCCGACCCACGATCCACCAGGTCGCCGGGAAAATGGCGGCCGCCACCGCAAGCTTCGCGGCATCCCACGCGAGGAAGGGCGTCAGCCCGTAGGCGATCGTGTCCTGCAGCGAAAATCCGCCGACGACGCCAAGCCAAGGCAGTCCGACGGCGTAAATGAGGACATTACCGATGAGCATCGCCGCCACCGACCCGGCGATGTTTCGGTCCCACCCGAGTTCGGCCAGGCGTCCGATGACGGCCGCCGCCAGAACGAAGCCCACAAGATAGCCGCCGCTCGGCCCGAGAACGACGTCAATGTGCGACTTCGCTTGCGCGAAGATCGGCAACCCGACGGCGCCGAGGAGCAGGTACAAGCCGAGGGACATCACACCACGCCGGAAGCCGAGGGCACCACCGACGACGAGTACAGCGAAAGTCTGGCCAGTGAACGGGACCGGCTTGATCGGGATGTAGATCTGGGCGCAGACCGACACGATGAGCACGCCGATGAGGATGAGGACGGCGTGCCGAACACGCGCGTTGACCCGCTCCCCGACGCGGATGGGGACCAGGAAATCGGCGATGGTGAGGCCGCGTTCCTCGGCTGTCGTGCGGTCGAGCCGCGGGATGGCGAGCGTCATGAGGACTCCGCTGCGGAGATCACCTGGGCGGTGACCGGCGAACCGAGTCTAGCATCCGGTCACTCGTACTGGACCGCCCGGACGATTGGGAGGCGGCTGGCCAGTCGGGCCGGGTAGGCGGCCGAAAGCATCGCGACCGCGACGCCCAGGAGCACGCTGAGCCCCACGATCTGCCACGGGATCCCCGCCGCGACGTCGAGTCGACCACCGGCCAGCAGCACCATCAAACCGCCCACCACGAGTCCGAGCACGACTCCGAGGATCGCTCCGGCCAGGCCGAGAATTCCGGCCTCCACGACGACCGAGCGCCAGACCTGGCGGCGGGTCATCCCGGCGGCGCGCAGGATCCCAATCTCGCGAACCCGTTCGATGACGTTCATGGTCAGGGTGTTGACGATGCCCAGGGCGGCGATCAGGACCGCGACGGCAGCGAGCGCATCGAAGAGCCCGAAGATCCGCGCCAGGGCGTCGTCGATGGCGCCCTTGATCCGATCGAGACTGACGTCGTCGAGCGCGTAATGTTTGGTGGCGACTTCGCGCAACCTGTCGCGAGCATCGGCGGGGGCATCGGCCGTGAAGCGCACCGCGAAGGCATCCGCCCCGGCGACGCCGAGCGCGGTCGCATCGTGCCAGCCAACCAGCATCGCCTCGCCGCCTGAACCGGGGATCGAGCGCTCGACGATCCCGACGACCCGGAGATTGAGCGCGGCGCCGGTGGCGCCGGGGACCGGGAGGACGTCACCGACGCCGAGCCCAAGGCGGTCGGCCAGCCCGGCCGGCACGATCGTCGCGCCGCCGGCGTCGAGCGCTGCCAGCGCGGCAGCGCGATCCCCGGCCTTGAAGCGCAGCCGGCCGTCGGCGGCCAGGTCGGCGCCCACGACCGCTGCCGCGTCCGTTCGCGAGCCGAGGATCGCGACCTCGAAGGTGGCGATCGGGCTGATCCGGGCAATACTGGGCACGGCCGCAAGGATCTCGGCCTCGACCCCTTCGTCGGCCGCGACCGGCCGGATCGAGGAGAGGATCAGCTCCCCTGGCACGACGTCGGCGATCCAGGCCCCGGCGGCTGCCCGAGCGTGCTGCCCGACGCCACCGAGCGCCACGATCATGGCCAGCCCGATCGTCAGCGCCCCCAACGTCAGGGTCGCCCGACTCGGGTCGCGCACGACCGAGCTGCGCGCCAGCCGCTCCTCGAAGCGAAGGACGAACCCGAACGGGATTCCGGCGAGGCGAGCGACCGCCGGGAGGATGAGCGGGATGCAGAGCGTGCCAACCAACAACGTCGTGTAGATCACCAGGGCGCGGACGATGCCGGCGCCTCGCGGCGCGGCGACCAGCCCGACGATCGTGATCAGGACGAAGACGCCCGCCAGCCAGCGAAGCCGGGCGCGCCGGGCCGACGGCAGGTCGAGGCGAGCCTTGAGCGCTTCCACGGGTTGGATCCGCCCGGCCCGTCGGGCCGGTTCGAGCGCGGCCGCAAGCGTGACGCCGATCCCAACGAGGAGGGCGAGGAGCACCATATCGGGCGGGATTGGCGGACGCTGCAGCGTGACCGACCCGATCGTGCGGACGTAGACGACCATCCCCGCGGCCAGAAGCGCGCCAAGGCCCACACCGAGCAGCGACCCGAACGCGCCCAGGACCAGGGCCTGACCGAGCATGAACGTGGTCACCTGGCGTCGCGTCGCACCGGCGGCGCGCAGCAGGCCGACCTCGCGAACCTGCTCGACGACGGTCATCGACAACGTGTTGAAGATCAGGAAGGCGCCGGCGAACAGCGCGATTGCGGCGATCAGCGCCGTCGTCGCCTGGAAGTCCGAGGTGGAGCTGCGCAGCGAAGCGGCGATGTCCTGCGGCGTTGAAAGGACATACAGCTGCGTCAGCAGGCGCGACACGAGCGCGTCCGAGACGGCCGCAACATCGGTGCCGGCCGCCGCGCCGATGTCGACGCGGGTCACCGCGGTGTCGCCGAAGACCGTCTGGGCGGTCTGCAGCGGCACGACGACGATTCGCCCGAACGCCCCGGTCAGCGGCCCCTCGCCGGCCAGGATCCCGATCACTCGGTAGGTCAGCGGGTCGCCGGTCCCCTGCATCGTGAGCGGCGCTCCGACGGTGAGTCCGTCCTCCGTGGCGAGCTGTTCGGAGACCAGCGCGCTCGGCTCGGCTTGTTCGCGCAGCATCGACCCGGAGATGAGATGGAGATCGTGAAGCTGGGGCTCGGTGGCGGGATCGATCCCGAGAACGGTGACCGCCGGTGGCAACGCCTGCCCGGCCGAGCTGTCTGGCCCCAGGTACGTCCGTCGCTGGAGGGCCGGCGCGATGATCTCGACTCCCGGCGTTTCTGCGATGGTCTTGACCGTCTCAACGCTCAGGCCACGCTCGCCGAAGGCGGCCACCCGAAGGTCCGCCAGACCGACGAGGTCGCTGACCGTGCTGTTGACGGACGCGTCGATGCCGGCGTTGGTGGCGAGTCCGGCGAACAGGACGGCGACCCCAAGTGCCACGCCGAGTCCGCTCAGCAGGGAACGCAACGGCCGGGCCCGGAGACTCCGCCAGGCGAGGCCGGTCAAGGACACGACGTCGCCGCCTAGAGTCCGAGTTGGGCGAGCCGGGTGATCAGCGGTGTCGCTTCGTGGGTGTCGCGCCGACCGAGCTTGATCGTCTCGCGGATCTGGCCATCGCCAACGACCAGGACACGATCGGCGTAGGCCGCGGCCTTCGAGTCGTGGGTCACCAGCACGATGGTCTGGCCGCGCTCCACGCACGATCGCCAGAGCGCGTCGAGGATCTCGGTTCCGGTCGTGTAGTCCAGGTTTCCGGTGGGCTCGTCGGCGAACAACAGCGCTGGGCGGGTGACCAACGCTCGGGCCACCGCGACGCGCTGCTGCTCGCCGGCTGACAGCTGATCGGGCTTGTGGTGCTCCTTGCCGGTCAGGTCGACAAGGTCGATGACGTCGCGGATCCGCTCAGCCAGCTCGCCGCGACTCGGGTCGCCACCGGCGATCGTGAACGGGAGCGCGACGTTCTCCACCACGTCCAGCAACGGGATCAGGTTGAACGACTGGAAGACGAAGCCCGTCCGATCACGCCGCAGGCGAGTGGCCTGGTCGTCTGACAGGCTGTTGAGGTCCTTGCCTTCGAGGGTGACCTCGCCCGACGTGGGTCGATCCAGCCCGCCCAGGACCTGGAGCAGGGTCGACTTGCCGGAGCCCGACGGGCCCATCAGGGCAACGAACTCGCCCGCCTCGACCGAGAGCGAGACTCCACGCAGCGCTTCGACCGTGGTGGTACCGAGTGGGTAGGTCCTGGTGAGGTGCACCGCCTCGAGGATGACCGTCATGCGCCGGAGTGTAGCCGCGGCCCCCACCCCAACGTCATCCGGTCAGCCGCCGAAGAAGAAGCCGGTCACGCCAGTGACGACCATCTCGAGCAGGTTTTGCGAGGAGCTGCGTTCGGTGACTCGCAGGCCAACGAGGCTTGGCGTCGGACTCGCCGAAGGCGTGGGAGTGGGCTCGGCCGTCGGGGTAGGTGTCGGTTCTGGGGTGGGCGTCGGCTCCGGCGTCGGGGTCGGTGTCTGTTCGGGCGTCGGGGTTGGCTCCGGCGTCGGG
>CAYLSK010000095.1:0-10876 GCA_964385975.1 uncultured Anaerolineaceae bacterium | reverse complement strand
ATGTCAGCACGGCTCCGCGATGCTACATCGGGGCGTCAAACCGTGATCGGCGCGACGGGAGAACCACATTGCCGCGCCGGCCCGTATGGTGTTGATATATGGAAGAGCTGCCGCCCGACGACGAGGTCCAGCCAGCGACCGACGCCGAACCATTCGCAGAAGTCGACGCGGTGCCGGAAGCCGGCCCGGGAGCTGGGCGCCGGCGCCTTCGGATGGCGATCACGTTGGTGCTCGTCGCCGCCATGGTGGTGGTCGCCGGCCTCGAGGGGAGCGGCTTCATCATCCGGGCGGATCCCGAGGTCCGCGCGACGCCAAACCCGGTGGCGGCCCGAATCGCCGTCGTCGATTCCGACGGCGCGCTCAGCTCGATGGATGCAGACGGCGGCTCGATCGTCAGGTACACGGCGCCGGGGGTCACCTTCCAGTTCCCGGCCTGGTCGCCCGACGGCACGCGGATCGCCGCGATCGGGACCGACGGTGGCGGCGCCGGCGTCGACGTGTTTGCGGCACCGGATGGCGCGTCGGCGGCAACTGAGCCCACGATCGTCTACCGAGCTCCGGGCCATCCGGCGTTCTATCTGTACTGGGCGCCGAGCGGCAAGGCCTTGGGCTTCCTGACGAACGAGCCTGACGGGATCGCCCTGCGCTACGCGCCCGCCGACGCAAGCGCGCCCGACACGACCGTTCGGAACGCCGCGCCGATGTACTGGCAGTGGGTCGATCCGACCCGCTTGCTGGTTCACAGCGGCGGGAACGCGCCCGGCGCATTCGTGGGCGAGGTTGGCCTGGACGGCGCACTGGCGGAACCGAATGCCATCCAGGCTGGGCTCTTCCGCGCGCCCGGACTGTCCGGCAGCGGGGCCTATCTCGCCTACGCCACTCCTGACCAGGGCGCCTCGGCCTCGGTCGTCGTCGAATCGCGCGACGGCGCAACGCACCACGAGGTCCCGGTCTTCGGCGAGGCGGCGCTCGAATTCGATCCGGTCGGCGACATGCTCGCCTTCGTCGCGGCGGCCAGGGCGGGCGCCACGCCCGAACTGCCGGTCGGTCCACTGCGGGTCGTCGATCCCGTGTCAGGTGCCGTGCGGACGCTGCTCGGCGGCTCGGTCGTGGCGTTCTTCTGGGCGCCGGACGGACGAACCATCGCCGCGCTTCGCCTGAATGGTCCCGCCGACACCAACATCGCGTCACGGGCGGACGCGGTCGGGTTGCTCGCGAGCGCGGGCGCGCCAGCCGCTCAGACCGCCGCGGGGATCCTCCTGCGTGTCGCCTTTGTGGACGTCGCCAGCGGGGCGATCCGCTCCGAGCGCGTCGGTCGACTGTCGGAGCTGTTCATCAGCCAGATTCTCCCCTTCTTCGATCAGTACGCACTGAGTCACCGGTTCTGGTCGCCGGATGGGACGTCCATCCTGCTGCCTCTCGACGACGATCAGGGCGTCTCGCAGCTCACGGTCATCCCGGCCGACGGCTCAGATACGCATCGGCTGGCGACGGGTGTGCTCGGCACGTGGAGTCCGTAGGAACCTGAAACGTGTCCGCCGCGCGAACCGCCCCAGGCACATCCCGAGGCGGCTCGCGGTTCCGAATGGTGGATCAGGCGCCTGGCGGGCGGTACTCCACCCGACGACGGGCGATCGCGTCGACGTCGCTGGCGCTGAAGAGCTCGGACGTGGTGACGCTTGCGGCTCCGCTGGCGCCGACGGTCAGGCTGAGCGCGGCGGCGGCGGCGCTGTCGGCGAGGTCCGCGATGAGGATGTAGTCGTCGGCACCCATCACCCAGTACATCGACTCCACGGTGCCGCCCACACTCGCAACGAGCGCGTTGACCGCCTTGACCCGTCCCGACCCTCCGTCCTTGAGGACGCCCGCGGCGCCGGCGGCCGAGTAGGACGCGCGAAACAGGTACTTGGGCACGTGGCCCCTCCTTTCGCGCCAGACGGGGCGGTCCCCGATGGACGCCAGCCTCCGGCGTAGCCATCCAGTTTGTACCGCACGCGCAAGAGCCGTGGCGCGGACCCGCCCAGCTGTTCCCGCTCGCTTCGCCCGCCGTGGACGCGCGCTTGAGCAAGGGCGAGACGGCCTCGTCGGGAACGACCTTTCTCGATCGCCCTTGGGTGATGGGAATCGCCCAAGGGCGATCATCGAACCGAGTGACTTGGCGACCAAACCTACTTGCCGACCTTCGTCGTGAGCGACTGGGCCTTGGTTGTCGCCCGGGAACGCGTCACGCGAACCCGGGATCGTGGCCGCGGCGGTGCTTTCCTCGTGGACAATCGGGAGACGCGGCATGCGCGGTGGCGTTACAGGGTTTGCCCTCGCGGACTATGGTTCGCGCATGAAAGGCGACCGAATCGAGGCGCTGGTCGACACGGGCCAGGGCGTCCAGACGTTCGAGATCTCCGCGACCCGCGCCGGGCGCCGGGTTGAGGTCACGACATCACGGGGAGTTGTCGAGGTCCGCGAGGTGACCAGGAGCGGCCAGACGGTCCGAACCGGCCGATTCATGACGAGCCGGCTCGTCGCCCTGGTTGAGCATCCGGCGGCCGACGAGCGCGGCCGCGTCGAGATCTCGACGCGCCACCGGATCCAGCCCAGCGGCTAACGCTCCCGATGTTCCTCGGCATCGACCACCTCGTGATCGCCGTCGCCGATCCCGACGATGCCGCCTCTCAGCTCGAGCGCGAGCTGGGTCTCGCCGCGACAGGTGGCGGCCGACATGACGGGCTCGGGACGTTCAATCGACTGGTCTGGCTGGGCGACTCATTCCTCGAGCTCATCGGGGTGTTCGACCGGACGCTTGCCGAGCAGTCGTGGATCGGTGGGCCGACGCTGCGCACGCTCGAGGCTGGTGGCGGGCTCGTGACCTGGGCGGTCGCGACCGACGAGCTCGAGCGCGATCTCGCCGCGCTCCGCGCAATCGGCTCCGATCTTGGGAATTCGATCACCGGCGAACGCCGTCGCCCCGACGGCGGCATCGTCCGCTGGCAGCTTTCGATGCCGCGGCGGCTGGGCCCGGCCGACCCGCCCTTCCTGCTCGAGCACGACACGGCATCGGCCGAGTGGACGCCCGCCGACCGCGCCACTCGTGCCGCGCAGGTCCATCCAATCGGCCGACAGGTGCGGCTGGAGGTGCTCGAGCTGCCCGTCCACGACGTCAACGCGACGATCCAACGCTTCCTTCGTTCGACCGGACTCCGGTTCCGGCCGTCGCTCAGCGGTGGCGGCTCCCGAGACGCGGATATCCGCGGTCAGATCGTCCGGTTGCGCCCGAAGCGCGGCGGGAATGGGTCGGCGTCGGCGGTCATCCGCCTGGCCGCCATCGTCCCCGAGCAACGGACCGCGGACCTCTTCGGCTGCCGCTGGGTCATCCGCCCGACGACGGCCTGAGCGAGCCCCCCTCCCCAGCCGGCCGGCGACCCAGCTCGTCCATGAACAACCCGATGATCCCGGCGATCACGATCGCCCCGATCCACAGATGGATGGACCAGCCCAGCCCGGCGGTCACCTCTACCGTGGCGAAGTAGAGCGCGAAGAAGAGGGCGGGGATCAGGAACGCGACCAGTGCGTCGCCAACCCGGCTCCGCCCGGGTGGCCAGGCGCGCACCACGAGATCGGCCAGCAGCCCGGCCGCAATCGCGGCCGGAATGAACCGAGACTCGTCGCGCAGAACGGTGGCCATGATCAGCGGGGCCGCCACGAGAACCGTGTAGGCGCCGAACGGCAGCCGACCACGGCGTCGCGCGAAGACGACGGCGCCAGCCAACAGCGTCGCGGCGATCAGGATTCCGGCAGCCCCGAAGCCCTGGCGGACGAACGAGTCGCGCCAGGATGGGGTGACGCCCTGCGACGGGTAGAGGATGGCGGATCCATCGGGCGTCCAGGACAAGGTGTCCCAGCCGTCATCCGCCCCCGGGTTCTGGCTGATGTTTCGGGCCTCGCCCCCGGACGCCGAAACGACGAAGACCTCGAAGTCACCGGTCCGGTTCGACGTGAACGCGACCTGCGACCCATCCGCCGACCACGACGGCATGTAGTTGTCGCCGTCGCCGGAGACCAGGGCCGTCGCGCCGCTCCCGTCGGCGGTGGCCACCCAGACCGCGAAGTGTCCGTCGCGGTTCGAGGTGAATGCGATCCGCGAACCATCGGGCGAGTAGGCCGGCTCGTAGTCGGTCGCCGAACCGCTCGTGAGCTGGGTGACGTTGCTCCCGTCGGCATCCATCCGGAACAGGTGATAGTCGCCGTCGCGGTTCGAGGTGAAGGCGATGAACCGACCATCCGGTGACCAGGCGGCCGCCCAGTCCTCTGCCGGGTCGTTCGTCAACCGAGCGACGTTCGACCCGTCGGCATCCATGACGTAGATCTCGAGCCCGCCCTCGCGATCGCTGCTGAAGGCGATCCGCGTGCCATCGGGCGATCAGGCGGGCCTGAAGTTCGAGCCTTGGGTTGTGAGCTGGCGGTCGCCGCTGCCGTCGGCAGCGATGAGATGAATCTGGCCGTTGTCGCCCTGGAGGAGCGCGTAGACGATCGAACGCCCATCGGGTGCCATCCGCGGTCCGCGCGCATCGCCGTCCATGACGGCCAGCCGTCGCTGGCCGGTCCCGTCCGGTGCCATCGCATAGAGCTGGGCCGGTGGATTCGTCGCCGAGCCGGGGATGGCAGCTGACCAGACGTCGACGATGGGATGGGCGTACTGGGTGAACGCGCCGAAGATCGCGAGTGCCATCGCCAGCGGGATGACGAACGGCCCGGCCAGCCGCCACGACGGCGTCCTCCCGGGATCGCCGGCCATCCGTGCTGCGGCGGAACGAATCGGCCCGCCGATCATCAGCAACCCGGAGGTGGCCAGCAGCAGGTGGGTCGGGCTCAGGAGCGCTTCGACGTCCACCTCGAAGCCGAAGATCGTGTGCCAGATGAGGTCGAGGCCGCCGGCGACCACGAAGAGGACCGCTCCCAGGAACGCGATCCGGTACGGCGGTGCGAGGACCTCCCGAAGCGGGATGCCGCGAGGCTTGCCGAAGATCGCGACCAGCGCCAGCACCACCCCGAACGACGCCGCGCCCGTGTAGACGAGGGCGTGCCACGGCGTGAAGAAGGTGTTGTCGACCCGACCGTGGGCATGCGCCCAGAGATCGATGTAGAAGCCGCCGATCAGCCAGACCGACAGCCCGGCGAGCACCCAATCGATGCGCAGGCTGGTCCGGGACGCGGGAATCTGGGCGGCGGTCACGACGCCGTGATTGTCCGGTGCTGTGTCAACCTTCGATCCGGTTGCTCCCGGCGGTGCCCGCCTCCCGTATCCTTCCCGCGATGCCGGGGAAAAACATCACCATCCGCCCTGCGACGGAGGACGATCAGCACGCAATCACGCGACTGGTCCACGACGCGAGATTCAACCCGCACGGCCTCGATTGGCGGCGCTTCGTCGTCGCCGACGAGAGCGGCAGGATCGTTGGCTGCGCACAGCTCAAGATCCATCGGCACGGGACGCGGGAGCTCCACCTTCTCGCGGTCGAACGGGGACGTCGCGGCGTTGGCATCGGCTCGAGGCTCGTTGAGGCACTGCTCGACGAGGGGACCGGCGGGCGCGCTCGCGGTCCGGGGCTCTTGTGGACGCACCGGAGCGCGCAGTACCATCGGTCGGTCGCCGGGGCGGGACGCAGATCCCGTGCTCGGGCGCCTGACCGCCACGAAATGAGGCACGGGATGACGGCCGACGACGACCACGTCGAGGAACCTGCAGCCGAAACCGCCGATTCGGCGCCAGCGGCGGTGACCGCCGTCGCGGAGCCCGAGGCGGCCGCGGAGTCCCTGGCGATCGCCGAGGAAGCGGCAGCGACCACCGAAGCGGCCGAGACGACCGAAAAGGCGGCCGCGGAGGCTGAACCCGATGATCTCCTCGGGGAGCTCTCGCGGGCCATGCACGCGGCCGCCGAGTCGCAGCACCTCCGCATCGCCGAGGAGCTCGAGCGACAGCGTGCCACGCAGGTCGAGGCGATCAAGGCCCGTCCTGGGTCCGGTACCGCCGCGCTCAAGAAGACCTCCCAACAGGACGTCGGCGAGATCGACGCCTGGGCCAAGACGGCCACCGAGCTGATTGCCGCCGAGCGCGTTCGACGGATCGACGCCCGGCGCGAGCGGCTCCAGGCCGAGCTCCTCCGGCAGGACGTTATCGTCCAACGGGAGGTCATGGCGATCGAGGCCGCCGTCGAGGCCCACCAGGCCGAGCTTGATGCCTTCTTCAGCCAGCTCGACCGCGAATCGGACCCGGCCATCATCGCCCACCTGGCTTCGAGCCTGCCGCCTCTCCCCTCGCTGACGGAGGCCGCCGACGCCGCGAGGCGTCAGGCCGTCGCAGAATTCGCGTCCCTCGATGAGCCCGCCGCAGGTGCCACCGGCGGCGACGACGCGGCGGACGACGGCGTCGAGGTCAGTACCTCCCGCCTGATGGCGGTCATGGACCCGACGGCCCCGGGCGGCACAGGCGCGGAGGTCGCCCGCCCATGGGAGTCCGAGCCCCGGGCGATCGCCGTCCCGGCAGGGGTCGGCGCGGCGACGACGGGCGCAAACGAGTCGAACGAGCCCGAATCGCCGGCGGGCGCCGGATCCAGGCCCCTGATCCGCGCCATCCCGTCGACCCGGCCGATGGATCGATTGCGCGGTTGGACCCGAAAGCCCGACGACGATCCCGACCGGGAGCGCTGACCGGGAGCGCTGACCCGGTCCTAGTCGTCCTTTCCCTGGTCTCCGTGCCCGCCGTTGTTGCCGTTCCCGTGCCCGCCGATCTGGCCACGGATCTCGCCACCCGGGAAGTTCGTCGAGTGCACGTTCGCGTAGGTGACGCCGCTGCGTATCGCCTTCAGCGCGGCGGCCAGGTCGCCGGCTGCGATCCCCTGGACGGCCAGGATGTCGGTCGCGACGATCAGCCCGGTCACCGTTCCGCCGCCGGCCGGGCAGGCAGCAGGCTTGCTGCCGCCACCGCACAGGAAGGCCACGACCCCGCCGTTGACGCTCTTCTGCGCGAAGTGGATATGTGCGGTGAAGGGACTACCCCCCTGCAGGGCCGAGTAGGTCAGGGTGTACGAGATCTGCGTTCCGGCCGGGTTCACGCTGAGGGTCAGCCTGCCCGTCCCCGTCGTCGAGTTCGCCGGCACTTCCTGATAGCCGCTCAGATTCGCCTTGAAAGAGTTCCTGTCGGAGTCTCCGTTCGCCGCCGTTGCTCCGACGACGCCGAGCGCAAGCGCTACAGCCGTCGTCACCGCGATGATTCGCCTCATGGTGGACCTCCGCTTCCTTCCGTCCCCGGATGGATGTCTCGTGCGCGCTGGGCGGCTCGAGAGTTGGGGCGCCCGTGATTCAAGGGCCCGACGAGACCTCCCTTTAGTACTCCACTCCGCTCGTCGTGTCGAGGTCAACGGTGCCTGGACGCACCGGAATGGCACCCGGCCAGGTGTTCCCCACCCGGGTACGTTTGGGTCATACCGGCGGGCGCCGCCAGACCTCAGCGTGCCGAATCAAATGCAGCTCGAATCGCCGCCGGCTCGCTTGCAACTCATCCTCCAACGCACGTCGGAGGAGGTGTTCGAGCCCGATGCCGTGTCGGAGGCGCCGTTCATTCGGTTCGCCGCCTATGGCGCGCACCAACGAGTCTTCGGCTGGGTCCGATTGGAGGCCAACCGGCTGACTGATCTGCTGAATGCCCACGACGAGCTGCACCTGCTCGACGTCGAGCTCGAAAGCCTCGCGAACGGCCTGACGGGAACGGTCGACGAGGTTGTTATCCACCGTCGGGAGCTCATCGCGGTGCAGGCCAGTGGGCCGCGAGGCGATGCGGCGCGCCGCCAGACGACTCGAACCCACCCGATCGCGATCCAGTCAGGGAACTACCTGATTAGCGGGTACCTCCACGTGCCACCAGGTGCCGATCCGATCGAGAGCGCGCGGGCGCGTCCGGCGATGATCCCGCTCACTGACGCATTGATCGAGTACTGGGTGCACGGCAAGCGCGAGCACCAGTCGATTGGCACGATCGTCGTCAACCGCGACGCAGCGGACTGGATCCGGGTCGTCACCCACGAAGATCTGATCGACGGACAACTGCGGCCCGAATAACGAGCCACAAATCCGTGCGACAGGGTCCGCGCGTATGGTCCGATATGCGAACCCTGACCCCTCTGGCGGTCGCCGTCGTGGCGATCGTGACCATCTTCGCGGCAGGGGCGAATTGGCCTGACTCGACTTCAGCCGCCACCGTGACGGCGAAGTGGCGGACACAAATCGAGGTTGGTGGCGTTCACCCGAAAGGGACCGCGACGCTCTACACCTACACGTCCGGAACCGGTGCCCTCGGTCTCCGGCTGACCGGCCTGAGTCCAGCCACCAGTTATTGGGTCGGTCTGTACTCCGGCACGTGCGCCAGGTTGGGGGCGCGCATCGTCATCCTCCCAACGGTCACATCAACCGCAAGCGGGACCGTGACTCGCGGCCTCACGTTCAATCGTGCGCTGACCACCCGGTTGCGGACGCTCCTTCGCGGCCACGTCAGCGTGGCGATCGGCTCCGTCCGACGCTGTGGGACGCTGGCCCCGCTCTCGCTGTCACCGAGCCCGCCGCCGACTCCGAGCCCGACCCCAAGTCCGACCCCAGCCGCGACGCCCACTCCGACCCCGACACCAACACCGACGCCGTACGAGGCCCCTACGCCGCCGCCCTACTATTGAGCGACCGACGACGACCGGGCCTCTGACCAGTCTCCCGGGGGTCAGCTACGCGGCAAGCCCCGGTCGCGCGTCGGGACCGGCTCTCGGGTCGGCGCCCAGCGCTCGATCGCCTCGGCAGCCCAGATCGGACCATCACGAAAGCCGAGAATCGGGGCCGGGAAGGCCGGATCGGCCCGCCGGACGAGGCCGAGCTTTGCCGGATTGATCCGAAGCTGACCGGCGATCTCCTCCCGGGTCCTCACCTCGAACGCCAGCACCTGGTGCGGTTGATCGCTCCACGCGAACGGCTCCGGGTTGCCGCCTCCCGGATCCGTCAGGAAGCTCTCGCCGTGGTACTGGATCACCCATGCACCGTTCGGCCGCGCCTCGATCGGGTCGAGCAGCTGGTAGACGTGGACGAGATTCGGGTTGATCGGCATGGTCGAAGCATGCGCTCGCACTCGATCCTGTCAAACGTCGGCGGCCTTTGGGTGCCTCCCGCGGGCTGCCTCAGTACACCTGGTCGTGAGAACCAAGGCTGACCAGGAAGGCCGCATCGCCATCCCAGCGGAACAGGACGCGTAGATCGTCGTCGACGCTGAATGCCCAGTATGCGTCCAGGTCCCCCTTCAGCTTGTGCGTTCGAAGGAGCGGATCCTGGGGATCAGCCCCGAAGCGGCGCAATGCGGCACGCAGCATCGAAGCCTGCGGTTCTCGGAGCTTCTTGGCCTTTCGAACGAAGCGACTGGAGGCCGTGAGCCGCAAGTCAGTCCCTGAGCTCGCCAAGTAGCTGCTCGACGTCACCGAACTGTCGTGCCTCGCCAGCCTGATACTCCGCCTCGGCCTCGCGCACCTCGGTCAGGAAGACCGCCCGGCGAAGCGCGCTGAGCTCGGCTTGATCGCGCTCGTACCGCTCGGGGTTCACGATGTACGCCGCTTTCCGCGAGCGCTGCAACACGACCGTCGGTTCGTCGCTCGCCTGCACGTCGTCGATGACATCGGCGACACGCTGTCGCAGGTCGCTTATTGGAATGCTCTTCATAGGACTTCCAACTGTACATCCGGCTGTACATCTGTCAATGATCGACCGACTGAAAGGGGCATGGCCGACTGAACCTCTTCACCCGCCCGGGATACGACCCGGGAGCATCCAGTAGACGGCGAGGCCGGCAAACATGGCCATGCTCAGCAACGGGTTGACCAGGGCGAAGAGCGTCGCCCCCAGGTAGACGAACGGCCCGAGGCGGAACCCTTGGGCGGCCGACCGTGCGACGTTGGCGGCGGCGCCGCGAGCGATCAGGTTTCCGCGGATGGCGTACCCCCACAACACGTTGAACATCACCGCGACGGCCGTGCTCACGGCACCGTACAGAAGGACGGCCAGGGTTCGGCTGTCAGGCTCCAGGATGTGCTGCGCGACGACCGCGGTCGGATACGGGATGAAGGCGACCGGCAGCAGGAACAGGACGTTGAGAAACAGGAACGTCGGCGTGGTCCGGTGGATGATCGCGAACATCTGGTGGTGGCTCACCCACATCACCCCGATCCCGAGGAAGCTCGTGACGTAGGCGGCGAATGAGGGCCATTGGGCGAGGAGTCCCGCGGACAGGTCCTCCCCGGTCGCCGGGATGTGAATCTCGAGGACGAGCAGGGTGATGGCAATCGCGAAGACGCCGTCGGCAAAGGTCTCGAGCCGCGCCGTCTCCTTCGCTTCCCGCCCGGCGCGGTCGGGCGCGTCGTCGTCGCTCATCCTGTCCTTCACCGGGTTACGCCGTCAGTATCGAGGTGGCTGCGGTCGGAGGAAAGGCTCCGGGCGACGGGTGGCCTCGTCGGCGGGCGTCGGACCATCCCAGATAAGCGTCTCGGGCGCGATATCAACATTGCCCGGCCAGACGAGGGTTCCGTAGTCGACATACACGGATCGGAACAGCCCGTCGTCGGCGACGATGGGCTCGAAGACCGGGCCCCAGAGCAGATCGGTCAGGTCGCGGTCGACCACCGTTCCGTCCGACAGCGTCATGCGAACGGAGCGACCTTCGAGTGCCTCGACCGAACGGATTTCCAGCATGGTCCCGGAATCCTAATCGAGCGGCGCAATCGGGTCGAGCGGCTGACTGACCCGAGCGAGCTCCCAGTCCTTCAGCAATTCGCCTCGATGCAGGCTCGCCCACGCTCGAACC
>CAYLSK010000094.1:0-10889 GCA_964385975.1 uncultured Anaerolineaceae bacterium | reverse complement strand
CTGGATGCGGGGAATGGCGAGCCGCGGTCGTGGCGTCAACAACGTCTCCGGGAATCACACCTAGAGCCAGCCGCGTCGCCGGAAATAGGCGACCAGGATGACCAGCAGGACGGTCATCATCAGCATGATCGTGACAAACGCCAGGTCGTGGCCTTGGCCGGGGATCGGGACGTTCATCCCGAAGATGCTGGCGATGAGGGTCAGCGGCAGGAGCACGACGCTCGCCGCGGTCAGGATCCGGAATGAATCGTTCAGTCGGTGCGATAGGACGGACTCGTTCGTGGATTCGAGCGCCTCTACGACCTCCTTGTCGTTCTCGAGCGTGTCCCAGATCCGCTCTGCGGCGTCGGAGATGTCGTCGAAGTAGATGTCGAGCTCTTCCTGGAGATAGCGCTGCTTGGTCCGCTCGAGATCGCGCAGGACGGCGCGCTGCGGCCGCACGACTCGGCGGAAGTTGATGATCTCCTGCTTCGCCTCGGAGATGTCCCGGACGATCTCCGACGAGCGGCCTTCGAAGATGTCGTCCTCGATCCGATCGAGCTTGACCGCCATCTTGCGGAGCATCGGGAACGAGGCGTCGACGCAGGTGTCGACGATCTTGTAGAGCAGGTAGCCCGAGCCCTTGGAGAAGGTCGCCTCGCGTAGGTCCTCCTTCTCGCGATAGCGCTCGAACATTGCGGTCAGGGGCGGGAGCGGAATGCTCGGCAACGTGATCAGGTAGTTCGGCCCCATGAACAGGTCGAGCTCGGCGGTGAGGAGCCGGCCGGTCGCCTTTTCGAACATCGGAAAGTGCAGAACGATGAACACGTAGTCGTCGTACTGGTCCAGCTTCGACCGGTTGTTGCGCGAGTAGACATCCTCGTAATCGAGCGGGTGGAAATCGAAATTCGCTTCCAGCCAGTCGCGATCGGCGGCTCGCGGTGACTCGATCTGGATCCAGCGGATCCCTGCCGCCTCGATGATCTCCGGCGCCGCTACCTCGGTCGGAACGACCGCCACGGCGGCGCCGGGTCGCCGGATCTGACGGATCGGGCGCGGGCGAGGCAGGGCGATGTTCGGCACCCGGCCATCGTACGTCACGTTCGGGGCGCGCCGCCCCGGGCTCCCGGGCTGTACAGTCTCGCTAGCCGCTATCGTTGACCGCGGCCACCGCGTCTCACCGGTGCCCGGCTCGCGGGCCAGCGTCACGCGCACCTGGGGGGAACCAGATGACGACAGAGCGCCCATCCAGCACGGGATCATGACTGACCTTTCCGCCCAGCTTGCCCTCGCCCGCGAACGTTCCCCTTGGCCGGCCTTCGGTCGGTCGAGCCGGGACCTACCTGGGATTGGCGGGTTGCTCGCCGGCGGGATCTGGTTGGCCATCGTCTTCCTGGCCGTCCCGTTCGGGCGCAGCTGGCGAACCGGGCAGGAAGCGTTCTGCTACTGGATCGCCAATCTCAACTCGCCGTATTCGCTGTCCGATTGGACGTCGCCGATCGCCTACGTCTATTCGCCGGCCTTCCTTCAGGCGATGTCGCCATTGACCCGACTTCCCTGGATTGCCTTCATTGGCATCTGGACAGCGCTCCTCGTGCTCGCCGTTCGCTACCTCACCGGGCCGCGACTCTTCGCGGTCGGGGTGGTGCTGGCGACCGTCGAGCTGATCGGCGGCAACATCTCGCTGCTGCTGGCGGTCGCCATGGTGGTCGGCTTCCGTTGGCCGGCAGCCTGGGCATTCGTGCTACTGACCAAGGTGACGCCCGGGATAGGGCTCCTCTGGTTCGTGGTCCGGCGAGAGTGGCGTCAGCTCGCGATCGCTCTCGGAGCCACGGCGCTGGTGGTGGCCATCTCCGCGGTGATCATGCCCGGGGCGTGGCTGGATTGGCTGAACCTGTTGGTCGGTCTGGCGGGGCGCGACGGGACCTGGGCGGCGATTCCGATCCCCTTCCTCCTTCGCTTGCCGGTGGCGATTGCGGTCGTCGTCTGGGGCGCCCGGACGGATCGTCGATGGGCGGTACCGGTTGCCGGCATGCTGGCGCTCCCGGCGCTCTGGTACGGTGGCCTGACGATGCTCCTCGCCGTGATCGCCCTGCGCGATCCCGAGCGCGAGCTGGGCGTGATCGCCGCGCCGAGCCCGGCGCCAACGCGAAGCGCGACGCCCTAGCTCTCGGTCGCCATCGACGGTTCGGCGCGCGAACGCGGGCGCCGCAGGACAATCGCCAAGGCGCCAACCAGGAAGACCGCGCCGCCCACGACGAATGGGCCGGGCACCCCGCTCATGGCTGCCACACCCGCACCGATCGCCGGCCCAACGATGCCGGCCGCATAGAGGGGCAGATAGACCAGGTTCAGGGTGGCCGAACGACGCTCCGGCGGTATCTCCGTGGCGAGCAGGCCAAAGACCATCGCGCTGACGGTGGCCGTGGAGGCACCCAGGACCACGGCGAGAAGCGCGAGCGAGGCCACCGACGGGACGAGTGGCATGAGCAGCAGGACGAGACCGGCGCCACCGAGGGCAGCGGCCAGCACCGGTCGGAAACCGATCCTGTCGCCGAGCACGCCGCCAAGCGGCGACACGACCGCCCCGACCAGGGCAGCCGTGCCCACGACCAGGGCGATGGCCGAGGCCAGGCCTGGCCCCGTGCCGGCCAGGCCCTCGACGAGGACCGGAATGTATGGCCGGCTCATCTGGGTCGCCAGATATGAGACACCGAAGATCAGGAAGATCCGCCGGACCGCCTGGTCCGTGAGAACGCCACGGAGGGCGCCGAAGGCCAGGGTCACGACCCGTCCGGTCGGCACGACCTCCGGACGTATCTCGCGGGAGCCGAGCGCGACCAGCGCTGCCGTCGCGACCGAGAGCAGCGCCGAAACCGTGAAGACCGCCGGCAGCGAATATCCGAGCCCGTCGATCAGGATGCCCGCCAGGATCGGGCCGGCCGCGAATCCGATCGGGCTTGAGGCGCCGAAGAGCGCGATCGTCGTCCCGAGGCGAATCTTCGGGGTGACGTCGCGGATCCCGGCCAGCATCACGCCCGTGTTTCCGAGCTGGAGCCCGATCAGCAGCATGGAGACCGCCAGCTGCCACGGTTCGCGTGAGAGGGCCACGCCGGCAAAGACCACCGCCTCGACGAGGGCACTTCGAACGATCACCACCTTCCGGCTGTACTTGTCGGCCCAGGCGCCCCAGAGCGGCACGAGGGGAGCACCCACGACGAAGATCAACGAGCTGAAGAGGCCCACGAAGGCCAACCGGTCTGTCTGCTGGACGCCCATCTCGCGGAGGTAGGTCGGCAGCAGGGCGAAGATCTGGGAGACGCCCATGCCCTCGACCATCGAGGTGATCCAGAAGATCGCCACCAGGACCCGCCAGCCCTGGATCGGGCGCGAGCCGGGGGAGACGGCGCCACCGGCGACCGGGCGGGAGTCGGGCATCCGCGGAAGCCTAGCCGATGGGGCAGCGGGTCGCACCCGCGCGGCACACACGAAAGCGCCCGAAGGAACTGGTGAGTGTCCAGCCGTTCGACGGATCCAAGAGCTTCGACAAGTCGCAGTCCCTGGTCGTCGCCGAGTCCCTCGCTCGCTGGCCTTGCGACCCTCGAACCTGGTTCCCGGGACCGTCCCGAGGATCGCTCCTCGAACCGGTCTGGCGGTTCACACCTGCCCCTTCGGGCGAGACGAATGTACGGCCCGGGCTCCGACCGCCACAAGGCGCTTGTCCACGAGTTTGCGCGGCTTCGGTCCAGACTTATCCCCGAACTTCCCACTCGTGTGGACGACCTGTGGATACACTCCCTCCGGAGGTGTTGGGATGGGTCGATGGCTCACGCGAATCATGGCAGCGCAGGACGGCTGGGCACGCCCGTTCGGGGACTTCAACCACCGCTGGTTGAGCACCGTCTTCCGCCCGATCCGGCCGATCAAGGACCTGCTGAACGGGGTCTGGCTCGGCCATCCGCTCCACGCCGCGGCCACGGACATCCCGATCGGGACGCTGCTGCTCGTCGTCG
Source organism: uncultured Anaerolineaceae bacterium (assembly GCA_964385975.1). Lineage (GTDB taxonomy): Bacteria > Chloroflexota > Limnocylindria > Limnocylindrales > CSP1-4 > SPCO01. The sequence goes on along the minus strand of CAYLSK010000094.1, from coordinate 6,897 downwards.
TCCTCGACGTGTTGAACCTGCGGGCCGCCGCCGACGTCGCGCTGGTGATCACCATCCTGTTCATGCTGGCGGCTGCCCTGTCGGGCGCCGCCGACTACGTCGACACCGACGGCACGGCTCGCATCCGGGCGACCCTCCACTCGACGCTGATGGTCGTTGCGCTGATCGCGCTCGTCGTCTCGTTGGTGCTGCGGGCGGGCGATCCGCCGGATCGAGCGCTTCCGGTGGCCCTTTCGCTGATCGGCGCCCTGATCGTGACGGCGGGCGCCTACGTCGGCGGTGACGTCGTCTACGTCTTCGGAAACATGGTCAGCCGGCACGCGTTCCGCGGCGCCGGGACGAATTGGATCAAGCTCGAGACGGGCGACGTGACGGACCTCGCTGCGCTGGGCGAGGCAACGCCGACGAAGGCCAGGGCCGGCATCAACGATCTGGTCGTGGTGCGCATCGGTGGATCCATCCATGTCCTCCACGCGATCTGCGCCCACGCCGGTGGACCACTCGCGCAGGGAACGGTCGTTGACGGTTGCCTCGAGTGCCCTTGGCATGCCTCACGCTTCCGGCTGGCCGATGGGCACGTCGTCCGAGGTCCCGCTGTGTACGACCAGCCCTCCTACGAGGTCCGCGCTGCCGAGGGCGGCGGGTACGAGGCGCGTCGAGCCGCCTCGTAGGAGCCAAGGTGACCGAGCTGGTCCTTCCCGACCCAAGTCTCGTCGTCCTCATCGGCGCGGCCGGTGCAGGCAAGACGACCTTTGCCGCCCGGCACTTCGAGCCGGCCGAGATCCTCTCATCCGACGCCTATCGAGCGCTCATCGCCGGCGACGAATCGGATCAGCGCGCGACGCGAGCCGCGTTCGCGCGGCTACACCAGGCGCTCGAGCGACGCATGGCCGATCGGCTGCTGACGGTCGTGGACGCCACGAACGTGGAGCGGTCGGCGCGGCAGGCGCTTCTCGTCCGCGCCGGAGCCGCAGGCCTGCCGGCCATCGCGATCGTGCTCGACCTGCCGCCGGCCACCGTCTTCGCCCGCAACACCGGTCGGTCCGGCCGGATCGTGGACGAGCGCGTGGTCCGGCGCCACCTGGAGCGACTCCGTCACTCGCTCGACAATCCGGGCGCGCGACTCCGAGACGAGGGCTTCCGCCAAGTCGTGGTCCTGTGTGACCCGCTCGCGTTGGACGAGGTCAGAATCGTCCGCCAACCGGCCCGGCCGGCTCCGCCGGCCTGACCAGCCTGACGAGGCACGCGACCAGCTACGACGACCCCGCCGCGATGCAGGCGATCGCCACGACCGCGAGCGCGATCCCCGCAGCATGCGTGCGCGTGACTCGCTCGCGCAGGAAGACGCTGGCCAGCACGACCGTGGTGACCGGATAGAGTGACGACAGGACCGCGGCGACCGCCAGGGAGCCCGCTTGCACCGCGAGGATGAACGCGCCGTTGCCCGCCATGTCCAGGATCCCGACGCCCGCCAGGGCCGGCCACAGACGAAGGTTCGGGCGCCAGGCCCGGTGGCCAACAAGCACGATCGCGACGATCAGGAGCGCCTCGGTCGCCCGCAGGATCGTCAGGGGCCCAAAGACGTGGCCGTCGCTGATCTGGGCGATGGCCACACCCAAGGCGCCGATGGTGACCCCGGCGAGCAGGGCGAGACCCACCCCTGACGGTCCGGCACGGTCATCGCGGACTTGTGAGACGAGGACGACCGCGACGAAGGCCAGGCCGATCCCGACCATCACCAGCGGCGTCGGCAGACCTTCGAACACGACCCCGGCGACGACCGGGATGACCGCCGCGATGACCCCGGTGATCGGAGCCACGATTCCCATCCGGCCAACCGCCAGGCCCTGGTAGAGGGCACTGATCCCGATTCCGCCGGCCAGCCCGCCGACCACGCTCCAGCCGAGGTCCGCGGGGAGGGGCGCGCTTTCACCGCGAAGGACGGCCAGGACCAGGGCGACCATGGTGCCGACCAGCTGCGACGCGAGGACGACGCCGAACAGCGGCGTCCGTCGAGTGAGGAGACCGCCCCCGAAGTCGCCCGAGCCCCACGTTACCGCAGCCGCGAGCCCGAACACGACGGTGGCCGCACCTCCGGGCAGGAGCTCGTTCAGGCGGGCTGCTCCGCGGGCGAGCTGTCCACGGCGGTCGGGCCGAGCAGCTCGACGACGGCGTCCGCGGCGGCGTCGTAGCGATCGGAGGTCGTCAGGTAGATGACCTGGAAGTCGGATGCGACGACCTTGAGCAGCTCGAGGGCACGAGTGGCTCGAGTGTTGTCGAGGGTCACGAACGGGTCGTCGAAGACGAGCGGCGGTCGGCGGTCGCCAGTGATCAGCCGGACGAGCCCGAGGCGGGCCACCAGGAAGACCAGATCGAGGGTGCCCTGGCTGAGCGAGCTGACCGGGACCCAGTCGGCCTTCTCAGGCGCATGGACCTCGATGTCCAGGGTTCTGTCGTCCACCCGCACCCGCCGATAACGCCCGTCCGTCGCGGTCGCCAGATCGCGGACCATGTGCGCCTCGAGGTAACGGGTCGCCGTCTTCATCGTCGCCCGCTCGGCCCGATCGATGGCCTGGAGGGTCAGGTCGTAGACACGCTGGCGTCGCTGGAGGGCCGCCAGCTGCTCTTGCCACAGCGCGAGGCGCTCGGCCTGGCCGGCCACCAGTTCGGCATCGACGCCGTTGGCTTCCACCCTGGCCCGAGCGTTCGCCTCGTCGTCGCGGGCCCGCTCGAGCGCCTGTTCCTGGTCGCGCACCTCCACCTCCAGGCGTTCTCGAGCGCGCGGCTCGCGAGCGATCGGGCCTATCGCCTCGAGCGCGCTCGTCTTCTGTTCGATCTCCAGGGCCGCCGCATCGCGCAAGGTCGGCAACGGCTCGCGTGGCTGCTCGCCAACGAGCCCATTCAGTTGTGCCTCGAGTCGCTCGATCTGGCTGACGTGCGCCTCCTCACGGGAGAGCAGGTCTTCGGCCTCCCCCAGGTCGGCCAGTCCGAGCGTCCCGAGCTGCTGCTCCAGGCCGGCTTCGGTCAGACGCAGCTCGGCTTCCATCTCCGAGCGACCGCGCAGGCGCCGATCGATCTCGACGTCGCGGAGCTGGCCGTGCATCTCGTCGTGTCGCCTGAGCCACCAGGCGACGGCGGCCAGGACGAGGCCGATCGCCGCGATGACGCCACCAGCCCCCTTGGCGGCGACGCCCGGGTCGGCGATCCCGAGGGCTCTGGCCGCGAAGGAACCGACCGCGATCAGCAGGCCGAGGATGACCAGAGCGATGGACCAGCGCGACAACGGCTGCCAGGTCGCCGCCGGCGTGACCTCGAACTGGACCTCGATCTCGCCGGAGAGGGCCGCCTTGAGCTCTCGGATACGCTGGTCCATGGTGCGCAGCCGCTCGACGGTCCCGCGGATGACCGCCAGCGGATGGGGCGACGGGTGTGTCGTGGCGAGGCCGTCGATCTCGGTCGCGACCTCCACCGCCTGCCGGTAACGGTCGTAGCGTTCGATGGCCGCAACGCGTTCCGCGCCGATCCGTTCAGCCTGGCGGGCCTTCTCGAGGAGGCTCCGGCGCTCGACCAGCGCGGTCTCCGAATCGGCTCGGCGGTCTCGGGCTGTCGAGAGCGTATCGCGGTCCCCCTCGAGTTGGACCAGGGCCGCCTCGCCCTGCTCCAGCGCGGCCGTGGCCTGGGTCACAGCCTGGTCCGCGACCTTGAGCAGTCCTGGGTTGCGCTCGCCTTTGGTCATCAGATCGTGGAGGGCACCGTCGAGCTTGCGGCGCGCCCGGCTCGTCCCACGATCGGCGCCACTGATCGACGCCTGCAGGCGATCGCGCAATGCGCCCTCGTCGCGGGCAAGATCGCTGATCTCGAAGTGACGGACCGATGCGGTCGAACGGAAGAAGGCCTCGGTGGGGATCCCGGTCAGCTCCGCCAGCACCTGGTCAGCCAGGGTCGGGTCGGAGATCGCCTGACCGTCGTAGTCCAGGCGAACCGTGCCTTTGCCGCCGGCGAACGTCTTCTCGACCGTGCCCGTCTTGCGGCCATCCTCGTCGTCCTGCTCGAACTCGATCGACACGACGGAACGGGCCTCCGCCGGAGCGTCCCACGGACGGAGAGCCTCGAGCTCGGCGGCGGTGCTCGTGGCTCGTCGGGTCAGGATCAGCTCGAGCGCTCGCTGGACGGTGGTCTTGCCGGCCTCATTCGGTCCGCGCACGACGGTCACGCCGGGCGCAAAGGCGATGTCGAGCTCACGGTAGCGCCGGAAGTCTCGCGCGCTGAGCCGGCGAATCCTCAAAGCGAGACCTCGTGCCCTGCTAACAGCAAGCGGCCCAGTCGGAGGGCATCGCGCTGCTCGGCCGCCTCGGCCTCGGAACCGGCCGCCTCGAGCTCGGCGATCGCGGCCTCGAGGTCGCGGATGAAGGCGCCGGTGATCGTGTCCGAGGACGGCAGCGGACCGCTGGTCAGGGCCGGCAGCGAGGCGTCCCGGACACGCACCTTGAGGAAGGACGGGGCGAGGGCACTCTCGACCTCGTCCAGGTCGAGGTCCAACTCGTCCGGTCGAACGCCGACCAGGCGAACGTCGAGCACCAGGTCGGGATCGGCGGCGGCGGCGAGCCTGTCGACGAGAGCCGGCTGACTGACCAGCGTGCTCGCGTCGAGCTCGCGCTTCTCGAACCGGGTCCGGCCGACCTGGCGCTCCTCCACTTTCACGGTCCGCGCCCCGTTTCGCTCCGCGAGCTCAACCAGGAGCACCTTTCCGGCCCGATCCTGGTCCAGGGCGACGGCTTCGGGCGCGCCGGCGTAGGCGTAGGTGACCGCACCCGCCCGACCGGTCTGGGCCGAGTGCCAGTGGCCGAGGGCGAGGTAGTCGAGCTTCGTCGCGGCAATCTCGTCGGTCGTGATAACGACCTCGTCGTGATCGGTCTTGCCTGGGATCGCGATCGAACCGTGGACCATCCCGATCCGCCAGGTCGCAGCGGCCTGGTCGAGTGTCGCATCGAGGCCCTGGAGCGGGCTGAGGGGCGCTCGCTTGGTGGCGAAGACCCGGCCGTGCACGACGACGTCGCACGTCTCGATATGGACCGACGGATGGTCCGGGTCGAGGACCGTCACGAGATCGTCGTTGGTTCCACTGCCCGCCAGCCCTGCGAGATCGTAGGCGCGGTAGATGGAGGCTCGATCGTAGACGTCGTGGGTGCCGGGGATGATGACGGTCCGGATTCTGGCGCCGACCAGCCGCTTGAGCTCCGCTGCAACGCGCTCCACCGAGCGGCGAGGCTGGACGTTCGAGTCGAACAGGTCGCCGGCAACGAGGAAGAGGTCCACCTTCTCGGCGAGGGCCAGATCGACGGCGGCTTTGAACGCCGTGAACTGGCGCTCTCGTTGGGCGGCGGCCTGCTCGCCAAGATCGTCGTGCCGCGCGCCGAGATGGACGTCTGCGGTATGGATGAGCCTCAGCATCCGGTGGTGCGGCTCGCCTCCCTGGCTGTCACGGTCCGGACGATCAACCCTGGAGCGTGACGCGAGCGAGGCGCCCCCATGACTCCCCGCTCGCTGACCCCACTGTCGGGCGCCATTGTGACAGGTACGTTGTCACGCGGCGGACCCATTTCGCCGAGTCGTTGTATCCTGCGGGTCACTACACCGGTGCGCCCCGAGACAGGGAAACCACATCGACACCTGGGTCGTGCGGCCCCGGCATCTCTCGCCAGATCTCGCTCGTCCCGTCCGCCGATGCGGCCGCCCCAGACCGACGCACCCCGCAGACCAGCGCGCCTCGGAGGAGCACCGTGACCTACCTCGATCGAACCCTGACCTGTGTCGATTGCGGAGTTGGATTCATTCACTCGGCCGCCGATCAGGAGTATTACGCGCAGAAATCGTTCGCCAGCGACCCGAAGCGCTGCAGCAGTTGCCGAGCCAGCCGACGGGCCTCCCGTGATGGCGGCTACGACGCACATGAGATCGGTGGGCCACGAGGCTACGAGCGAGGCGACGATCGACCTATCCGCGAGTACTTCGCGGTCATCTGCTCGTCATGCGGTAACCAGGCACAGGTCCCGTTCAAGCCGCGGATGGACCGGCCCGTCTACTGCTCCGACTGCTTCCGCGCGGTCAAGCCCGGATAGAAGGCGGACGCGGGCGGCCGGCCTGGCAGGCCGGAAAGCCGCGGCGGTCCATTCACCCGGCCTTCCCGTCGATTCGGAAGACCTCCCCGGCCCGGTAGCGCTCGCGGCGGCGGCCCTGCCAAACCGTGACGTGCGATCGGCCGTGGACCTGCCAGGCGCCGTCTCGACCCACCAGCGCGGCCTCCTCGTCGATCCCGAGAACAACCGAGCCGCGCGGCGCCTGGAGCGCGACGAGAGCGCTGATCGGCTCGGGCCAGGCGTCATAGTGCGGCACGATGGAGGCGCCCGGGACGAAGCCGAGGCCCGGCTTCCAGCGCAGGGGCCACGGCATCAAGCGCATCCGGAAGTCGAACCAATGTCCGGCCAGGACCATCGCCCCCGCCGAGCAACCGGCGACGACCGCTCCGCGTTCGTGGGCGGCAACGATCGCCCGGCCGACCGCGCTGTTGGTCAGGACGCCCATCAGATACGCGGGCTTGCCGCCCGAGAGGTAGATCAGGTCGGCCTCACCGAGCGCCTGTGCCGCGGCAGCGTCGTCCGCCCCCGCCCGGTCGCGGACGAGGACCGGTTCGACCTCGGCACCCAGCCCACCGAAATGGGCGACGCCCATCGCCGCCCAGCGGCTGAAGACCTCTTCGCCGTCCGGGTAGGAGGCCGTTGGCAGGATCGCGACGCGCGGGCGTGACCGCCGCGTCGCAAGGAGCTGGCCGGTATCGAACTCGGCCATGCTGGGAAGGAATTCGCCGGCGCCGACGAGCGCCACGGGTCCGGGCACGGG
>CAYLSK010000093.1:273-11004 GCA_964385975.1 uncultured Anaerolineaceae bacterium | reverse complement strand
CTGCGGCATGGTTCCTGCGGGGTGACCGATGGAGGTCCGAGCGGCGCCCAGGGACGAGACGATCCGGGTGACGCCGGTTCGTCGGATGGTACCTCGTCCGTCGTTAGGGCGCCTCGCTGGCGCGATGGTCGGGTCGCTCAGCCGGCTGACGGCCGCCCGCGTCCCCGCCCTGCCCGTGGCCCTGCCAAGTTCGAGACGGGAGCGTGATGCAGGGGCGCATCATTTGGGAGAGTTCTACGCTCAGCGGCCTGGCGTTTCACGCAGACATTGCGGGGCGTTGCGCACGAATAGGGTGACATTGATCCCCCCGCGGATCATCGCCTCCGAGACCGCCTGCGCACGGCCGATGGCGGCCTGATCCGGCACCGAGCATGAAATGCTTCGGAGATCGGGCGTTCAGCCGAGCTCGTCGGCCAGGATCAGGCTCTCGCGGGTGATCGAGAATATGGTCAGAGGGCAACCGAGCCGATCGGCGAGGGCGGCCAGCACCTCCTCGGGCCGGCCGGTCCCCAGCTCAGGATGGAACCTCGTCCGCACATGCAGGACGATCGGCGGTCCCGGATCGAGGACTCCAATCTCGGCCAGCAACGGGCGCAGGTCGTATGCCACCGACGAATCGCCCTTGAGCCGCGTCCTGGGCAGTCGCTCTGCCCGGAGCAGGTCGGAAGCGGCCGCCGCGACCGCATCATGGTCCGCGGGGCCATCGACGACGACCCGGTAGTCCGCGCCGCTCACCCGCCCGGCCAGTGCCGGCGAGCCCAGCCACACGTCATGCAGGTCGACGAGCGTCCAGCCGGCCGGCAGCCTTCCGATCAGGGCATCGCGAACGCGCCAGACCGGGAGGACCTCGGTCAACACGATCTCTGCCAGCTCGTGTTCGGCGGCCATGCCGAGCGGCAACGGTGCTCCCAGGGCGACCCGCGCGCGCGGCCGCCCGACAGCCCGATGGAGTGGCAGCCCGGTTGCCTCGATCGCCTGCTCCCAGGCGTCGGTCAGCTCCCGACCGGCGAGTTGCGGAGCGCCCACGGAGCGGGCAAGGGCCAGTCGCCAGCGCTGTCGCGGGAGCGCCTGGGGTTCGCCGATCGCCTCCCCGGCCGGGGCTGAACGGAGGTCCACGTCTGGTAGTCTGCGGCACGATGGACGAGCCCGCCGAGCCGGCTCCCGAGGATGCGGCGGCACGGGCCGCCGAATGGGTCGCGAGCCTGCCTCCCCCGCCGTTCGTGGATCCGTCTGGCGGTCAACGGCGCTTCACGCCCCTCTCGCCGCGTGTCGCCATCCTCATCGCCGCGGCCGTCCTGCTCGCCTTCCTTCTGATCATTGCCCAGGACAGCGTCCGACCGTTCATCGTCGGTCTGCTCTTCGTCTACCTGCTCGATCCGCCCGTCCGCTGGCTGGCTCGCCACGGCCTGCCGCGACCGCTCGCCATCCTCCTGGTCTACGCGGGCACGATCGTGGTGTTCGTCGAGTTCTTGCTGATCACGGTTGCGCCGCTGATCAACGAGGCGCTTCGATTCATCGCCGACTTCCCGACCCTGGCGGCCGACCTTGACCGGCAGATCCAGAAGCTGAGCGAGCTCTATGCGAAGCTCCAGATCCCACCCGCGATCCGCGAATGGATCGACGGCATCGTGGCGGGGTTCGGGCAGGCCGGCGGCGGGGCCGTCTCCATCGACCTATCGTTCCTGCTGCCGCTCCTGACCGGCGCCGGCAGCCTGATCGGCATCGTCTTCGGCTACCTCATCCTGCCAGTCTGGGTGGCCTACCTTCTCAACGACCGGGTGGTCCTGCAGTCCAATTTCGACCGCGCGCTCCCGGCGAGCTGGCGCTTCGACGTGTGGGCCGTGATCAGGACGATCGAGCGGGTCTTCGGGCAGTGGGTCCGCGGCCAGCTGATCCTCGGCTTCGCCGTCGGCATCTTCACCTTCGTCGGCCTGCTCGTCGCCAGCCAGCTGGTCGACCCGATCTTCGGACGATATGCCGTCCTGCTATCGGTGATCGCGGGCGTCCTGGAGTTGATCCCGATCATCGGGCCGATCATCTCGGCGGTTCCGGCGGTGCTCCTGGCGGCGACCGTGGGTCCTGGGGTGGTGGTCGCTGCTCTCGTGCTCTACACGCTCGTCCAGCAGATCGAGAACAACTTCCTGGTGCCCAAGATCCAGGGCGATGCGGTGGAGCTCCATCCATCGCTGGTCATGTTCGCGATCATCGTGGGTGGCTCGCTGGCGGGCCTGCTCGGTGCGATTCTGGCACTGCCAATGACTGCGGCGGTTCGCGACGTCGTCCGCTACCTGTTCCGCAGGCTCAGCCCTGACGAACCGGCGGCCCTCGCGATCTCGCTGACCAACATCGGGATGGGACCGGACGATGGCTGAACCGCTCGACGCCTACAAGGTCCTGCAGGTCGATCCCGAGGCGGAGGACGAGGTGGTCCAGGCCGCCTACCGCCGGCTGGCCCGCAAATACCACCCGGATCTGGCCACCGGATCGGAAGCCGCGCTCAGGATGGCGGCGATCAATGCCGCCTGGGAGCTGATCGGAGAGCCCGCCGCGCGGGCGGCCTACGACCGGGCACGAATGAGCCCGAGCCGGTCGGCGGCGAGGCCCAGCGGCACGCAGGCGCCTGCGCCGGCGCCCGGATCGAGCCAACCCCGACCCACGGCCGGGGAGCGGCCGGCTGCCGGGCACCCGCCGCCAGAGACCGTCTCGCGCGACTGGACCTCGGGTCGCTCCACCCAGGGCGGCGGCTTCGACTCATCGATGCGGAGCGCCGAAGGACTGGGCGCGGCGGGGCCACCACCAGGGCGACCATCGGGCAGCGTGCTCAACTTCGGTCGCTACAGCGGGTGGTCGCTCGGCGAGATCGCCCGCCACGACCTGGAATACATCGAGTGGCTCGATCGCACGCCAATCGGGCGGACGTATCGCGAGGAGGTCGACGCGATCCTGCGCTCGACCGGTCGCCGTCGCTCCGCGAGCACGGAGGCGACCGAGCGGCGCGGACTCTTTCGGCGGCGCTGACCTCGTTGGTGCGGCTTCCCACCGCGTAGCATGGCGCGGTGGTAGGTACGGAGACACCCGTCGCGCTGCTGATCCTGGTCGCGGTCCTCATCGCCATGCCGCTGATCGCGTTCATCTCGCGCCGCCTGCGACTGCAATACACGGTGGCGATGGTCGTGGTCGGCCTGGCCGTCTCAGCGCTCCCGTTGCGCGGCGATTTCGAGGTCTCACCCGCCCTCGCTGTGACCATCCTGCTACCCGGCCTCGTCTTCGAGGCGGCCTACAGGCTCGACGCCGCGGAGCTCCGGCGAACGTTCGGCGGTGTCGCGCTGCTGGCGGTGCCAGGGGTCATCGTCTGTGCCGCGGTGGTTGCCGTCGTTCTCCATCTCGCAACGGGCCTGCCGCTGGGCGAGTCGTTCATCGTCGGCGCCATCGTCTCGGCGACTGACCCAGTCGCGGTGGTGGCGACCATGCGCCAGCTCAAGGCGCCGCCGAGGCTTGTCACCTTGATCGATGCGGAAAGCCTGTTCAACGACGGCACAGCGGTCCTGGTCTACGCGATCGCGGTGGGTGCCCTGGGCGGGGGGACCAGCCTCGCGGACGACGCGCTCTCGTTCGTCGTCGGAATCATCGCCAGCGTCGGCATCGGTGCGGCGGTCGGCCTGCTGATCGCTCGGGTCGCGGCGCTGACGACTGACCACCTGATCGAGCTGACGCTCACCCTCCTCGCCGCCTACGGAACGTATGTCCTGGCCGACCTGCTGCGTCAATCCGGGATCATCTCGGTGGTCGTGGCCGGGATCGTGATCGGCACGTATGGCAGGCGGACCAGCTTCTCGGACCGGGCGCGCGAAGCCATCGATACGGTCTGGGAATTCCTGGCCTTCGTGCTTACTGCGATCGCGTTCCTGTTGATCGGGCTGGCGATCCCGCTCCAGACCCTCGGAGACGCCGCGCTGCTCATCGCCTGGGGCGTCATCGCCGTCCTGACCGGCCGGGCCCTGGTGGTCTACGGGCTCCTGGGCGGCACCTCGCGCCTCGCCCACCGTCTCGGCATTACGACCTGGGTGCCGATCTCGTGGCTCCACGTCATGAACTGGACCGGCCTCCGCGGCGCTGTTGCGATGGCGCTCGCGCTCTCACTGCCGAGCACCGTGCCGGACCGGACGCTGCTGCAGGGAACGACGTTCGGGATCGTGCTCTTTACCGTCCTCGTCCAGGGGACGACCGCCGAGCGCGTCGTGCGCTGGGCGGGCGTGAGCCTGGGCCCCGAAACGGAGGCGCCAGTCGTCGAGAAGGCCGCGGAGATCTCCGACTAGATTGGTTGTCCACTATCTCGGGCATATCGACCTGGCGCCTGGCGCGTCACCAGGCGGCGCGGGTCTGGCGGATATTGATGCTCTGCAAGATCCCGAGACCGGCCGCCATGCTGACCAGCGAGGCTCCGCCGTGTGTGACGAACGGGAGCGGGATCCCGGTGATCGGCATGATCCCCAGCACCATGCCCACGTTGACGATCAACTGGAACAGGATCATCGAGGCAAGACCGGCGGCGAAGAGCGTTCCGAACGAGTCCTTCGATCGCCAGCCCGCCACCAGGACTCTCCAGAGCAGCAGCACGAACAGGACGAACAGCACGACGCCGCCAATGAAGCCGAGCTCCTCGGCCAGCGTGGCAAAGACAAAGTCGGTCGCCTGGACCGGAAGGAAGCCGCCCTGCGTCTGGGTCCCGTTGGTCAGTCCCTTGCCGACCAGGCCACCCGATCCAACCGCAATCTGGGCCTGGTGGAGTTGAAAGCCAGCGCCCTGGATATCCGGATTGGCGTCCATGAAGGAGAGGAGGCGCTCCTTCTGGTAATCGCGGAGTAGATAGGTCCAGGCGAGGGGCACCATCGCGACCGTGCCGAGAGCCAGGACACCGAGCCAACGCAGGCTCAGTCCGGACATCCAGAGCATTCCTGCGAGGATGGCGCCGAAGACGAGTGACGTCCCAAGATCCGGCTGAAGCATCACGAGAGCGAGCGGCGGCCCGACCAGAATGCAGGCGCCCACGACCGATCCGAGCGAGTCGAGCCGACGCTCGCGGGAGGCGAGGAAGCTGGCGAGCACGACGATCATGAGGATCTTGGCAAGCTCGCTGAACTGGAAGGTCAGCGGTCCAAGTGAGACCCAACGGGCTGAACCGCCGATCCCGTCGCCGACGACCAGGGTCACAACGAGCAGGGCTAACTGCACAGCGTAGATCGGCCAGGCCAGGGTCTTGAGCCAACGATAGTCAAAGAGGGTCGCCGCGACGAAGACCGCGATGGCAATGGCGGCCCACATGAGCCCACGACTGAAGGTCGTATCGGCCTCGACGGTCACCGAACCGCTCTCGACGCTGTTGGTATACGCCATCACCAGGCCGACCGCGACGAGCAGGCCGGCGTACGTTACGAGCTGGAGGTCGAAGGCCCGCCAGGCGGCGCCGACGGACTTGGCCGCCCAGTCGGTCACACGCGCAGGTTCGGCTCGGATGGCGCCCATCAGTTGCTCTGGTAGAAGTTGCTGCGCTGGAGGAGGTCGGTAAGCCGATAATCCTCCTTGATCCCAAAGTGCATCTGCAGGTAGTACTTCACGATCTCAGTCGCCGCGTTGCCCTTGGTCCGGGAGTCGTAGGCGAAGGCAAGGACCATCAGCTGCGAGTCGTGATCGTCGAAAGAGCCGTTGACCGGATCCTTGGGCACGAACCCGAGGAACCAGGAGTGGAAAGGCAGCCGGCCCTCCGAGTCTCGGGTACCGAACTCGGCTGTGCCGGACTTGCCCGCGACCTTGATCGGCAGATCGACCAAGTTGTACGTGTGGCGAACCTCGACGACGTTGCGGGCCGCGTTGCGCATCGTCTTCAGGACGCTCGCGGGGACGTCCATCTCGTGCAGGATCTTGGGCTCGAACGGCCGGACGACCTGGCCGTCTGGGCCCACGATGTCGTCGACGATCTGGGGCTGGTAGAGGGTGCCGCCATTTGCGAGCGCGGCGTACGCATTGATCAGCTGGATCGGGGTCACGACGTCGTAGCCCTGCCCGATCCCGGCCTGGTAGGTTTCGCCCGGGAAGATCTGGGCGCCCAGCGTGTCCTGCTTCCACTGGTTCGTCGGAACGATCCCTGACACTTCGCCGGGCAGGTCGATTCCGGTCTTCTGTCCGAACCCGTATTGCGTGGCCCAGTAGCCGAGCCGATCGATCCCGAGCATCCCGGCAACCTGGAAGAAGTACGTGTCGCTCGAGTGTCCGAAGCCGCAATAGATGTCGCACGGTCCGAAGCCGCGCCGATTCCAGTCATAGAACTTGGTAGTGCCGAGCGTCAGATACTCCTTGGTCAGAAGCTCCGTGTTCGCGGTGATCTTCTGGTCGGCCAGACCACCTGTACCTGTGACCAGCTTGTAGGTCGAGCCGGGCGGGTAATGCTCCTGGGTGGCGTGGTTGAGGAGCGGCTTGTCCGAGTCGTCGACGAGCTTCTGGTAGTCCGCGTTGCTGATGCCCCGAGCGAAGAGGTTGTCGTCATAGGTCGGCAGACTGACCAAGGCCAGGATCTCGCCCGTCTGCGGGTTCATGACGATGACGACGCCGCGCTTGAGGCCGATCTCTTTCATCGCCCACTCGAGCGCCGTCTGGGCATACTTCTGCTCTTTGGTATCGATTGTCAAGTTCAGCGAGTCGCCTGGCACCGCCTCGCTGACCGTCTGGAGAACCTGGGTTCGCCGCCCGGCCGCGTCGCGCTCGACGTTCTGACTGCCATACGTCCCTCGCAGCTCGGTCTCGTACTCGGACTCGAGACCGGTCTTGCCGACGAGGTCGTCCGGGAGGTAGGCGAGGGCCTTGAGCTGGTCCAGCTGTTCGGGCGAGACGGGGGCCGTGTAGCCGAGGATCTGCGAGAACAGCGAGCCGTAGGTGTACTGCCGGCGTGCTTCGACAGCGACCTGCACGCCGGGCAACTCGAACCCGGCCTCGGCGATCAGCCGGGCGGTGTTCTCGTCGACATCCCCGGCGATGCGGACGAGGTCAAAGTTGGACCCCGGGTTGCTATCAATCGTTGCGTTGATCCCTGCGACGTCCATGCTGAGCAGGGCGGCCAGCCGTTCCACGACCTGTGGTCGCTGGGCCTGCGGAAGATCGGCGGGTCGCACCTTGACGGCAAAGGTCGGCACATTGGTCACCAGGGCGCGGCCGCTGCGGTCGTAGATCAAGCCTCGCGGCGACTCAACGGCTTCCAGCACCGTCCGGTTGCGTGTGGCAAGCGTGGCAAACCGGCCACCGTCGACGATCTGCAGATAGAAGAGCCTGGCCGTGAGTCCACCCACGGCCAGAATGACGATCAGGGCGAACGTCAGGAAGCGCGACAAGCGTCGAACGGGTTGTGGCCGACGGTCGAGGTACGTCGTCACCAGTCCACCCGTTCGACATCGGCACGACGATCGTGGATCGAGATCGCCAGGGGCCCGATCAAGGCGGCGACAACGAGGTCGAAGATGGCACCGGGCAGCACATGGCCGACGGGATCGGCGACCAGGATTGGTGCCCGGAGGGCGTTGAAGGCGAGAAACAGGGTCATCGAGTAGAGCACGCTCAACACAAACGCGGCGGGAATCGGGATGATTTGACGGAGACGTGCGAAGGCGCGCCCGAGCAACGCGGCGCCGCCGAGGCAGAGCAGGAGTGCGAAGGCCGTCGATCCGAGTGGGCGCTGTGCCAGGACATCAAGGACGAGGCCTCCTACGAAGGCCCAGACGAGACCGGCCTCGATATCGAGCGCCAGGGTGACGACGATCCCGACGACGAGCACGAGATGCGGCTCAGCGTTGCCGACCCGCAGATACGGGCCGATGGTCAGTTCCAGTAAGGCCGTCACCGTCGCGCCGACCGCAGCGAGGAGCAGGGTCATCGGGCGAGTCGATCCTCGGCGAAGTGGCCCAAGGTCTGCGACCGCCGACACGGCACCTCAGCGAGAGATCGAACGGCGGCGACGTCATGGCGGAGTATCCCACGGTCGCGGGTTCCAGGCAATGAACGGGTCCTACGCGGCTGATGAAGCGAGCCTGTGTTTCACGTGAAGCGTCATACGTCGTCCTGGAGGTCGCCGGCCAGCCATCGGGGGGCCCGTGCGTGTTTCACGTGAAACACGCACGGGGTTAATGACCTTGGACGCCGAGATACGTCCGCGATAAGGCCGGCCTGGCAGGATGTGTTCGATCCGCCGCAAAACCAAGGCCGAAACGGTCAGCGATGATAGAATCAATCGACGTGAGTGCCTTCCGAGCGGGACACTGAGTGGGTCAGACGATCGCCTGCGCGAACCAGAAGGGTGGCGTCGGCAAGACCACGACGGTCATCAATCTCGGAAGCTATTTGGCGCTCGCGGGCGAGCAAGTCCTCGTCGTCGATCTGGACCCTCAAGGCAATGCGACGAGCGGTCTCGGTTTCGACCGTGGCTCGATCGAGCGATCGATCTATGACGGCGTCGTGGATGGGACCCAGATCACTGACCTGATCGTCGCCGGGCCGCTCCCTGGACTCGATCTGGTGCCTTCCGCGATCGCGCTCGCCGGGGCGGAACTGGAACTCGCACTCGTCGATGGACGAGAACGGCGACTCGCGCGCCTCCTGTCGGAGATCGTTCCTCGATACGACTACATCCTTGTCGATTGCCCACCCGCCCTGGGGTTGCTGACCGTCAATGCCCTCACCGCCGCCGATACCGTCTTGATCCCACTCCAATGTGAGTACTACGCCCTGGAAGGATTGACCCAATTGCTCGCCACCCTCAATCTCGTTCGCGACCATCTCAACCCTGGCCTTGCCATCGAGGGCGTGGTGTTGACGATGTATGACGGCCGGACGAATCTGTCGGCCGGTGTCGCCGCCGAGGCGCGGCGCCACCATGGGGAACTTGTCTTCCAAACAGTCGTTCCCCGCAGTGTTCGGCTCTCCGAGGCCCCTAGCCATGGCTTGCCGATCTCGCGTTACTCGCCAGCTTCGAGCGGAGCCGTGGCCTACGCGGCGCTGGCCGCCGAGGTGCGCGCGCGCGACGGGCGGACGAGAACCGTCATCGCCGAGCATCGTGAGCAAGTGAGCGTGACATGAGCGATCGCCCAGACCGTCCCGAACGATCGCCGGGGCTCGGACGTGGTCTCGGCGCCCTCATCCCGCAACGGGCCGGAGCGCATCCGAGCGCCATCGAGATCCCGATCTCGAGGATCCGCCCCAACCCGTATCAGCCGCGAAAGCGCTTCGACCCGGAAAGTCTCGCAGCGCTCAGTGCCAGCATCGCGGCCAACGGCGTCATCCAGCCCATCCTGGTCTCCGAAACCCTTGACGGCTATCAGCTCGTGGCGGGCGAACGCCGCCTGCGGGCAGCTCAGACCGCCGGGCTCGAACGGATTCCGGCCGTTGTCCGCCAGCTCGTCGATCGCGACCAGCTGGAGCTGGCCCTCGTCGAGAACTTGCAGCGAGCGGACCTCGATCCGCTCGAGACCGCCGACGCGTACCGCCAGCTCATCAACCGTTTCGGCTTCACCCACGACGACGTGGCCAACCGTGTCGGTCGGGCGCGCTCCACCGTCGCCAATACCCTCCGATTGCTCGATCTCGCCCCGGAAGCGCAGGCAGCAGTCGCCGACGGCCGGTTGAGCGAAGGCCACGGGCGGGCGCTCGGCGGGATCGCGCCGGAGCTCCAGGCACGAGTGCTCGATTCGGTCGTCGGGCAAGAACTGTCGGTCCGGCAAACCGAGGAGCTGGTGCGGCGGCTACGCGAGCCGCGCGCCACGCCCGAGGAATCCGCGCCCGTCCGCAAGAGCGATCCCGATCTGGAGCGAGTCGAAGAGGATCTTCGTCGCGCCCTCGGGACCAAGGTCAGCCTCGCCCGATCGCGGCGTGGTGGCCGCATCGTGATCGAGTACTACAGCGATGAGGAACTGGGACGACTCTACGACCGCCTGACCGGAGGAACTGCGTGACCGAAGACGCCATCAGCACGACCGCCGCGGCCGCCACGAACGGCCGCAAGCGCGCGCGCCCCGGCGGCTCCGACTACACGGCGGCCAGCATCCAGGTCCTCGAGGGGCTGGAGGCGGTCCGGCGGCGGCCAGGGATGTACATCGGGTCGACGGACGACCGCGGCCTGCACCACCTGGTCTGGGAGGTCGTCGACAACTCGATCGACGAGGCGATGGCCGGCCAGGCATCGGTCATCAAGGTCACGATCCGAACAGACGACGTCGTGACCGTCGAGGACAACGGCCGCGGCGTACCTGTCGGCAAGCACTCGACCGGGAAGGATGCGCTCGAAGTCGTGCACACGGTCCTGCATTCCGGCGGGAAGTTCGGCGGTGGAGGCTACAAGGTGTCGGGTGGTCTTCACGGCGTCGGCGTCAGCGTCGTCAACGCGCTGTCGTCGTGGATGCGGGTTGAATCCGCCAGGGACGGCCACATCTGGGCTCAGGAGTACGAGCGCGGCAAGCCCAAGACTCCCGTCCAGAAGGTCGGGCCGCAGGGCTCTCGCCGCGGCACGAAGACCAGCTTCAAGGCCGACGCCGAGATGTTCGAAACGATCGACTACTCATTCGAGCTGATCAGCCAGCGCCTGCGCGAGTCTGCCTATCTGACCAAGGGCGTGTGGATCACCTTCATAGACGAGCGCATTGACCGCGAGCGCTCGTTCTATTTCGAGGGTGGTCTGCGGTCGTTCGTGCGCCACCT
>CAYLSK010000093.1:0-263 GCA_964385975.1 uncultured Anaerolineaceae bacterium | reverse complement strand
CCAGACGCGGCCGATCTACGTCGAACGGCGCGAAGGCGGAACCGCGGTCGAGGTCGCCCTCCAGTACAACGACTCCTACACCGAGAACGTGCTCGCATTCGCCAACAACATCAACACCGTGGATGGCGGCACGCATGTCACCGGCTTCCGGGCGGCCCTGACCAGCTCGCTGAACGACTGGGCCCGGCGTGCAGCCGTCCTCAAGGACTCCGACACCAACCTTTCCGGCGACGACGTCCGCGAGGGCCTGACGGCGGTCATCA
>CAYLSK010000092.1:0-11068 GCA_964385975.1 uncultured Anaerolineaceae bacterium | reverse complement strand
AGGAAAAGCAGATCCGTGGCTTCCGCTTCCTGACCCAGAAGCCCGTCCTGGTCCTGCTCAACGTCGGCGATAACGAGATCTCGTCGGCGCCGACCCTGGTCGCCCGGGTTGCGGCCGGCTACGGCCACCGGCACGCGCTGGTCGAGGCACTCTCCGCCAGGATCGAGATGGAGCTCGGCGAGCTGGAGACTGACGAGGCCGCGGTCTTCATGGAGGAGCTCGGGATCGCCGAATCCGGACTGGATCGGGTGATCGCCCTTTCCTATCGGCTGCTCGGCCTGATTTCGTTCCTGACCGCCGGACCGGACGAGGTACGCGCTTGGCCGATCCACGATGGCGCAGCCGCGGTCGACGCCGCGGGAGCGATCCACAGCGACCTGGCCAGGGGGTTCATCCGGGCCGAGACGGTCGCCTACGAGGATCTCGTCAAGCTCGGTTCCATGGCCGAGGCACGGAGGGCCGGTCGACTGCGCTCCGAGGGCAAGACCTACCGGGTGCGCGACGGCGACGTCGTCGAGATTCTGTTCAGCCGCTGAGCCAGCCCAGCCGCCGGGTCAGTTCAGCCGGTCGCCGTTCGGGTCGAGGTCGGCCAGGATGGCCCGGTAGTCTGCTCCGTCCTCGTCGTCATCATCGTCGTCGTCCTCGGCCTCGGCCAGCTCCACCTCGAGCCGGGTCAGGGAGTTCTCGCTCTCTTCGGTCGACACATTGACGGCCGCGGTCAGCGCATCGTCGCTGACGTAGATAAAGCCGTGGTCGCGCTCCAGCTCCACGGCGATCGCCTCGACGAGGGTATCGTGGCTGTACCCGTGCTGGATCCGGCGGCGGATCGTCTGAACAAGCTGGAAGAACTCGTCAGGCTCCCACTCGGACTCGCTGACCACGAGGACGTCCGAGTAGACCTCGTTGTCACCCTCGTGCAGCTCGTAGAAGAACACGTCAACTCCATCGTTCGGTCAGGGTCGGGCGGGCAGTATACGACCGAGTTTCGATGAGCCCGGCATGAGGAGACCATGACCGACCCGGCGATCGAGGTCTTGCACGTCGGTTCGGCGAGCCGCGACATTACCGACGATGACCCGCGGGGTTGGCGGCTCGGCGGCGGCGCCACCTATGCGGCGCTGACCACAGCCCGACTCGGGCTCCGGACCGCCGCGGTCGTCGGGCTGGACGCGGACGCAGCGAACGCCAGTGAGTTGGACGGGCTGCGCTAGGCCGGGCGCCATGGCAGTCGTTACGGGGACAACGCCGATTAGGCGACCGAGCGGCGGGCGGTGGCGGCTGCACGTCGCCGAAGGCGGTTCTCGCGCCGGACGAGATCGACCTCGAGCCCGGGTTCGGGTCGTCCGAGCCGCCGCCGGCGCTCGACGATGGACAGGCCACGGACGACCGTGCCTAGCGCGGCGACCCGGTCTCGCAGCCGATGCTCCTGAAGCTTCGCCAGCTCGATCGCCGCGATGATCGCGGTTCGGCCTGTGCCAACGGCCAGCGACTCCCAGATGCCGGACGCCTCGGAGTACCGGCCGAGGCGACGAAGGAGGTGCGCCCGGTCGATCGCGATGCGCTCGGAGGTCCAGGGATCGTCGAGGGCCGCTGTCCGGGGCGGCCCGAGCGGCTCCCGCAGCCGACGTGGCACCCCACCGAAGTCGGGAGGGCGCCGTGGCGACCACCATGGGTCCTCGTCGAAGTTCGTGGGGATGGGCGCTGGCCGGGCAGTCTTCGACGGCGCCGCCTCGTCTGCCCGGTCCGAGGCGGCGTTGAGACAGGCCAGCGCTTCAGCCAGCCTGTGCTCCCGCGCGAACGCGCGGGCGAGGCCGGCCAGATCGCCAGGTTCGGCCGCGGCCCGCCGTTCTGGATCGCCGAGTTGCGCTTCCAGATGAACGAGCAGCCGCGCGAGCGAGCGAACGTCCTGGTCGTTGTGCCGAACCACCTCGACGAGCTCGGTGGCCGATCCGCTCCGCAGGAAGCGCAGATAGCGGCCCGGGATCTCCCAGCCCTCGACGTCCCCGACCCGATGGAGCCCCAGCAGCTGTAGTTCGGCGGTCCGGAGCCTGGCATCGACCATCCGGTGTCGGAAGAGGCGTCGGACGATCGGCAGAAGGTCCAGGTGACCGTCGTGCACCGGAGCGGAGCGGCGGGCGAGGCGGTAGCGGGCGACGAGGAGCGGCCAGTCAAAGCCACGGCCGTTGTAGGTGACGAGCCAGGCGCTCGAGGCAATCATGGCGGCGAGGGCCGTCAGCAGCGCGCGCTCGTCGGCATGGTCTGGGAGCAGCAGCTGAACCTGGCGGAATCGATCGCCCTCCCACCAGCCCAATCCGATCAGGAAGGCGACCGTTCCGGCGGCGGTCGCGAGTCCAGTTGTCTCGGTGTCGAGGCAAACAAGCCGCGCGTGAGGCGGCGGTTGGCCGGGGAGCGACGCGAGCCGCGCTCGATCGATCACGATGGATCGGGACGGCGCCTCGCATCGGACGATCACTCCTTCCGCGCTGCGCACCAGCTCGCCGTCCAGGGCTGCCGCGAGGCGCATCGCGAGATCCGTCCCGTCGCCAGCTGCATTCGGCCGCGGGGGCGCCGACGAGGTGGCCGCACGGTAGCGCTCGAGCCGGTGCGCCAGGGTCGACCCGCCGTCGATCACGGTTTCTGTCTCAGGCTGCGGCGGAGGCGACGGGAGCGCCGAGCTCGGTCAGCAGGCGGAGCGCCAGCGCCCGGGCGTCGACATCGGGCTCGAGGCGCGGGCCGGTGCAGGCAGGACAGCCGGCGTCGCAGCCGCATCCGGCGATCAGGTCGGCCGCGGCCACGAGCAAGCTGGCGTGCCGTTCCCACAGTCGTTCGGCGAGGCCGATCCCGCCGGGAACGGCCTCGTACAGGTAGATGGTGGGCTGCTCCGAATGCGGCGAGCGAACCTGGGTCACCAGACCGAGGTCACGCGGGTCCACCATCAGCAGCACGCTCGCAACGGTCTGCAGGGCCCGGCCCACGCCGAGCAGTGCGATGTCGAGCTCCTGGTGCCGCCAGCGTGGACGGGCCTCGTCGGCGGTCAGCCAGTAGGCCGTTGTCTGCAGCTCGATCTCCGGGAGGTGGATCCGCCCCCAGCCGAGGTTCTCATTGGTGACGAACTTCAGCTTCTTGAAGATGCTCGCGAGGCTGGCCACCATCACCTCGCCATGCTGGCGCCGGCCCCCGACGGCCGGCGCTTCGGCGAAGACGTCGAGTGGCTTGAGCGTGACCGCCCGGTCGGCTTGCGTGTAGTGGTCGACGTCGACCCGCCGGACGTAGGCCTTGCGCTCGTCCCAGTCGAGGCGGTCGACGTGGAACTGGGCCGACTCATGGAGGTAGATCGCGTCCTCGTGGACCAGCGTCTGGGCGGCGAACAGGTCCACCTCGCCGATGACCTGCGGCCGATCGGGTGTGGTGTCGATGATCACGACGTTCTCGCGAGCGGCCGTCCGCAGCGAGATCTCGGAGGCCGGGAAGTTCTCGCTCGACCAGTACCAGCGTCCGTCGCCGGCCTGCCGGACGTGACCCTCCTCGCCGAGGAAGGCCAGCAGGTCGTCGGCGGCGTTCGGGCCGAATTGTTCGCCCGGCTCGAACGGGAGCTCGAAGGCCGCGGCGCGAAGGTGCGCGAGGAGAACGTGCAGGTTGTCCGGGTCCAGCCGTGCCTCCTCGGGCGTGCCATCGAGCAGGAACTCGGGATGGTGGATGACGTATTGATCGACCGGGGCGGCCGACGCGACCAGGACCGCCACGCTCGTTCCAGCCCGTCGCCCCGACCGGCCGAACTGCTGCCAGGTCGCGGCGATCGAGCCCGGGTAGCCGGCCACGATGGCGGCGTCCAGACGCCCGATGTCCACTCCGAGCTCGAGGGCATTTGTGGCGACGACCCCCAGGATCTCGCCGTCGCGTAGCCCGCGTTCGATGGCGCGCCGCTCCGTGGGCAGGTAGCCGCCCCGGTAGCCGCGGACGCGGCTGCGCGGTCCACGGCCTTCACGAAGGGATTCGCGCAGGCCGCTCAGCAGCAGCTCGACGGCGACCCGAGAACGGCCGAAGACGATGGTCTGGCGACCGGCTCGCAGGAACGGCAGGGCCCAGCGTTGCGCGAGCGTGATGGCCGAGCCGCGGGCTCCGCTGGCGGGGTCCAGCAATGGCGGATCGACGAGCAGGACGTGGCGTTCACCCGCCGGCGCACCGTTCCGGGTCAGGACACGAGCGGGGCGTCCGGTCAGCGCCTCGGCGAGCTCGCCAGGATTCCCGATCGTGGCCGAGCAGCAGATGATCACCGGATGGCTGCCGTAGTGAGCGCAGATCCGGAGGAGCCGGCGGAGCACATTGGCAACGTGCCCACCGAAGACGCCGCGGTAGGTGTGGAGCTCGTCGATGACGATGTAGCGGAGCTGTTCGAAGAGCTGGAACCACTTCGTGTGGTGGGGGAGGATTGCGGCGTGGAGCATGTCCGGGTTGGTCACCACCACCTGACCCGCACTCCGGATGGCTGCCCGGATCGGGGCAGGTGTGTCGCCGTCGTAGGTGGAGGCGGACACGCGTAGCCCTGAGGCCATCGAGAGCTCACCGAATTCAGCAACCTGATCCTGGCTGAGGGCCTTGGTCGGGAAGAGGAGCAGCGCACGGGCGGCCGGGTCCTCGGCGATTGCCTGGAGGATCGGCAGCGCGTAGCAGAGGGTCTTGCCGGACGCGGTTGGCGTGACCACCACGACGTCCTGGCCGGCGCGGGCGACCTCGATCGCCTCGGCCTGGTGGATGTACGGACGCTTGATGCCGCGTCCGGCCAGGCCGGCCGCGATGCGTGGGTCGAGCCAGCCTGGGAAGTCCCCGTGCTCAGCGGGTCTGGCCGGCAGGACGGCGTGATGAACGACACCGCGAGCGATCGATGGCTCGGCCAGCAAGGCCTCCAGGACCGAGGCTGTGTCGCTGGGAGCGTAAGTGCGCATCGGTGTCGCCTCTGAAACAGAACAGGTGTGCGAAACAGCGCGAGTCTAGCAGACGATCGCCGTGCGGTGTGACAGCTTGGTTGTCACACGCGGCCGAGTTGACACCGCAAAGGAGCGTAGCTACGCTCCCTCGGATGGTTCGCCGGATCGCGCCAGCGCCGCCCGAAGACGCTCCCGACGACGAGATCGAGGGCTCACTGAATGAACCGGTCGCCGGCTCTGGTGGACCCGATCTCGCGGCCCTTCCGATCGCCGGCATCAGCCAGCGCAGGATGGCCACGCTGCTCGGCGCCCTGGTGGCCGTCTGGATCATCGTGCTGTTCGCCCGTCAGGTCGGCGACGCCTCGGCGGCCTCGGCCCGGGCGGAGGCGATCATGGCTGACAATGCGACACGCCACGCCCAGGTGGCGGCCCTGGACCGTGAGCTCGCGCGGATTCAGCAGTCCCGTTTCGTTCTCCTGCAGGCGCGCGCTTACGGTCTGGGCGGACACAACGAGATCGCCTTCACCCTCGATCCCGGCGCGCCTCCGCTGCCGTCCGACGCTCCCGGATCGGCCGGGCTTCGGGTCGGGGCGCCGGCGACGCTCAGTCCACTCGAACGCTGGTTGACCCTGCTCTTCGGCTCGGGCGACTGACCGACAACAGGGGGTGGGATGAGGCCTGCACCCCGGACCTCCGAGCGATAGCCACTGGTACCCGCGAACGTGTGAAATACCGGTGCGTCGCCGCACGGACCCGTCTGGTGACCGTCATGAGGTGCCAGGTGAAGGTTCTGATCGCGGACGACAGTGCCGTGCCCCGGCTGATCCTCGAGAAGGCACTGGCCTCCCTCGGTCACGAGACTGTTACCGCGGCCGACGGCCAGGAGGCATGGGAGCGCTTCCTCTCGTTCCAACCCGATGTCGTCCTGAGCGACTGGCTGATGCCAGGTGTCGACGGGATCGAGCTGTGCCGCCGGATCCGGACGCACGATGCCGACCGCTACGCCTACTTCGTGCTGCTCACCGCGATGACCGAGGTCGAGCACGCCGTCACGGCGATGACTGCCGGAGCGGACGACTTCATGGTCAAGCCGCTTGACCGGGTCGCCCTCGAGGCGACGCTGATTGCCGCCCGGCGGGTAACGGCCCTGCACGACGAGCTGCGCGATCAGCGCTCGAAGTTGGTGAGACTGAACAGCCTCCTCCACGACGACGCCCGGCGTGATCCGCTGACCCTGCTCGGCAACCGGCTTCGCCTGAGCGAGGACCTGGCCGGTGCGGCTGCCCGGGTCGAACGCTACGGGCACAGCTACTGCCTGGCGATGTACGACATCGACTACTTCAAGCGTTACAACGACCAGCTCGGTCACCCGGCCGGCGACGAAGCCCTGCGCACCGTGGCTCAGGGGCTCGCCGGAGCCGTCCGGGCGGGTGACATGGTCTATCGATATGGCGGCGAGGAGTTCCTGATCTTGCTTCCCGAACAGACCCTGGTCACGGCCACGACGGCCCTCGACCGGCTTCGCGTCGCCGTCCAGGATCTGGCCCTGCCGCACCCGGACAATCCGCCGTCCGGCGTCGTCACGATCAGCGGCGGTATCGCTGAATCGACCGCCGCGAGACCTCTCGCGGTCGACGAATGGCTGCGTCGCGCGGACGTCGCGCTGTATCGAGCCAAGGCGCTCGGGCGCAACCGAGTTCTCGTCTTTGAAGATGCCATGGAGGCCGCGTGATGCGCCGACGGTTCACGTCCAAACGAAATCCGATGGTCCTCATCGCGATCGCGATCATTGCTTTGATCAGCGTCGTGGGCGTTGTCACCGTCACCGGGGTGAGCGACCAGATGGCCCGCGAAGCTGATGGCCGCCTCGATCGCCAGGCGACGCGCCAGGCCGGCGCACTCCGAGAGCTCATGGTCGCCGCGTCGCGGGACATCCGCCTGGCGCGGCGCAATGTCATCTTCGAGAAGGCGCTGGCTGACACCACGGGTCAGTTGCTGCTCGCAGATCGGCGGCTGGTCGAGTCCGCCATCGTCTACCTGGGCGAGCGCTACCAGGTCGATGAGATCTGCCTGATCCGTGCCAGCGGTCTCGAGGCCGCCCGGTGGGTGGGCGGAAAGGGCGTCGCGCCGGTCGCGGACCTGTCTCCGGACGAGCGTCCGAACAATCCGGCGGTCTTGCCGACGCTTCCGCTGGCCGACGACGCCTTCTTCCAGTCCGCTCCGTACGTCTCCCCGGACTCGAGTCGATGGGTCATCGGGACCGCGACGCCGATCGTCCTGGCCAACGGTGAGCACGCCGGCATCCTCCACTTCGAGATCCCGATCGCGCGGTTCGTGGACGATCTCGCCGCGACGCCCTTCGGCGGAAGCAGCTACAGCATCCTGCTCGATCGATCCGGGCGCCTGCTGTCCCACCCGCAGCTCGCCGCCTTCCGCACGTCCCAGGGCTTCTCGAGTGACCCGAACCGCGGGGACTTCCCGATGGCCGCGAAGTCCGGCTCGGACTCGTGGCGCGCCGCCGTCGCGACGATGCTCGGCGGTGACTCGGGCAGCGTCACCTTCACCGAAGACGGCATCTCGTTCCGCGCAAGCTATACCGCGGTCGCCGACTCGGACCGGATCATCGCGGCGATCAGCCCTGCCAGTGAGCTGTACGCCGATGCCGACCGAGCGCGCCTGAACCTGCTCGTCACCGTCGGGCCGCTACTCCTGTTGATGCTATTCCTTGGGGCCATCGGCTTGAACCGACTGACCTCGACGAACCGCGAGCTGCAGCGCGTGGCGGAGCGCGAGCATGCCCTGGCCGACGCTGCCGCCCAGGCCGCCCGGATCAAGGGCGAGTTCCTGGCCACCATGAGCCACGAGATCCGCACGCCGATGAATGGGGTGATCGGGATGACCGGCCTGCTCCTTGAAACGGACCTGACGGTCGAGCAGCGTGACTACGCGGAGACCGTCCGCGTCTCGGGCGAGTCACTGCTCCAGATCATCAACGACATCCTCGACTTCTCGAAGAACGAAGCCGGCAAGATGGAGCTCGAGACCATCGACTTCCAGCCCCGGACCGTTGTCGAAGAGGTCCTCGACCTGCTCGCCGAGCGTGCCCACTCCAAGGGCCTCGAGCTGATCAGCGTCGTCGATGCAAACCTGCCGCCGGCCGTTCGCGGCGATCCAGGTCGGCTGCGCCAGATCCTCACCAACCTGGGTGGCAACGCCATCAAGTTCACGGACTCGGGTGAAGTCGTCGTATCGGTGACTCGCGAGGAGGATGCTCCGGAGGCCGACGCGGATCGGCCGGTGGTCCTGCGCTTCTCGGTGACCGATACCGGCATCGGGATCAGTGAGTCCGCCCAAGAGTCACTCTTTCAGCCGTTCAATCAGGCGGACATGTCGACGACTCGCAGGTACGGCGGCACTGGGTTGGGCCTCTCCATCTCGCGCCAACTCGTCGGTCTGATGGGTGGCCAGATCGAAGTCGAGAGCACTCCGGGCTCCGGCAGCACGTTCTGGTTCACTTCCCACTTCGAGCCCTCCGACGCGATCCTCGAAGACGACGGCCCGCTGCCGGCGCTGAGCGGCCGTCGAATTCTGATCGTGGACGACAACGCCACGAATCGTCGAATCCTCGATCACCAGGTCTCGGCCTGGGGGATGCTCGCAACGGTCGCAGCTGGCGGCGCCGAGGCGCTCCGCGAGCTGGCCACGGCGAGCGAGAGCGGGACCACGTTCGATCTCGCCATCCTCGATCTGCAGATGCCGGGCATGGATGGGCTGCAGCTGGCTGCGGCCATCAAGGCCAACCCGGCGCACACGTCGATCCCGCTCGTCATCCTGACCTCGCTGGGCCAGCGCGGCCATGCCGCCGCCGCACAGGCGGCCGGGGTCGCGGGCTACCTCACGAAGCCCGTTCGCGAAGGTCATCTGAAGCGCTGCCTGGCGACGGTCCTGTCGGGCGGTTCGGGGGCCGGCGAGGTCACCCACGGGAGCCTGCGTCAATCGACTCGGACGCTGGTGACTCGGCACACCCTGATCGAGGCGCGCTCTCACACTCGCGCGCGGATCCTGCTGGCCGAGGACAACGAGGTGAACCAGCGGATTGCGGTCAAGATCCTGGAGCGGGTCGGCTGCCGCGTGGACGTCGCAGTCAATGGCCTGAAGGCGTTGGAGGCGCTGGAAGCGACCCGCTACGACCTCGTGCTGATGGACTGTCAAATGCCGGAGCTCGATGGCTTCGACGCGACCCGGCTGCTGCGCAAGCGGGAAGGCGACGGGCGCCGGACACCCGTGGTGGCGATGACGGCCAATGCCCTGGCGGGCGATCGCGAGCGCTGCCTCGAAGCCGGGATGGATGGCTACCTGACGAAGCCGGTTCGCCCTGACGAGCTGACAGCCGCGGTCAGCCAGTGGCTGCCGAAGGTCCAGGTCGATCCCGACGACATATCGACCGGTGCGGACGTCGCCGACGACGCCTCCGAGCCGACACGCGAGGCCGAGGGGCCGGTCAGCTTGATGCTCGTCGATCGTACCCAGCTGGATGAGCTGCGGGCACTCGGCGGCCCGACGTCGGGCGGGTTCATGGCCGAGCTCATCAGCGTCTTCCTGACCGAAGGCGCGGCGGAGCTCGAACAGATTCGGGCGTCGGTGGCAGCCCAGGATGCCGTGGCAACGCTCAACGGCGCGCACCGCCTGAAGGGCAGCGCGATGAACCTCGGGTGCCGTGCACTGGCCGAAGCCGCGGAGGCGCTCGAGATGCTTGGCCGCAGTGGGACGGTCGAGGGCTCCCAACCGATGATCGAGCGCCTGAGCAGCGCCTTCGAGCAGACGGCCGCCGCGCTCTTGATCGAGCTCGACGCGGCCTGATTGCGTTTCGCCGTCCTGAGTCTCCACGCCGGATGCCGCCCGCAAGGTCGCGGCCGTCATGGAGCCGCTCGCTGACGGAGTCGAACGCGACGATGGCGCAAACCTCGCCGTCGGCGCTAGAATCGGGCCCGAGACCCGTGGCGGAGTAGCTCAGTGGTAGAGCAGGGGACTCATAAGCCCTTGGTCGGTGGTTCAAATCCGCCCTCCGCTACCAACTTCTGAACCCGGCGAACGCCCCTCCCGAGCCAATCGGAGGGGCGTTCCGGTTCCCGCGCGACGCGATCCGTCGTTTTGAATCCTTCACCTGTCGCGTTGCCACCATCCGGTACCGCCTCGCGTCCGTATCGACGGATGAGGGCCATGACCTCTGTCAGGGGGGCGTCATGACGCTCGACGCTATACTCGGATGCATTGGCGACGCACGGCCGCCGCCCGCTCGACCCGGAGGCTTTCCTTGAACCCAAAGTTTTTTCGGAACGGTATCGTGATGCTGGTGCTCGTGGTGGGCACCGCGGCGCTGCTGTTCACCTGGCTGTCGTCGTCGTCGCCGGCCAGCGAAACAGCCTATTCGGACTTTCTCGCCAAGGTCCAGACCGGCCAGGTCGCCAAGGTCGCCCAGCAGGACTCGACGCTCACCGTGACACCCAAGAGCGGGACTCCATACACCGTCATCGCCCCAGGGTTGGCCGGTCTGCACGACGTCCTTGCGGACATCAGGGCAGCCGCGGATCGTGGCAACGTCACCCTCACCGACGACATCTACACGGTCAAACAGGCCCCCGATACGTCGTGGCTCGGACTCCTGCTCACGGGATTACTGCCGCTGCTGGTGATCGGCGGCTTCATCTTCTTCATGATGCGTCAGGCCCAGGGCACCAATAACCAGGCCCTCTCGTTCGGCAAGAGCCGGGCCCGCATGTTCCTCGGCAACAAGACCGTCGTGACGTTCAACGACGTGGCCGGGGTGGACGAGGCCAAGATGGAGCTCCAGGAAGTCGTCGAGTTCCTGAAGTACCCGGAGAAGTTCAACTCGCTGGGCGCGCGGATCCCACGCGGCGTCCTGCTCATTGGACCTCCCGGCACCGGCAAGACCCTGATGGCTCGAGCCGTCGCGGGCGAGGCCGGCGTTCCGTTCTTCAGCATCTCCGGCTCGGAGTTCGTCGAGATGTTCGTCGGTGTCGGCGCCAGCCGCGTTCGCGACCTGTTCGACCAGGCCAAGCGCAACTCGCCGTGCATTGTCTTCGTCGACGAGATCGACGCGGTCGGCCGCCAGCGCGGCGCCG
>CAYLSK010000091.1:1156-11079 GCA_964385975.1 uncultured Anaerolineaceae bacterium | reverse complement strand
AAGGGCTCGTGGCCGATCAGGTCCTTGGCCATGAGGACGGCATGACCGAGGCCGAGCTGCTCCTTCTGGCGGATGTATGCGATCTGGGCCAGGTCGCTGATCGCCCGCACCTGGCGGAGCATCTCGATGTCGCCCTTCTCCTCGAGCAGGTGCTCGAGCTCGTACGAGAGGTCGAAGTGGTCCTCGATCGCGCGCTTCTGGCTGGAGGTGACGATGATGACCTGCTCGATCCCGGCGGCGACAGCCTCTTCCACCGCGTACTGGATGATCGGCTTGTCCACCAGCGGCAGCATTTCCTTGGGCTGCGCCTTGGTGGCCGGCAGGAAGCGGGTACCCCAGCCTGCGGCAGGGAAGACGGCTTTGCGGACGCGCATCGAACCTCGCGATGAAAGGGTGGGCTGGAGCCGAAGTATACCCCGGAGCCTCCGGCGGACCCCTCTCAGCCCGCTTCCAGAGACCTTGCGAATTCGCGAATGGCCAGGCTGAACGCCGCCGGCCGATCGAGGTTGGCCAGGTGCATCGCGCCGGCCAGCCGAACCCGCCGCGCATCGCGTGCCGCGGCCGCGAATGTCGCGGCGGAGAGCCGGAAGAGCAGATCCAGCTCGCCATTCAGGATCAGCGTCGGGCCCGGATAGGCGGCCAGGCGAGGCGCAAAGCGCTGGCCCAGGAGCGTGCGCAGTGCTTGTGCGCCACCGCTCGACCAGAATCCGCCGGCGATGATCGGCTCCGCGATCGCCGGCGGATAACGAGTCCGGAAGAACCAGGCGTTGAGCCGGTCCAGGCGAGCCCCTGCGAAGTGCGCCATCCCCCAGGCGAGTGCTCGATACGGCAGGGAGCTGACGCCCACGGGCTCCGCCGACGCCCCGGCGATGACCAGGCCGCGGACGAGCGCGGGCTCGCTGGCCGCGAGCGTCATCGCGACATAACCACCCAGCGACAGGCCGACGACCACGGCGCGCTCGCCGGCCGCCTCGTCGCGGATGGTGCCCGCCAGGATGCCGGCCGCATCGTTCAGGCTGAATTGCTCACCGGCTCGCTCGCCGTGACCGGGCAGGTCCAGCGCGATCGTCCGGAACTCGTCGCTCAGGGCCTGGAGTTGCGGCGTCCAGGCAGCTCGACTCAGACGCGTGCCGTGAACGAAGACGATCGCCGGCGCGCCGGGCGGACCCATCGCGGTGACGCCGAACGACGCCGGTTCCCTGCCCCGGTCGGCCGTTCCAGCATTCACGAGCCCGGGCCCAGCTGGTGCTCCACGGCGTATAGCGCCGCCTGCGTCCGGCTCGCCAGCCCGAGCTTGGCCAGGATGTTCGAGAGGCCCAGGAAGTCGCGCATCCCGCGGCGCACCATGGCATGGTCGTCGACCAGCAGAACCCGGATCCGAGGTCCGTCCATGGTCACGATCCGCCCGGAAGGTGCAGGGCCATCGCCTGCGGGTCGTCCGAGCCCGGGGCCTCGGCTTGGACCGCCGGCGCGCTGACGGCTCGTCCTCCGGGAGGCGCCGACCGCTGCAGGATCAGCGCCGCGCCAAGGATGGCCAGTCCGCCGACAACCTGGACCGGCGTCAGTCGCTCGGCGAGCAGCCAGGCGGCGAGTGCGACGCCGACGACCGGCTCGAACAGCATCAGGATGCCGGCACCCGTCCCGCCGACCAGGCGAATGCCCGTGAGGAACAGGATCGATGGGATGGCCGCGGCGAAGAGGCCGGTGAAGGCGAGGAGCGGCAGGACCGCCGGCTGCTGGATCGGGAGCGCGAGCGTGCTGCCCGCACCCGTTGCGATGGCCAGGGCGCCACAGCAGATCACCGTGACCCCCAGGACGAAGGAGATCGCCTGATCGGCCGGGACCGCTCGGTACCCGCTCCGGCTGAGGACCACGAAGACCGCCTGGCTGCAGGCAGCACCCAGGGCGAGCCCGAAGCCGATCGTATCGAAGCGGATGCCGGCCGCCGGGTCGAGTTGGGCGGCCACGACGGCGATCATCCCGCCGACCGCGAGGACCAGGGCGACGATTCGGGATCGATCCATCGGTTCGCGTCCCAGGATGACGTTGGCGACCGCCACGAGGACGGGATACGTGTAGAAGCCGAGCAGCGCGAGGGCAACCGTGATCCGGTCGAAGGCGATGAACATGGCCAGATTGAGCGTGAAGCCCATGGCCGCCGCAATCGCCAGGCTCAGACGCGCACCGCGATCGAGGTCCCGGGCTCGCACCACCCGCTCGCGCCCACGGCCGACCCGCCAGCCAACGAATGCCAGGGTTGCAGCGAAGCCGATCGCGCCGCGCCACGCCACGAACCCGAGCGGCTCCATCCCCGCGTCGTAGGCGAGCCGGGCGAGCGGCCCGAGCATCCCGAAGAGGGAGGCGGCGGTCAGGACGACGGCGACGCCCACGATGGGCGAGCGACTTGGGACAGGCATCGGCCCATGGTAGGGCCGGCGGAGCGGGTCAGGCGCGCGGGTCAGGCGCGCGGGTCAGGCCGACTCGTGCCGGGTCCCACCCAGCCGGACGGATGTGAACGGGATCCGGATCTCGTGGAAGACCTCGATCGAGACGAGGAAACCGACGAACAGCAAGACCAGCCCCACGAACCGACCCGCCGCTGCCCACTGATCGAGGCTGTCGGTGAAATTGGGCACGAATGCGCCGAAAGCAATGAGGATGGTGGCTGGGACCCGCGAGTGGATCCTGCCACTCAGCAGCGCGCGCGCAGCTCCCGGCAACGAAGCGACCAGGTTCACAAGGATCGCAACGGGCGCGATCAACAGGTTGAACAGGAATTGGTCGCCCGGCTGGTTGGGGTCCAACGAATATGGCAAGACGCGATGCTTCGGCATGAACACATAGGTTGAGAAGACGGCACCAAGGAGGAGCGCGAGACCGCCGGGGATCGTGAGTGGCAAGGCAAGAACCCGTACCGGCCCGGGCATCAGTTCAGCCGTCGCCGCGAGCGTTCGGACGGAGCCAGCCGTGTCGCCGACGTGCAGCGGCAGGGTCGCTGCCAGGATGAACATGGACGCGGTGGCGACCACGACGCCCAGTGCGGCGATCGTCGGCCAGCGCTCATTCTGGAAGTACGTCTCGATCGCGATCGCGATCGCGAAGATCACACCTCCGAAGAGGACGAGGACCGGGACGAGACCGGCGTCCGGATACCGCCCCCGCACGACGAACGAGAGAATCGCGCTGAACACGACCAGCGCGGCGTAGGTGTATCCGAACCTGGTGCGATTCAGCAGAAACGCCGTCCCCAGCCCGAGCCAGGCCGGGGTCGCGACACCGAACGCGAACCATCCACGAAAGAGCGCATCGGTCCATCCGAATGCCTCGCCCAGCGCCTCGCAGCCCGCCCCAACGCCATAGAAGAGCATCCCGAAGGTCCAGATCAGCTGGAAGCCGCCGCGCCGCTCGCGCCACTGGTCGAACAGGGCCACGGCGAAGACGAGGGCGAGGATAGAGGTGATCGCCGGGAGCACGATCCGAGGGTCCACGGTCACGCCGTCTCCTGGTAGGTGTCGATGAGTCTCAGCAATAGGCGATCGAGCAAACCCGACGCGTCCTCATAGAGGCGGCCGAGTCGCGCCGCATCGAGTGCGCGGCGCCGGCCCAGGCCGGCGAGCTCCGCCAGGAACGGCCGCCGTGCCACGACGAACAGGCCGACGGCCTCGGTCAGGCTCATCCCGCTGCGACGCAGGCGCCGAGCCATGTCGTCCACGAGGGCCGCGGCCTGCGCCTCAGCGGCGCCTCGGGCCGCCTCGTCGGTGGGTTCGGCATCCAGATGGGCGACCAGGGCCCCGACCAACTGGCGGCCGTCCTGGCGGTAGCGCTCGCGATCGATGCCATCGTCGGTCTCGACCCGCCGGGCTGACGCGCCGATCGTATAGCTCCGGCGATAGGCGCGAGCCAGCCGCTCTGAGCTGGCTCCGAGGCTGGCCAGCGGGCGCGGCTCGCGACGTCCGTTGGCAGCCAGGCGTTCCAGCGTGCGCCGGTCGAACCTTCGATGGCGCCCCGGCGTGACGTACACCTCGACCCGGCCTTCGTCGGCCCAGCGGCGCAGCGTGTCGGGGTCGACGCCGACGAGCCGGCTGGCTGGCCCGAGCGACAACCATCGTCCGGCCGTCCCGCCACGGCTGGATGGGAGGGGGCGAGCGACGGCTGGAGTGTCGGACACGTCGGCCTCTGGAAGCGGTTCGCGTCGACGGGCCGGGCGAGCATCGGGGGGTACGCTCGGAGACCGGCCCGTCGACCGTGGGAAGCGGCGCAAACCTGGGTGAATCTAGGTACAGACGATTCGTACAGGTGGGCGGAGGATAGGCCCGTGCCAGGGCCTCGTCAAGCGGCGCCGACGAGGGTCAGGCCGGGACGAGCTCGTGGGCGTCGCGGTGGATCCCGTCACACAGACCGAAGCGTCGCGGCTCACCCGGGATCGCGACCGGTCGCATGATCTCGCGGACCTGGCCACGCCGGCAGAAAAGGTGACCCTTGGCCGCCATCCAGCGATGAACGCAGGCCGGGTCGGAGTGGAACTGGAATGGCCCGGGGTTGATGACCGGTCGCTCCGTCCAGGCCACCGGCGCCTCCGCCGCGACGATGTCCAGGAGGTTGATCCGCCAGGGCGTTCCTTCGATGATCTCGAGGCAGCCATCGCACCGGGTCGCGACGTTGTCCTGCACGATCGTGCGGATCTGGATGCCCATGATCTCCATCGCCGGCGATGGTAGCAGGGAGCGCCAGACGACGGTCGAGTGGCGCCCGAGGGGGATTCGGAGGGTCGACGGCCGCCTTCGCATCGCCCGGAACTTTCGTAACAGGCGGCCGATTCGCACGTCCTAATCGCCGGAGGCACCAAATGACAAGCTGGGGAAACCGGCCTGGGCCGCAACGGCGGCGGCGGCGTGCTCGTCCGTTTGTCCCTGGGCGACTCCTCGCTGGATTGCTCGCCCTGGCGGTGGCGTCCTGTGCGCCAGCTACGAGCGCAACCACAGCCGTGCCGAAACCGGCGACGAGCTCGAGGGCTCCCTCGGAGGTCCTCTCGAGCGCCGCTTCAGTTCCACCGGCTACAGCGCGTCCATCCGCCGAGGAACCGACGAGCTCGACCTCCTCTGGATCGACGGCGAATCTCTACGTCCGGGAGACCCGCGTGAGTCCGCCGCCAGCCGGCCTCGTCCCGCCGTACGACCGCGGCTTCGAGCCCGTCGTGGCCACGCATCCGAGCAACCCCCAGAGGATCGCCGTGGTCTACCAGCGCTACGGCGCCGGGCTGAGCATCCCAGCACTACGGATCTCGCACGACGGAGGGATGACCTGGCGCGACGCGACCGCCACGCCCTGGGCCGCTTCGGGCCGCAGCCCGGGGATCCACGCCGCGATCGCCTGGGGACCCGGTCCGCGACCCAGCTCGGCGCGCCTGTACTGGACCGACGCGACGATCGGTGCCAACGGCCTTCTCCTGAGCGTCGCCTGGACCGACGATGAGGGCGCCAGCTGGTCGAAGCTCTATGTCGAGCGGCGCACGCCACCCTGGATCGGCGGGTTCCCGGACATCACGGTTGACCGCGACCCGTCGAGCCCGAACTACGGCGTGGTCTATGTCGCCTACAACTGGCTCGCCGATGCGAAGAAGGGGCCGGGGTTGCGAGTGCTGGCCTCGTCCGACTACGGGCAGACCTGGCGCGCCGCCGAAGTCGCCGCCGCGCCTGCCCCGGCCCGCTATCCGGCCGCCTGGCGCATTGACTACCGGGTCCGGACTGCACCCGACGGCTCTCTCTACGTCGCGTTCTTCCAAGCCAATCTCCGGACCTGGGACAGCCGTCATATCTTCTGGAAGGGCAGCCTCGCCAACGTCGGAAGGGTCGGCTTCGCGGTCGCCCGGGTCGAGCTCGATCGGTCGAACGGAACGCTCGCGGTGCGACGGGCAAGGATGGCCGTTACCCTCGCCCGCAATGCCTACACGGCCCTTGATGCCGCCACTCCAGGTACGATCGACAATCTGACCGATCCGACCTGGTCGCTCGGGCTCGACGTCGATCCGAGCTCGGGCGAGGTGTTCCTCGCGGTCGCCGACTATCAGCCCGCCGCACGCCCACGGGGGACCGTGCGCGTGGGCAGGAGCACCGACCACGGGCTCACCTGGACGTGGGCTGTGCTGCCGCCGCTGCGGGACGTCGACGGGCTGGCGCAGTCGAGCTACCGGCCGAACATCGCGGCGGTCGACGGACGGGTGTTCGTCGGCGTGCGCGGCATTACCGACGTCGCCCGGGGCACCGGCGTCGGGCGTCAAATCCCGACGATCGGAGAGGCCTACGCGGTTTCGCTCGACGGTGGGCGGACGTTCAGCGCGCCCAGCCCGATCTCCCCGGATCGATGGAATGCAGCCACGCTCAAGCCCGAGACGAACGGCCCGGGCCTGCGCGAGCGGGCCGATCGAACCGTCGACGGCCGATTCGTCTATGTCTACGCCGATGGCCGGTTCGCTGCACCCGCCCCTGATCCACGAGTCGGACGGGCCGCCCTCTTCATCGGCGTCTTCGCCGTGCCCCGCCCTCGCGTCGGGGTTCCCCGCCCTCCACCCGACTGATCTCAGGCTCTGGCCTGGGATAGACATCTCCGGCCGGGATCGGACTCTTGGCGAAGCGCCGTCCGTCGCATGGAACGCTCCGGGAACGAGTTGCGAGCTAGCCGGAGCGCGGAACGGAGTGGGAGTCACCCGCCCGGTCGGCCCCGGGCTCGCCATCGGCCGACCCGACGACCATCGCCAGCACCTCGTCGCGCGTGGGGAGCATGTTGTGGATCCTCCGTCCGTGTTTCTGCGTCGCCGCGACGACCTCGTCCTCCGACCCGACGGCCTCCCACCCGCAGGCGCAGCGGACGGTCAGCGGTCGTTCTTCCTGCATCGTTACCTCCCTAGCCGAGGTTCCGGAACGGCTCCGGCACGTACTCGCTGAGCATCTCCCGCCACGGCTGCGGGAGCTCGGCCGCGACGACGGGGTCGTCGATCGCGAGCCAGGCCATGTGGCGCAGCCCGTGCTCGATGACCTGCGCGGAGGCGATCGTCCGTGGAGCACCCGTGGCGGACGACCTCGCGAGCTCGCCGCGCGCGATCGGCGCGCTCTCCATGCCCCCGACGAGCGCCGCGTCGATGACGATGACGAAACTGAGGATCACGGCATCCCTCGTCCGGCGCCACGACGTCGAGTGGACGAGCATCGGGTCACCGATGACGTCCCGCACGATGCGGTCCACGACCTCGACGGGGTGCTCGGTCGGCCCGAGCTCGATCAGCCACGGCGCCGCGCCGCACGGACCGGTGAGCTCGAGGTGGTCGCCCGCGAGCCAGACGACGAACACCTCCGCCTGGACCGGTCCGCCGACGTCGAAGCCTACTGGGAGGGCCGACATGGGACGATCGTAGTCGATGAGCGCGGCGTCGCGACCCGGATGCGAGCGGAGGAGCGCGAAGCGACCCAGGCCGGCCGTCATTCCGTTCCAGGGCGGCGCGATGTCAAGATCGTGCGATCGATTCACCCGACAGTGGGCCGCGGCAGCGAAATGGAGGACCGGCACGGCTATCCTCACAACATGGAGACTGCTCCGTTGCCCTCCCGCCCGGCGACCCGCGATGACGTTGACCGCGTCACCGCGACGCTCACCCTGGCATTCCTCCACGATCCGGTCTGGAGCGTGGCCCTGGCACGACCCGATGGCTCCACGACCCACCACGCGGCCTACTGGAAGCACTACGTCGAGGGTTCGCTCCGCTATTCGACCGTGCACATGACCGAGGACGCGTCGGCGGTCTCGATCTGGATCACACCCGGGGGTACCGACCTCTCGGATCGCCAGGAGGCGACACTCGAGCATCTCGTCAGGACGTCGCTCGAGCCCGCTTCCGCGCGAGCAATGTTCGAGCTCTGGCAACGGTTCGAATCCAACCACCCCCGCGGTGAGCGGCATGCCTACTTGAGCCTGCTCGCGACCCACCCGGACCATCGCGGCCAGGGCATCGGCCAACGACTCCTCGCGGCGAACCTTGCCTGGTTCGATGCAGACCGTTTGCCCGCGTACCTGGAGTCGACCAACCCCGGCAACGATCACCGATATGAGCGCGCGGGCTTCCAACGGATCGGTGGATTCCACGCCGTGCTCGACAATGCCCCGATCTCCACGATGTGGCGTCCATCTGGCGGATTCAGCGGCGGCTAGGTGAGCCCTCCCCGTCGCGGCTCGCTCCGCCAGCGTCGTTGCCAGGAAGGGCTACTCGATCGCGGTGACCTCGTCGGCCGCGACGTCGACCTCGAGGTGGACTTCGTCGCCCACCAACCATCCGCCGGCCTCGAGTGCCATGTTCCAGTTGAGGCCCCATTCCTTCCGCATCAGTCTCGCGTCGAGGTGGAAGCCCACGCGTCGGCCTCCTTGCATCGAGGGGTAGAAGCCGAGGAACTCCGCGTCGAACGTCACCGGACGGGTCTCGTCGCGGATCGTCAGCGCGGCCTCCACGCGGTAGCGGTCGTCAGCCCGTTCGATGGCCGTCGTCCGGGCTACCACCCATGGGAAGTGCTCGATATCGAGAAAATCGGCTGAGCGCAAGTGGTTGTCGCGCATCTCGACACCGGTGTTAAGGCTCGCTGCCGCCGCCCGGATCTCTCCCCGCGAGCGAGTCGAGTCAGCTTCGTCGAGCTCGAGCTCGCCCTCAACCTGGTGGAACTTCCCGCGTACGGTCGTGACCATCATGTGCTTGGCCGAAAAGAGCACATCGGTGTGATTCGGATCGATCTTCCAGGTGGTCATCGGCGGGCCTCACTTCCGGTCGGTTGCGCATGCAACTATATTAGCCGAACTGGTTCCCGGTCAATCCCACCGATCAATGTCGTCTGCCTCCACGTCGTGCTCGAAGGTCTGGGATCGCGGTCTCAGCGAGAGGCCACGCATCAGCTGGATGATTGAGTGGCCCTGCGGCTGCCCTGGCTCGAGAAACTGAATGGCGTTTCGCGGCTCGCTGACATGGGCGATTTGCGGACGGTTGTTCGTCCAATGGCTGCGGGAGCGTCGCACGACGTCCGGACGGCCTCAATACAGACGAGGTCTCGCCGCCCTCGCGGGTGTCGAGAGCGTTCGCTTAGAGGGGTGCGGAGGGGCCCACGACGTGCCAGTTGGCTCTTGACGTCAGGTTGTGTCCCGAGCAACTTGAGGTCGGATCGCCGCCGGCTTGCTGCCGCGGCCGATCGCGATGGAGCGGAATGAACCGACCCAAGCCCAGGCGTGCGGAACGGAACGCAGGTGCGTTCCTCGGCCCGTCCAGGCCCGTTCCCGTGCCGATGCGGACGCTCTCCGAAGACTACCGGGACGAGCCGACCGAGCCCGACGAGGAGCGCGAGTCCGAGCCCAAGCCGGCGGGCCTATTCCGGCGCATGATCGAGCGGCTGGCGCGGGGACCGGCTCCAGGACGCTAACTCGCTGGAACGGGCCATAGAGTACCGGTCGACCACCATAAAGCCATCGTGTGAAGGCCGTCCCGCGTTGAGCCAGGACGGGGCAGCCACCCCGCAGTCACTGGTTGGCCTCCTCGGAGGCTTCGATGTGGGCGACCACCTCGCTCAGGAGATCGCCGATGACGCCGACGCGACCCTTTGTCCAAAACAGCGGGATTGCCTCCAAGGGGATTCGGGGACCCGCCCGCTGTCTTTTGACGACACCCTGGCCTGGTATGTGGCATGAGCCAGCCGCGGCGAGATCAATCCGTCTACGGCGCGTGCTCAGCCGCCAAACGAACAAAGGCCCCGGGATCGCGCCCGTGGCCTGCCCATGACGCCTTGGCGACGGTCCCTGGGCTCATGATCGGTGCGTTCATCGGACTCTGGGTGGGCATCTTAGTTGGCCCGAACTGACGGCCTGCCAACGCAGCGGCAAGTCGTGGTCCCAAACGACGC
>CAYLSK010000091.1:0-1146 GCA_964385975.1 uncultured Anaerolineaceae bacterium | reverse complement strand
TTGGGGACCCGCCCGCTGTCTGAGGACACCAGCTTGGCGTGGTACGTGGCATGAGCCAGTCCCACCGGGGCGAATTCGTCCGCCGCCGATGCCCAGCCGACGCACGAAGAAAGGCCCCGGGCACGATCCCGGGGCCTGAGGATCTGTTGCAGGTCAGTTACGCGGCGCCGGCCTCCCCACTCTCGACGGTCGGCTCGGGCGCAGGGCCCTTCGGCCGCCGCGCCTTTGGCTCGACCGGCTCGGGCTCTTTCGGCGCGTCTGCGGCCTTGGCGACCGCTGCCGCCTTCCGCAGCGCCGTCGTGTACGCGTTCCAATGGGGTTTGCACATGCGTCCCAGTCCGTCCTCCTGGCTGGGCTGGACCGGGAAGGCCTCGACCGGAGCCTCGTGGGCCGCGATCCCGAACCGGGCCGAGCCGATGCATTTGCGCAGGTCTGCCATGTCCGTCGTCCTTTCGCTCGCGGCCGCCGATCTGGCGACCCGATCGACATCACTCACTCGGTTCGCGCCGCGATGCAAGGCCGGGGTTTGAGATGACGACCGAGTCGCGCACAGCTCGCGACGCGGCCTGGCGCAACCGGATCGTCGGCCACGCCGGCGTGGCGCCGGCCGACCTCGTCCCCAACCCGCGCAACTGGCGGAGCCATCCGCAAGAGCAACAGCGGGCGCTGGCGGGCGCCCTCGGCGAGGTCGGCTGGGTGGCCGAGGTTTTGGTTAACCGGACAACCGGCAACGTCGTCGACCGGCACCTCCGGATCGAGCTGGCTCTTGCCCGCCACGAACCGACCGTCCCGGTGACCTACGTCGAGCTGTCCGAGGGGAGGAGCGGCTGGTCCTCGCCTCGAACGATCCCCTAGCGGCGATGGCGACCGCCGAGCAGGAGCAGTTGGCCGCGCTGCTGGCCGGACTGGCACCGGCCGATGAGGCCCTCCGCGCATTGCTCGAAGACCTCGCCCGAGAGAACACGGCAGCCGCGACCAGTCGACGATCTGGCGAGCGCCCAGCCCGAAGATGATCATGGCGGGCTCCGAGGAGGAGAAGCAGGATCACCCGGCGCAGAAGCCGGTGCTCCTGTACGAGACGCCGATCCGCAATAGGGCTCGGCCGGGACCTCGGGGACGTCGTCGGGGTCGACGAGACCCCTCCGG
>CAYLSK010000090.1:0-11101 GCA_964385975.1 uncultured Anaerolineaceae bacterium | reverse complement strand
ATTCGTGCGTGGCGCCCC
This sequence comes from uncultured Anaerolineaceae bacterium, assembly GCA_964385975.1. Lineage (GTDB taxonomy): Bacteria > Chloroflexota > Limnocylindria > Limnocylindrales > CSP1-4 > SPCO01. Next base: position 11,083 of record CAYLSK010000090.1, on the reverse strand, counting down.
CCAGACTCTGCCTGAAACGCCGGGCCGCTGAGCGTGGAGCGCTCCCAAATGATGCGCCGCTGCATCACGCTCGCGTGTCGAGCAGGGCAGCGCCACCGGCAGGGCTGGGGACTCGGGCGGTCGCCGGCCGACCGGCACAGTCAGATATTGGGATGTGCGCCACAACTTCCGAATGGGCTAGCCCGCGAGTGCCCATCCGCGGTACTCTCGGGGGGCAACCATCACGGCGCGTCCGGGTATCCGGGTCCACGCCGGCACCATCGTCCGAGGTCCGCGCGTGTCCATCGACGAACAGCCCATGGCGCTGCCCAAGCTCTACGGCGCACCGGCCTATGCCCGACCACCGGCCCCGGTCGCGGCGGCTCCCCGCCCATTCGACCCGGACCAGCTCCCGCTCGAAGTCGACCAGACCGTCGGTGAGCTCGATTCGATGGCCTTCATTTCCGCCCGAGCCTACGGGACGGGAGGAACGGACCGGCGGCGCCAGAAGGCCGAGGGGTCCGATTCGAGCCAGCTGCGGCCGCGGGCGTTCAGCCTCCGGACGATCGCCGGACGCCTGCTGGGCCGCGAGTGATCCACCGGGATGGTGCCGAGACGGGTGTAGCATCCCGAGCGTGCCGCAGTCGGCGGGGGAGTAGCTCAATCGGTTAGAGCGGCGGGCTTATATCCCGCTGGTTCCAGGTTCGAGTCCTGGCTCCCCTACCACCCGCCCGCGGTCGGCGTCGTCGGTGTCGACGATGGCGTAGCGAGCGCACGCAGGCGGAGGCGCCGGGCCGCGGTCAGGCTGCGCTGGGGCGGCAGAACCGCGATCCAGGCCGGCAGCTGGTCGGGGGTCACGACAGCGCACGCGGCGGCGCGTGGGAGCGACTGGTCCGTGACGACCAACGCTGCATAGACGCGCACGACGAAGTCGAGATCGGCCATCGAGACCCAGCGGCGGACCCGCTCCGCATCGCGCATGGTCAGGTCTAGCGGGTTCTCCATGGGGACCCAGCCGTCGTGCGTGCGCAACTCCCAGGATGCGCCCACCTGGCGGACGTCTCGCGACGATGGCAGGGCGTGGATGACCGCCGCGCCGAAGGGCCCGATGGCGAGCTCCGGGATCGCTCGACCCTCATTCAGCACGACGTCCGCGACGACGACCACCTCGTCCGCCATCGAGGCGAGCGCCTCGGCACCAGGACCGCGAATCCCGCCTCGGACCTTCAGCCTGGCCAGTGTCACCGCCAACCGGTTCGTCCCGGCGAAGACCAAGGCGCCGCCCGCGATCAGGGAGAGCGACCAGATCCCGAGGGCGATCGGCGTCCGACCCGCCCCTGACAGCTGGTTTGCCGAGAGCACCGAGGTGAGCGGCGTGGTCAGCACGAGATAGGCCATCCCCAGGCCGGCCGCCGTCAGCAGGGAGCCGTAGATGGAATCGCCGACGAGCATGCCAAGCCGGGGGGCCCGGCGGTGTGGCGTGATGAGTGCCATCGCGGCCAACGATGCCCTACCGATGGTCACCGGCCAATGACCAATCCGGCTGACCGTCCCCCGCCGGTCGGCCCACCGGCCCACCCACACCATACCGGACCCGACCTCAGTGGTGGCTGGCCGCACCACCGATATGCGATGGGACATCCGGCGCCTGAGAGCGTGACCACACCCGGACCCCCGTACCATTGCCCGGCCCCAGGGGTCGGACCATCCTCCGAGCGCACCGGGTTTATGAGTCCCGGGCGAGGAGGCGCTGCGAGTGCTCGTCAACAGACGTCACAGCGGAACGCGCGACCGATGGTCGTGGGCTGCGGCCATGGCCGCAGCGTCGCTGTTGCTGCTGACGCTCGTCCTCCCGGTCACCGCCACGAGCGGCCCGAACCGCCTGACCAACCCGGAGGTCTCGCCACGGAGCGGGACGACGACGACGGTCGTGGTCGCCACCGTCTGGTATCGCAGCCTCGACGACTCTGCCGCCGACCACGTCTCGGTCACCTTTGGCGGCGGCCCGGCGCACACGATGTCGGCGCTCTCCGCCGGCTCCTGGAAGGATGGCGTCCAGTTCCAGTGGTCCGGGACGCTGCCGGCGGGCTCGAATGCCGTTGTGTTCCAGTCGGCCGGCCGTGATCGCTTCGCCTCGACGCTCGAGGCTGGGACGGTCGAGATCGCGTCTCCGCCGCCTCCCACGCCAACGCCGACCCCATTGCCCACACCCACGCCGACGCCGGTGCCGACCCCCACGCCTCAACCGAGCCCGACTCCGACGCCCCAACCGAGCCCAACGCCGACTCCAACTCCGAAACCTCAACCGAGCCCAACGCCGACTCCAACTCCGAAACCGGCGCCAACGCCAACTCCCACACCCCTGCCCACCCCGTCCTCGACGCCGCGAGCGACCCCGACCCCGGCCACCACGTCGACCCCGGTCAGCACCCCGACACCGGGTTCGACGCCGAGCGGCACATCGCTGCCGAGCCCAACGCCGACACTTCCCGCCGATTCGAACGCGACGTCGGGCCCCGGCGCCAGCGAGACACCCGGTGCCTCGCTACCGATCGTGACGGGGCCAAGGGTTGGAAGTGGCGATGGGTCGACGCCCTCCGGAGGCCAGCAGTTCGGCAGCGTCTCACCGGCGCCGTCGGACGGGCCGATCGCCGCCGTGATCGGCTCGGCCGGCGAGTCGAACGGCAGCGCCGGCCCGAGCAGCCCGTCGAGTGGACCGGATGATCCTTCAAATGACTCGGGGTCCATCGGCCAGCGGACCTGGGGTCCACTCACCAGCGCCCTGAGCGCGCTCGGCTTGTCCGGCCCATCGTTCGGTGGCATGACCGTCGGCCCCACGGCCATCACCGCGACAGGCGCGGTCGCAATGGCCATGGCCTTCGGGCTGTTCGGCAAGCGCCGCCGAGCCGGCGAGCCGCCAGCCCCGGACGAGCAGCTCGCCGCGGTCGCCGCGCTCGGTGTGGGTGTTCGGACGTTCCCGCAGGCCCTTCCGGCGCTCGGCGAGGCCGATGATCCGGAGGCGCAGCTGCCGCGGTGGCGTCGACCGTCGCTGCTTCAGGCTCGCAAGGCCGATCCGATCCGAGATGCGACACCGGCTGCTCGGCTGACCTTCGATCAAGGTCTGGTCGGTCCCCTCGACGGACGCGAACGGCGTCTCATCCGCTTCCGGGTCGTCCGAATGCTCGATACCCCCGATGAGCTTCGTGGCACCGAAACTGGCTATCTGGACCGTGGCGACGAGGTCCAGCTGCTCGAGAAATATGGCGCCTACTGGCTGATCCTCTGCCCGGATGGCCGCCAGGGGTGGGTCCACAACATGACCCTCGGCGAGGTCATCGACGAAACGCCGACTGACGACCGACCGATCGCCACCATGCCCCTGGCGGCCGAGACATGGACGATGGGTGAGGGCGACGAGGACACGGACGTCCTGGAGGCCTACCTGGAATCGCGCCGCCGCCAGGCCTGACGCGCGACCGGCTCCTTGCGCAGCACCAGGATGTGCTGATGGACGATGTTCGGCACGAAGGTGTGCGGATAGCCGTACGGCCGCAGGCGAGTCCCGGCCTGATACCAGATCAGGTCACCCTTCGGCGCAAACCCGGTCCGGGCCGCCCGTTCCGCCAGATCTGAGCCCGTGAACAGGTACCGACCGCCCTGGTAGGCATCGCGCACGATCACGACGGCATAGCGCCCCTCGCGCAGGACGCGGTAGAGCTCTCCGAAGGCGTCGCCCATTCGGTCGAGGAAGGCCGGATAGTCGGCCGCGTTGGCCAGGTCGTCGGCGGAGTTGGTGATCATCGCGTAGTCGGTCCGGCGGTTGGCATGTGCTTCTGACAGGGCACCGCCGGCCATCGTCATCGGCAGCTGGAGGTTGTACGGGGGGTCCGTGGCGACCAGGTCCACCGATCCCTCATCGAGCGTTGGCAGAACGGCCAGCGCGTCGCCGATCCGTAGTTCGAGGCCGCGCGGATCGAATCCTCGCCGCCCGCCGGGGTCCGCAGGGCCCAGGTCGGCCAGCTCCGGTCCGCGGCCATCCCGCTCGGCGGCAAGGTCGGTGACGACCCGCTGGTAGACCGCCGCCCAGCGCGGGTCCAGCTCGATGCCGAGGGCGCGCCGTGGCCCGCGGGCGATCGCCGCCCCCAGCAGGGTCCCACCGACCCCGGCGAACGGGTCGAGGACCAGCTCACCGGTCCGGCTGAAGAATTCGATCAGCCGGGCCATCAACCGTGGCGGCTTGTTCGCCCCGTGAGCCTTCCGGGCGGCGTGGCCCAACTCGGAGGGGTAGGCGGTCGTCAGCAGCGACTTGGTGAAGTAGAGCCATTCCTCGCCGGGCAGCTCATTGAGCGTGTTGGCGGGATGCGGCGATCGCCGGCCTTCGGTCACCCGCGCAGCCTAGCCCAGTTCCGAAGGCGCGAGCCGTCCTGGTTCCGAAACAGTGGTGATCGGCGCACTGCGTGCCACCTAGAATGTGGAAATGCCCGGCAGGTACGCGAGCGCGCGGTTCGTGGGGCGGGAAGTCGCCTTCGCGCGACTCGCGTCGGTCCTCGACGATGTCGCTGGTGGTCGGTCGCGGTCGCTGATCATCGGCGGGACGGCCGGCGTGGGCGCGACCCGCTTCCTGGACGAGGCGATCTTCCGGGTCGCCGAGCTCGCGGCCCCGTGGACGATCCTGCGCGGCGGAGCCTGGCCATCCGGGGCGGACGCGCCATACGGACCGGTGATCCGGGCGATCGGACCTTGCCTGCGAAACCTGCCCGACCGGGAGCTGGACGAGGTCCTCGGGCCCGCCGCGGGCGATCTCCTGCGGCTCCTGCCGGATCTCGGGCCAAGGGTTGGGGCGAAACCGCCCGGCGCCGAGATGTCGACGGCGCCGGAGCGCCGCCAGGCGCGGACCCTCGAGGGAATCCTTGGAGTCCTGGGTCGCCTCGGTGAGCGACAGCCTGTCGCGCTGATTCTCGAGAATCTGCACCGCTCCGATGCCGCGACGCGAGCGCTGGTCACGTTTCTCATCCGAATCGCCCGCGACCAACGGTTGGCGATCCTGGTGACGGATCAGCCCGATGTCGTGCCCCGCGACCATCCATGGACCGAGGATCTCGCCGCGATCTCGTCGGCGCCGCTCCGCGTGGACCGCCTGGCCTTGACACCCCTGGATCGCGACGACCTCGCCGCGCAGATCGAAGGTATCGAGGGCGAGCGTGCCTCAGCCAGCCTGCTCCTCCTCGTGGTCGAGCGTTCCGGCGGGATTCCGCTTGTGGTCGAGGAATTGCTGGCGGCCCGTCGCGAGCTCCCCACGGCCTCGCTGACCGACTCATTCGACGACCTGGTGATGGCCCGGATCGCCGTTCGCTCGCCGGAGTGTCGTCGCGTGCTCCGGCTGATGGCCCCGGCCGGGCGCCCGATGACGGCGCAGCAGCTGGCCAACGTGGCGGCCGCCTTCGAATCGGCGACGGATCGATCGGCGCCCCGCTCCACGAGCGCCCCCCGTCATGGAGACGGCGTCCTGGACGCGGACCTGCGCGCCGGGCTCACGGATGCGTTGGAGCACGGCTTCGTCATGCAACGAGATGACGAGCTCGTCTTCCGTCATGAGTCGATCGGTCGGGCCGTTGAACGCGACCTCCTGCCGATGCTGCGGACGCGCCACCAGGTGGCGCTGGCGGCTGGCCTCGCCGGGCCGCCCGTCGGAACCGCGCGCTACTGGCTGGCTGCCCACGAGCCGCAACGTGCTCGTGAGGCGGCGATCGAGGCGGCGGCGGAGGCGTCTGAACGACGGGCTCCGGCCGACGAGCTGGCGGCGCTTGAGCTGGCCCTGGCTGTCCACCAGCCCTCGACCTCCGGAGTCGGTGCGCGCCGGAGAGCGAACCATCCGACGGCCGACATCGCAGAGCTCCAGGTCCGGGCCGCCGAGGCGGCCTTCGCCGTCGGCCGCACCTCACGAGCGAGCGCCTACCTCGAGGCAGCCGTCGGGAGGCTGGACGCGCGACGCGACCGGGTACGCCTGGGATTGCTCTACGAACGGCTGGCCAACGTGCGGGGGGCAGCCGGCGATCCAGCCGGAGCGATCCAGGCTGCTCGCCGGGCGGTCGAGCTCGTGCCCAGGGAACCGAGCCCCGAGCGAGCGAAGGTGCTCGCCGCGCTGGCCAGGCTCAAGACCCTCGACGGAGTCTTCTCCGAGGGGCAACGCCTGGCCAAGGAAGCGATCCGCGTCGCCCGTGCCTGCGAGCCCGTCGCCCGATCTCATGAGATCCACGCCACGACCACGCTTGGGGTGGCGATGGCGTGGGGCAGCGATCCGGAAGGCGCGATCGAACTGCTCCGCCAAGCCGAGAGCGGCGCCCGGGCCATCGACGACGCTGATGCGCTGTTCCGAATCATGGCCAACCTGACGACGGTGCTCGACCTGGTCGGTCGGCGGGCCGAGGCGGTGGAGGTCGCCTATCGAGGGATCGAGGAGGCGCGGTTGGCTGGCCTCGAAGCGGTCTACGGCAACTTCCTGGCCGGCAACGTTGCGGAGACCCTGATCCTGCTGGGTCGATGGCCGGAGGCCCGCTCGCTCTGCCTCCGGGCCCTGCGCTGGGCTCCGGTCGGGGTGGGTTTTCTCGACGCCTGGGTCTTCCTGGCGGCCGTGGAGATCGAGACCGAGGCGGGCGATGCGGCCGCTCGGCTGCTCGGTCACACTGTCCTCGAATTCGACGCCCTCCGTGGTCCACAGCTGGCCGGCTCGTACTACCTGGTGGCCGCGTCCTACTCCCTGTGGCGGGGCGATGTCAGCGACGCGAGCCGATCGGTCGAGCGCGGCTGGGCGGTCGTCAAGTCGACCGAGGAATGGGTCCTCGCCGCCCGGATGGCGGCGATGGTGGCGCAGGTCGACGCAGCCTCTGGCGCCGAGGCCCGAGAACGCCGCCAGCTCGCGCCACTCGCCGCGGCGCGCGCGCGGACGACCGACGTGATCGCGACGGCGGCGGGCCTGGTCCGCGCGGGGTCCGCACCGCCATCGGCCGGATCACGACGGATCGCGGAGGCCTACCTGGCGACCGCTCGCGCTTACCAGCGACGGCTGGAAGGCGATGATCGCCCGGCCGTTTGGGCGCATGTCGCCGACGCATGGACGGAATTGTCGGCGCCCTACGACGCGGCCCTGGCGCGCTGGCGGCAGGCCGAGGCGGCGCTATCGGCCGGCGTCGGCCGGACAGGCCGAGCCGCGGCGAAACGACCGATTGAGCAGGCGACCCGGGTCGCCCTCGAGCTGCAGGCTCGACCGCTGCTGCGCGAGATCCGTGAGCTCGCCGGACGAGCCCGGATCAATCTGCCCGAAACGGTCGATGCCTTCCTCAACGACACGACTGGTGTACCGCTGGCGGCCGTGCCAGTCGGTCCGGCGGCCGCCCGATCCGCGTCCGACAAGGACGGTCAATCGGAGCTGGTCCGTGCGATCGCCGGCGATCCGTCCGCCGCCCCGCAGCGTCCAGACACCTTCGGGCTGAGCGCCAGGGAACGGGACGTCCTCGCCCTCGTCGCCCAGGGCCGCACCAACCGCGAGATCGGGGAGCGCCTGTTCATCAGCCAGAAGACCGTCGGCGTCCACGTCGGGAACATCCTGGCCAAGCTGGCCGTGTCTGGGCGAGTCGAGGCCGCGACCATCGCGATTCGGTTAGGCCTGACCAGCCCGAGCTAGCTTGAGCAACATGTCCCAGACGCCGCGAGACCCGGAGGGAGGGTCTCCGGGTCTCGATCGGGTCGCGGTGCGCTCGTCCGGATGGGCTCCGGACGAGGTAGGCGTGGCTAGAGTTGGTTTACCACTTGTGCCCGGCTGCGAGTGTCAGCGCGATCGCGACAAGGGGTCCGATCGTGAGCGCAAGTCGTCTGGTTCGGGTGATGATGTTGGCCATCTGGGTGGGCTCCGATCTGATGGGTGAGGCCAGGGCCACCAGTCCTGAATGAGGTGGAGGACGAGACTAGGTCGAGAACCGGCCCTCAACAACCGACCCGATCGTACGGGGAGGTCATGGCCCACCGGTACTATCTGGGACCCAGGACCACTCCGGACGGCACCGCCCGTCGCGACAGAAGCGGGCCGTGCACGGTAGATTCGCCTGGCTGTTCCGAACGCGGTCACCCGCGGCCCAGAAAGGTCTCCTCCCCGATGTTTCGCGCCCATCGTCTGTCGCTCCTCGCACTGGTCGCCCTGATCGGCGCCAGCACTACCGCCTGTGTGACCTCAACGCCCGGCTGGACCTACACGCCTGCTCCATTGGTCACACCCGCGCCGAGCGGCGTGGCCTCCGAATCGGCGAGTGCCAGTGCCAGCGCTGCGGCCGGCGGCGTCTCGATCAGCGCGGTGGGGGTCGCCTTCGAGCAGACCGGCGTCACGGCGCCCGCCGGCCAGCCGTTCCAGATCACCTTCGACAACAAGGACGCCGGCATTCCCCACAACGTCGCGATCCACAGGGGCGACGCGAATGGCACAGAGGTCTACAAGGGCGAGATCGTGACCGGTCCGTCCACCAAGACCTACGACGTGCCCGCACTGGATGCCGGAACCTACGCGTTCGCGTGCACGGTCCATCCGACCATGACCGGCACCCTCATTGTCCAGTAGGGCGAACTGGGCGCGATGACCCCGAGCGGCGAGCAGCTCTGTTACTCGGACGCTTACCTCCGGTCGGTGGGGGCGCGCGTCGCGTCGGTTGAGGGCGGGGACGAGACGCTGTTGATCCTCGACCGGACCGTCTTCTACCCTGGCGGTGGCGGTCAGCCGTCGGATCGCGGCCTCGTCCTGCGCGCGTCGGATGGTCGATCGTGGACGATCCGCGGCGCGCGCAAGGTTGGCGGCGAGATCGCGCACGAGCTCGAGCCCGACGGTGGCGATCCGCCGGCGGTGGGAGACGTCGTGCAGGTGGATCTCGACTGGGCCCGACGGCTCGCCTTGATGCGAACCCACACCGCGTTGCATGCGCTGTGCGGGGTCGTCTGGCGCGATCACCGCGCGCTCGTGACTGGCGGCAACATGGAGCCGGGCAGCGGCCGGATGGATTTCGAGCTCGAGCGAATGTCAGGCGACCTGGTGGACTCGATCGAGGCCGCGGTCAATGCGGAGCTGGCGGCGGCCCGCGACGTCCGGGTCGCCGTGCTCACGCGCGAGGAGGCCTTCGCCATCCCGGACCTGATACGGACCAAGATCAACCTGCTGCCGGAGGGGATCGAGCAGATCCGAACGGTGGAGATCGTGGGTCTCGATCTGCAGGCCGACGGCGGCACCCACGTCGCCAATACCCGGGAGGTTGGCGGAATCCGGGTGTTGGGTTACGAGTCCAAGGGGCGGATCAACAAGCGGATCCGAATCGAGTTGGTGGATCCCATCGTCTGATCAGGCTCGTGAACCGGTTCCCACCGGCGCTAGACTTCGGGCGATGTCCGATCCAAACCTGCAGCTCGATCTCGCCCTGCGGCTGATCGGTGCGGCAATCCTCGGTGCCGCCATCGGGTTCGAGCGCGAACGTCACGATCACCCCGCCGGGATCCGTACCCATCTCCTGGTCTGCGTCGGGGCGGCCGCGTTCACGGTCCTATCGATCTACTCGTTCGGTGAGGGCTCGGATCCAGGGCGCGTGGCCGCCCAGATCGTCACCGGCATCGGCTTCCTGGGCGCCGGCTCGATCCTGAAAGGCCAGGGCACGATCCACGGCCTGACCACCGCCGCAAGCCTGTGGGTCGTGGCCGCCGTAGGCATGGCCGCCGGCGCCGGCGCCTGGGGCGTGGCCATCGCCACGACCGTGATCGTGATCATTTCGCTCTGGCCGCTGCGCGCCTTGGAGCGCCGCTACTTCGGTCAGCGGAACGAAACCTGAGCCTGAGCGTCGTGTCGAGCCCTCACAGACCGGTGTGCTGGATCGCTGATGCGCCAATCGACGAACGAAGTCAGGTTCCGGTGTCGATTGGCACGCATGAACCCCATCCGACCGTCGAGGTCATTCTCCTGGCGGATTCCAAGCCGGTCCTTCGTCGGATGGACGGCTGGTGATCCACCGAGACTCCGTTCCATCCGGACCGCGGGCCGACTTCCGGTTAAAGCGCCTTGACCGCCGCCGTCAGCGCCGCCAGGCCGTCCTTTGCGTCGGCGAAGAGCATCCCGGTCTTGGGGTTCGTGTAGAGCTCGTTGTCGATGCCGGCGTAACCGCGACCCATCGATCGCTTGATGACCACGATCGACTTCGCCTTGTCGACGTCGAGGATGGGCATCCCCGAAACCGGCGATCCGGGCCGACGCGCCGCCGGATTTGTTACGTCGTTCGCGCCGACGACGAGGGCGACGTCAGCCCGGTCGAACTCCGGGTTGATGTCGTCCATCTCCTTGAGCTGCGGGTAGGGCACGTTCGCCTCGGCCAGAAGGACGTTCATGTGGCCCGGCATCCGGCCGGCCACCGGATGGATGGCGTACTTGACATCGACGCCACGCGACTCGAGCAGCTCGGCCAGCTCGCGAACCGCGTGCTGCGCCTGGGCGACGGCCAGCCCGTAACCTGGCACCACGATGACGTGCTGCGCGTAGGCAAGCTGGATCGCGACGTCGTCCGCGCCGATCGCTCGCACGGAACCGCCGACCCCCACTTCGGTCAACGTCCCCTCGCCGCCACCGAATCCGCCGATCATGATGTTCAGGACCGAGCGGTTCATCGCGCCGGCCATCAACTTCGTCAGGATCGCGCCCGAGGCGCCGACGAGGGCGCCGGCGATGATCAGCACGTCGTTCCCAAGCACGAAGCCAGCCATGGCCACGGCCGTCCCGGTGAAGGAGTTGAGCAGCGAGATCACGACCGGCATGTCGGCTCCGCCGATCGGCAGGACCATCGTCACTCCGAAGATGAGCGCCGCGGCGAGGATGACGAGCATGACCGGCACGCTGAGGTTGCCGGCCCACAGGTAGGCCGCACCGAGGACCGTCGTGGCGGCGAGGACGATCGTCACGAACCGCCCGCCCGGGATCTGGATGGGCTTTCCGGCAATGAGGCCCTGGAGCTTGCCCGACGCGATGAGCGAACCCGAGAAGGTGATGCTGCCGATGACGATGTCGAGGACCGTGGCCACGTTGATCTGCGGG
>CAYLSK010000089.1:0-11122 GCA_964385975.1 uncultured Anaerolineaceae bacterium | reverse complement strand
CGTCGGCACGCCACGGTCCCCACGGGGGTCCGCCCCGACCCGGTCCCCACGGGGGTCCGCCCCGACCCGGTCCCCACGGGGGACCGCGGTGCTTGGCAGGGTCCCCGCCCCGCGGCGCCCCCTGATCCTGCGGCCCGCCGGGCTCGCTCATGCTCGCGCCGCCCGATCGTCGGCGAATCGATAGCCGACGCCGTAGACGGTGAGGACGTAGCGTGGCTCGCGCGGATCGGGCTCGAGCTTGCGGCGCAGGTTCTTGATGTGCGAGTCGATCGCGCGCTCGTACGACTCGAACGCGACACCACGGATCTCGTCAAGGAGCTGCGACCGCGTGAAGATCCGGCCCGGGCTGGCGGCCAGCGTCTTCAGCAACCCGAACTCGGTCGCGGTGAGCTCGACGACCCGCCCGGCCACCTCGGCGCGCATTCGGGGCACGTCCAGGACGACATCGCCGGCTCGAATCAGGTCGCTGGGCGCGGCGGCGGTCTCCGTCCGTCGCAAGACCGCGCGAACACGGGCAACCAACTCGCGCGGACTGAAGGGCTTGGTCAGGTAGTCGTCCGCACCGAGCTCCAAACCGAGCAACTTGTCGAGCTCGTCGTCGCGCGCCGTCAGCATGACGATCGGGATCGTCGAGTCGCGGCGGAGCTCGCGCGTCACATCGAGACCGTCCAGGCCGGGTAGGCCCAGGTCCAGGACCACCAGGTCCGGGTGCCGCTGGCGGACTGCGGTCAGGGCAGTGGGCCCGTCGGCGACGATAAGCACATCGAAACCCGCATGCTCCAGGTAATCCCGGGCGAGTTGAGCGATCTTGGGTTCGTCGTCAACGACGAGGATGGTCTTCATCGTGAGCATCGTAGAGCGGGTCGTGGCCCCCGGAGAACGGATGCGCCCCCCGGAGAACGGATGCGCCCCCGGACGGTCTCGTCCGAGGGCGCGGGAACGGCAGGGATCAGGTCGGGTTCGAACCTTGATTCGATGCCGGTGGCTCGTTGGATGACTCCGAGGCGTGCGCCTGGCGATGCCACTCTTCGAAGCTCGGGCCGAAGCGGTCGATCCACGGGTTCCGTTCGTGGCCTTGGCCTTGGCCTTGGCCGTGGCCGTGGCCGTGGCTGCCGGGTCCGCCGGGGCCACCGGGGCCGCCCCAGCCGCCAGGTCCGCCGGGGCCGCCCCAGCGGCCCGGGCCCCAGCCGCGACGGCTACCGAAGATGATCGCCCGAAGCAGGCCGAACACGATGAACAGGAAGAACAGCGTGAACAGCAGACCGAAGATCCCGAAGCCGAAGCCGAAGGGATGCCAGCCGTAGCCGTAGCCATAGCCGTAGGCGGGGAGGACGACCGGGGCGACCGTGCTGCCGTTGGCGACGGCGGTCGTGACCGCGGTATTGACGCCGGCCTGGTAGGCGGCGTTGGCGATGAGTCCGCCTCCGATCGCCAGAACGGCGATGAGCAGGATGGCGGGGACGATGCGGCGCATGGGTTTGAGCTCCTTCAGAGAACGCTTGGCGGATCCATCCGTGGATCCGATCTGCCTCGAATCCTGCGATTCGGGTGTGGAGCCCGTATGGAGGCGCGGTGGCGCTGGCGTCGAGGTTCTGCCCGACGGGCCGTTCGCGCGGCGTGTCAGCCTGCTGCGTTGGCCCCGAGTCAACGAATCGGGCACGAAGGCGCCTCGGGACCCGCCGTGGACGCCCGAAACGTGTCGCTCGTCGCTTGTTGGTGACCGAGGGTCACCAATGCCGGCGTAACCTGCGGGCAAGAGCCCGTTCGAACCCGAATCGTTGCCCGTCGGTCAACGCCCGAGACCTAGCGGCGGCCTCCGACCGCAATCGTTGCCCGGAGGTCAACGCATCAACTGGGCTGAGCCACCACATCCAGCAAGCGCGAACTGCGGTTGAGAATCAAGAAACCGGGTGGCCGTCTGAGCGACCACCCGGTTCTGAGGTTTCAGCCGGAGCTGCGCGTTACGCCCAGATGACGAACGTGATGATCAGCTCGCCGGCGCCAAGATCCTTCACGAAGGTTGAGAGGTGACCACCCGGCGACGAGGACACCAGCACGCCCCAGTCGGCGGCATCAGCCGCACTCGAACCGCCCGGCGCAGCCATTCCGACCGTCGTCGTCGAGTCGAGGTGGCTGTAGATCGTCACGAGCTCGTCATAGTCGTGCTGATTGGGATGCTGATTCGTGCTCGGGTCGCTCGTGTAGTCCATGCACGTCCCGAGGTTTGCGTTGTTGAAGTTCGTGTCCTGATGGTCCAGCCCGAAGGTGTGACCAACTTCCTGGCAGCTCACCAGGTTGCGCCAGGGAGTCGTGTTGTACGGGGCCACGGCGAAGTACGTGTCGTTGAGCTTCACCGTGCCCTTGGTGATGTGCACCCCGCCCGTAATGGAGATCGAGGCGATGCCGAGCCAGCCGTTGTTCCCGTAGGCCGCATCGCAGACTTCGACCCGACCGGTCGTCGCCTTGCAGTTCCGCCCCTGCGAGCCGCCAGGAACGATCGCGGTGTCGAGGACGGTGGACTTCGACCAGTCGCTAGATGTCGTGGCCAGGACGCTGTCCCACGCCGGTGACACGTTATCGCCGAGCTTCAGCGTGAATGGGTTGGCGGTCCGCGCCCAGTGATATCCGCCCCACGAATGATTGGCGGACGCCAGGCCGGGAGCGAGCAGCGAGATCGCGATCGCGGCTACGCCGATGAACGAGAGACGCGGGGTTCGGGACACGGATGCTCCTTCGATGAACATGGCCGACCGTTCGGTCGGGCGATCATAGGCAAGTGACGCGCTGCCGGAAAGACCACTGAACCGCACCGATCCGCCCCCTTTTCTCGGCGGATCGACCCGACCTCGACGTACCATCGGTGCCATGACAGTGGCGCCTCGCTCGCTCGTCGCGGCGATCGACCAGGGAACGACGAGCAGCCGCTGCATCTTGTTCGATCACGCCGGGCAGCCCGTCGCCAACCACCAGCTGGAGCATGCGCAGATCACGCCGCGCCCAGGCTGGGTGGAGCACGACGCCGACGAAATCCTCGAGCGCGTCCGAACCTGCGTCCGGGTCGCACTCCGCGACGTCGGCGCGGACGCCCGTGGGCTCGCCGCGGTCGGGATCAGCAACCAGCGCGAGACGACGGTGGTCTGGTCGCGGCGGACCGGACGGCCGATCGCCAATGCGATCGTCTGGCAGGACACCCGGACCGCCGAGGCGTGCGCGCTGCTGGCGGCCGGGGGCGGCGGGACCGGCCGCACCGGCGAGGGGGGCGCCGCGCTGGGCGCCGACCGATTCCGAGCGCAGACCGGCCTCCCGATCTCGACCTACTCGTCTGCCCTGAAGCTGGCGTGGATCCTGGATGCCGGAACGCCCGACGACGTCCGCGAGCGCCGGGCCGCGGCCGAGCGCGGCGAGCTCCTCTTCGGCACGATTGACAGCTGGCTGATCTGGCACCTGACCGGTGGCACCGGTGGTGGCGTCCACGTGACCGACGTCACGAATGCCTCGCGGACGATGCTCATGAATCTCGAGACCCTGGCCTGGGATCCTCAGTTGCTCGACGCCGTCCACATTCCCGCCGCGATCCTTCCCGAGATCCGCTCGTCGTCCGAGGTCTACGGGCAGGGAGTGGGGGACCTGGCCGGCGTGCCGATCGCCGGCGACCTGGGCGACCAGCATGCCGCCCTCTTCGGCCAGACCTGCTTCGAGCCCGGCCAGCTCAAGTGCACCTACGGCACCGGCTGCTTCATGCTGATGCACACCGGCGAGCGACCGGTCGCCTCCACCCACGGCCTGATCACGACCGTCGCCGCACGACTGGGCGACGCCCGCGCGACCTACGCACTGGAGGGTTCGGTGGCCGTGGCAGGGTCGCTGATCGGCTGGCTCCGGGACAACCTCGGGATCATCGGCGATGCGTCCGAGGTCGAGAAGCTCGCGCGGTCGGTCCCCGACAGCGGCGACGTCGTCTTCGTGCCCGCATTCTCCGGGCTCTTCGCACCGCACTGGCGAAGCGACGCCCGCGGCGTGATCGCCGGGCTCACCGCTTACGCTTCGCGAGGTAATATCGCTCGGGCGGCGCTCGAGTCGACCGCCTACCAGGTCTACGATCTCGGCGAGGCGATGGTCGCGGATCTGGGCGCGGCACTTCCCGGGGAGCTGCGGGTGGACGGCGGGATGATCCGCAACGAGCTGCTGATGCAGTTTCAGGCGGACATCCTGGCCCGGCCCGTCGTGGCGGCCCCGATCACCGAGATCACCGCCCTCGGCGCCGCCTACGCCGCTGGACTGGCGGTCGGCTTCTGGAGCGGCCTCGACGAGCTGCGCTCGATGGACCGAGCGGGTCGTCGCTGGGAGCCGTCGATGGACGAGGCGACCCGATCTGCCGGAATCGCTCGCTGGCACAAGGGTGTCGAACGCACCCTCGGCTGGGTCGAGCCGGGGCCCTAGGCGCGGCGCCGTCGCGCGCCCTCTCTACGTGGGTCTGCCCTTCGGCTGAGGGTCCCGACGTGGCGGTGCCGGCGGCGGCCGGCGGGGTTCCCTCCACGCCGATTCTAGATCGTTCCAATCACGCGGAACTATCGCTGACATTCACGCGCGCTTCAGCTGGGCCCGAGAAGGATCGGACAGATCGAGTGCCCGGATGTCTCGATGCGATGGTGTGCGGCGACGGCCCCTGCCTCGTCAGGACCGTCAGCAGGGTGGTGCTTCGGCCTCTCGGCGCATCGCGTGCGCAAGCGCCGGTGACCAGCGACGTGTCCACCTGCGTGCGATGGTTCCGCATACTTGGAACTACCCAAGAATCGACTCCGAGGAAACCCTCGCCCGCCACCGAGCGCGCCCGCCCGCCTGCGCCTGCCAGCGCCTGCCAGCGCCTGCCCGCCCGGGCCGGCCAGCGGCGCTCCAGCCGAGCTGATCGAGCCAGGGGTGTCGCGGCGGCTCCGCGAGTGCGAGGGGCCGACCCAAGGCTTAGAAATCGCGCCGGCCCTCGAAGTGGCCGACGACCTCGGGTCGCGTCAGCTGGTAGAGGGCGATCCGGTGGCCACCGGGTGCCCGGAACGAGCTACACGGGCCGTGCGGGATCTCGAGCGACCGTTCCGGCGTCCAACCGCGACCCTTGAGCTCGGCTAGCACGGCACCGAGATCCGCCACTCGGTAGACGAGGATCGGGCGCTCGCCCTCGAGATGATCGGTGAGCAGGATCCGCGGTGGCTCGGCGGTCAGCTCGATCATCGCAACCCTGGTCCCTCCATCCTCGATCGCGAAGATCAGGCGGCCTCCAAGGACGTCGACGAGGTGCCGCATGTCCGCAGCGACATCGACGCTGGGCGTGTAGAGGAAGTCGAGGCGCTCGAATGTCACGGATGTCGCCTGGAGCCCCAGCGTGCCGATAGGATGAGTGCTGCCATGGTGCGCCCGATTGGGTCCGAACAGCCAGTGGCACGGCGGGCGCTTCGCGGATTCTCTATCTCGCGGAGCCAGCATGAAGCGGAATTCCAAGCCCCCACCCGCGGTGACGCAGGGACGGCGCTCGACGGAGTGACATTCGGAGCGGCGTACAATGCGATCCGCGCCGGGGTCGCGGGCGAGAGAAGTCGCGCCAGCTGAGGCGGAATCCAGGCTCCGAATGCAAGAGTCGGAAATGGCCCAGAAACCCGACGCGCCGCGGGAGCGTCGGCGCTCCTCAATCCTGGTCCGGCTCCTTGCCGCCTTCGTCCTCGTCTCCTCCCTGCCCATCGCGGTCCTGGCCGCCCTGTCGCTGCAGGAAGCGGCGGCTGCCCCGGCGGCGCACCAGGAAGGCGGCGAAGAGGCTACCGCCGCCGGGCATGGGACGCTGGCCGGCATACCGATCGAGCTCGTGGAGCTAGGCGTGGCGGGCACCAGCCTGGTGCTCAGCGTGGCCGCCGCGTTCTACATCGGTCGAACGATCATCCGGCCCATCCGCTCGCTGGAGGCGTCGATGGATCGTGTCGAGACCGGCGATCTCGATGCCGTGGCAGACGTGAGGACGGACGATGAGATCGGCCACCTGGCCGCCGCATTCAACCGGATGACCGGCGGCCTGCGCCGCGAGGCGATGGTGCGCGACCTCTTCGGCCAGTACGTCAGCCCCGAGGTGGCCCGCCTGGCGATCGAGCGGCACGGCCAACTCGAGGGACAGGTCGTCGAGTGCAGCGTTCTGTTCGTCGACATTCGCCGCTTCACGGCACTGGCGGAGGTGCTGCCTCCAAGTCGGCTGATCGGGACGCTGAATCGCTACTTCGAGCGGATGCTGGCCGAGGTCGAGGCAGAGGGAGGGATCGTCAACAAGTTCGGCGGCGACAGCTTGCTCGCCGTCTTCGGTTCACCTCTCAACCCGATGCCGGACCACGCCGAGCGAGCCGTGCGAGCCGCACTCCGGATGCGGCGGGCACTCGTGGAGTTCAACCGGGAACAGGCCGACGCGGAGATGCCTGAGCTGCGTGTCGGCTTCGGCCTGGCCACAGGCGAGCTGGTCGCCGGCAATGTCGGCAGCAGCCGCAAGCTCGAGTACACGGTGATTGGGGATCCAGTCAACCTTGCGGCCCGTCTGCAGGAACTGACCACGCACCTGGGGGCGGAGGTGCTGCTGAGCCCCAGGACCGCCGCGCTGGCGAAAGGTGCGGCGGTGCTCCGCTCGCTGGGGGAGGTCGAAGTGCGGGGTCGAGCGCAGCGGGTAGAGGTGTTCGCTGCCGAGGACGCGTTGGCCGTGGAGTTACCTGCGATCGACGTCGCCGGGGCATCGTCGAAATCGACTACTGCTCCTTCGTAGGACTTGCCTGAGCTGCCCGACGCGCAGCGCTATCCGCCGACTGTCAAAGCGTTCGAATTGTCCGGACTAGATTGGCTAGCGGAAGCCGTATCCGAGGTCGGTCGCGAAGCGGACAAGATCGCGCTCGAATGCCGGCAGCGAGAGCGGGAGGTTCCGATCCGGGGTTGAAGCTACAGCTCGCGCCGCCCGCTCGTAGAAGGCAACGTTGGTGCCGTTAGCATGCATCGACGACGGGTAAAGGAGAGCAGCGATGTCATCGAGGTCCTCCCAGATCGCCCGGGACCACGCTTGCGACGTGGGTCGAGGTCCAGAGGACAGATTCTGCGAGCCGCCAGCCCTGGTGGGCCAGTCAGTGGCAAGGTCGAGTGCGACGACGGAACCAGCCACTCGGAAGCGCGCGATGTATGGCTGATCTCGCCACCGGTCAATCACACGCTCATCGCCGAAGGCTTCGGCGATCGCAGTCTTCACGTCGTAGGCCGCGTACAGGACGCGGTGATCCGGGTGTTCGCCGCGTGGGAGCGGGTGATGGTCGAAGCGGCCCGACCGCACCGGACCAAAGGTTCGGAAACGGACCCAGGTCGTCGCGTGTCGACCAGCGGCGCGGTAGACGCGGAACATTGGGAGATCCGTGGGGAGCTCTACGCGCTCGAGGTCGACAGGGTCTGGCAGCGGCCGTCCTGGTCGGCGTGGAAGCTTTGCCAACTTAGCTACAGATCGGCGGCGAGCTCGACGATAGGCGATGGATCGGCCCCCGAGCGAAGCCACGCAATTGGCGACACAGGCCGACCCCGGAGTTCCAGGTCGGGATTGGGCGACGTAAGAAGACGGAAGACGGCTACCGGATGGATGTCGGGCGGAAGCTCGCGGATAACCCGGTCAAGTCCTCGCACGGGCCGATCACCGTCGAACTGGAACCACGGAACCCGCCAGGCCTCGCCCTCGCGGACGGCGAATAGGTCGCCTGCGCGGCGCATTTGGCGGACGCGGCCCTCCGTCAGCCCGACGCGAGTTGCGACCTCGCGGACGGTTCCCGAGTCGGCAAGAAGACGGGCATACTCGGCTGCTGTCTCGACGACCGAGTGATCCTCGCCGGGTGCAAGCGGAGCGAAGGTCATTCCTCCGTCTTCGAACATTCGACGCGTATCCGGATCCAGCTCAGTTGCCGGGTCCACGAGCGGTTGTGCGCGCACGCCGCGGAGCACCGTCGCGGCCAACTCCACGAACTCCGCGGTGCTCACGCTGAGCCCTGCGTCGACGATCGCGTCCGCCAGGTCGCGGCCAGCCTGCCCCAGTGCTGAAGCGTTTGATTCGATCTCATCGTGAGTGAGAGCCATTACCGTTCCCTACTGCTGCTAGGTAATAGTAACGTCCCAGGAGCCGATTGTCCAGACCCGGATCGCCTTGGCACCATCTTCGGGTCCGTCCACCGCGTCAAGCCCAAAGGTTTCGAAAGATCCGGTGGCCGCCAAGCCGCCGCCACCGGACCGCCGGTTGGCCATCCAGGTCGATCCATTCGAACGTCGCCCGGCCGTCGGGTCCCGAGAAGGACCAGGTCATCTCGAAGATCCCCGGGGCTGCCGCGATCGGCCTTACTCGGAGCCGCGCGGGGAATGGCGTCGACGCGCTCGCCCGGAACGCGTCGCAGGCAGGGTTGAAGTCTTCGAGTACAACTCGGCGAAACATCGCCCGCTCTAGCTTCGAAAGCCGCCGGTAGTCGCCTTCGAACGCAGGCGTGGTTTCGTAGCGCACCCGCTACGAGCGGTCGAGGTCGGCGAGCAGGTCCTCGGCGGAGTCGTGGCGAGTGACCTCGCCTCGCTCGACGTGGGCGTCGACTTCACGCTCCATGGCCTGCCATCGTTGGGTCCAAAACCAGGCCTGGTCTGTGGGGACGGGCACGGAGGGATGCAGCTCGATCACGCCGTCTGGGCGTTCAACGATCCCAACCTGGGCCCCGGGCCGGTCGAGGTCGTGGCGGCGGCGGATATCGGCCGGTAGCGCCAGGACACTATCAGCGAGCCCTTCACAGGGCCTTATCGAATTGAACCGGCCGGCTCATTCGAGTGAGCCGGCCGGTCTCTTCGCGCGGGCCGCGACTACATGACCGCGAACGTCTCCGCGACCTCGATGCTTGCGCCGCCAGCCAGGACCGGGCAACCCTTCGCCAGCGCGACCGCCGCGTCGAGGTTGTCGGCCTTGATCACGCTGTAGCCGCTCGACGGGTTTGCACCGCCGTCGCTGACCGCGCCGTTGGAGGCGATGGTCTTGACCTGAGAAACCGGGTTGCCGGCGTCGACAAGCGCCCCGCCGAGGACGCCGAACCAGTCGGTCCAGGCCTTCATGACCTTGGCACCCTCTTCAGGGCTCTCGGGCATCGAGCCACCGTGGAAGACGAGCAGATAGTTCGCCATGGATCTGACCTCCCGGGGACGAGTCTCCGCGGCACCGATGGCACCGCGCGGTGGCTTCTTGCCAGCCTACTCTCACGACGAACGGGGCTGGCCGGAATCGACAGCCACTCAGAGAGCGCGAACTCGGGGCAGAAGATCGTCTCGGGGCCGTCCTTCGTGGCAGGCAGCCCAGCCGATGAGATCAGGCCGCGGACCAAACAGGACGAAGACGCGCTCGGCACGTACTGGTCCTGCCTGTAGACCACGATCCGTACGAAAGCCGCTGGAAGACCCTGGCTGCAAGGCCGCAGAAGGTGCGACGAGACTGCGGGTGCCGCCCGAGCGCATTCGTCGCGCCTCGCGCTGACAGTCGACATAGGTCGCTGTTCCACCCATCAGCGTCGCCGTGTCCAGGCTCGGGCGTGCGCGAGGAGGTTGCGGCAGCTCGATCGACCAGAGCGACCGAGCGACGCCCGCAAGGTCGGCCGGTTCAACGATCTCCTCGTGTCGCAGGAATTCAGCCCACGCACCATCGGGGGTTTCGGAAAGGTAGTGCACTGGTCCGTCGCCCAACGTGTGCCATCGAGCGGATGGCTGGTCCGCAGATTCCCAGAGAAACGGGAACCGAGGATCCGTGTGACGGAAGACGATCATGTTGCTGCCCCGACGCCAGCGAGAGCGGCAGCAAGCTGGCGAACCCTCTCGACGTCGGGGTCAGCGGGATCCCACTCGGCACCCAGGAGCTGGCGAGGCGAGCGGCCGTCGAGCTGGGTCCGCTCGCGCTCGAACCAGCGCCGAATGCCAAAGTTGTTGTAGGCGCCGGCGAGATCCGACAGCACGAGCGCAAGCCAATGAATCCGGGTCGCGAGCTCGTCGGGCCATTTCCTCGAACCCGCCAGATAGCGCCCCAGGCTCACGTTCGAGGTTCCCGTCAGGACAGCCAGATCCTCCCGGTCGAAGACGCGAAGGAGTTCCGGCACTTCGCGATCCGGCAACGGCGACGCTGTCAGCGCTTCATCGAGCCGCTCAATGAGCGTCGCCAGGCGCTCCGGTCCGACGCGACCACGGAGGAGCGCGACGGCGGCGTCCTGGCCGACTCCCGCAGCCGAAGCTTCGCGGGCGATCCTGCGGACGAGCTCGAGGTCGAGCCGATCTACTCGTTCGTTCTCACCAAGCAGCCCCAGGGCCAACGCTCGCCGGAGGAGGCCGATTGCCGGATCCACGAGAGCGGGGCGGTCGAGTGGAGCCTGAACGGTAGCGAGTCGGACCAAAGCCATGATCCGAATTCTAACCGTAATGCTACCGACGTCAAGAGGCGAGCGGTTCGACCGCTATCTGCATCCGTACGGGTAGGTGACGGCGTCATGGCGTCGCGATGACATCGCCGACGAGCGCCACCTCGTGATCGGCGAGGCCCAGTTCGCGAGCGAGATCGGGCCAGGTCGCGATCGCCGACCGAGATGGCGGCCCGGGCCGGCGTTTCGCGTATGACGATCTGGCGCCTCGAGCGTGGTGATCCCGCGGTCTCCCTTCGCCCGGCGCCCAGCGCGCGGCCGGAGGGACATCGATCGACGATCGCCCTTGGGCGATCCGTATCACCCAAGGGCGATTGAGGAGGGTCGGTCAGGGGACGAACACGTCACGGCGCGAGCTGGCCGGCCAGAGCCTTGGCGGCCATCTCGCGACAGTCGGCGAGCGTGACGGCGGCCAGGGCATCGCGGACGTCCGCGACGGCCGAGGCCGACATCGAAAGGCTCGTGACGCCAAGCCCGACGAGGACGGGCGCGAGCGCTGGCGAGGCGGCAGCCTCACCGCAGACGCCGACCGACTTGCCCGCCTCGAGACCGGCTTCAGCGGTCATCCTGATGAGGTCGAGGAGCGCCGGCTGCCACGGGTCGAGCAGGTCGGCGAGCTCGCCCGCCATTCGGTCCGCCGCCAGCGTGTATTGCGC
>CAYLSK010000088.1:0-11224 GCA_964385975.1 uncultured Anaerolineaceae bacterium | reverse complement strand
CGCTCGAAGCGCTCGACCGGCAGGACGAAGATCGTCGCGCCGCCGACCTCGACCTCGAGCGGATAGGGCATGAAGAACTCGCCCGGCTCCATGATCGGCGGCATCGGATTGACGACCTGCGTGCGTGACGTGCAGTTGGCACGGACCACGCTCATCACCTCATCGACGTCCGCATCTTCGACGCCCAGCACGATCGTCGCGTTCGACTGCTTCAGGAACCCACCGGAACTGTGGAGTCGTGTCGCCCGGAACTCCTTGTCCAGCAGGGCGTTGACGAGCGCCCCGGCGTCTTCATTGTGGACGATCGCGACGATGAGCTTCACGCGCTGAGTATCAGCGGCGCGAGCAACCCGGGTCAATCTGGCGACGGCTCGGCGGCCAGGGTCGGGGTGTACGATGCGCCCCCCGACGAATCAAGTTGATGTGCAGGAGCCTTCCGTGTCGACCGACGGACCGTCCAGCGATCCCCGCGCTTCGCTCATCGCCGCGATCGAGGGCGTCGCCCAGGGCGGCAGTCTCGAGATCGCCCTCGACGCTGTGCTGTCATCCGCCATGCAGGCGCTCGGATCGACGATGGGGGCCGTCCTCATCCAGGATCCGGATCGGCCCGGGCTGCAGCCCGCAGCTGCGCACGGCTTCGACGAGGCCGCGATCGCGCGGCTGGCCGCTGACGCGACGGACCCAACGCATCCGTTCGCGGCGGCCGCCCTCGGACGAACCGCCACCTTCGACCGCGAGGCGACGATGTCCGACGGGACGCCATTCGTCGGTGCCTATCTGCCGCTGATCGTGTCGAGCGGCGGGGTCGAGGTCGTCGTGGGCTCGATAGGGCTCGGCTGGCCGTCGCCGCACACGCTGGACGCTGCGGAGCGCGAGCTCCTGACCGCTCTCGCGTCGCTCGCTTCGGTCGCCGTGGACCGAGCCCGTCTGGCCTCGACTGCCGCTGAGCGCTCGGACTGGTTCGAGCGGATGGCCCACACGGATCCGCTCACCGGTCTCGCCAACGAACGCACGGTAGCGCGCATCCTCGAGCTCGAGCTGGCTCGGGCGGGCCGCCAGGGCAGCGAAGTCTCGCTGGCGATGTTCGACGTCGACGATTTCCAGGCGACGAACCGGAGCGGCGGCCACGAGGCTGGCGACGACGTCCTGCGCCGGGTCGCATCGGTCCTGGCGGAGTCCGTCCGGCTGGTCGATACGGTGGGGCGAATCGGCGGCGACGAATTCGTGCTGGTGGCGCCCGGGTCGGCTGGGATGACCGTGGCCCAGCGCGTCCTCGAGGGAATCCGGGCGTTGCCGGCGATTGCCGGGCGACCGATCACGGTTTCGGCGGGTGTCGCTCGATTCCCCGCAGATGGTGCGAGCAGCGAGGCCTTGATCGCGGCCGCATCGAGCGCCCTGGCGCGCGCTCGAGACGAGGGTCGTGGAACGGTCGCCGCCGGGGTGGCGCCGGAGGCCTAACCTCACGGTCGCCGCGTTCCTCGCCGCGTTCCTCGCCGCTCGGGCGTCGGGCGCTCGGGCGCTCGGGCGCTCGGGCGCAGAGATTCCAGCTTGGTTGGTCTACGGAACACGCACCGGTGACGCGTACCAGCCACTCTGGAAACGTCGGCAGAGTCTGGTCGGAATGGGTCGCACGCCCCAGGTGGGCTGCTGTTTTCGACCGCGCTCGCTCCCGAGAGGTTGCCTGAACCAATCCGGCTGGAATCGGATCCGGCTGGAATCGGACCCGATGACCCGCCCGCGGCCGTCCGTCATCCAGGTCCGGCGGCGACCCCTTTGGAGATGATCGGTGGGGTTGGCGCGGTGGCTCCCGGGCCAGGCTCAAGGGTCAAGGCCAGGACGATCCCGCTTGAGGTGGGGAGGCCGCTCGCCCGGAACGACGCCGTGCCGTCCTTGCCGACCTGGAAGCCTCCGAGCGGCACGGGCACGCCGTCGCTGGCGATGACCCAGGCTTCGTAAACGGCAGCGCCCGATGTAGGCGCGAGGTTGCGCATCGCCAGGGAGACGTTGCCGTTGGCATCGACCGCGGCCAGCCCGGAGCCTGTGCCGCCATCAGCGGTCAGGATCGCCGTGAGCGAGCCGGGTTGTGCGGCCGCATCGAGCACCGCCGCAACGCCCTGCTCGTAGGATCGAGCGGCGGACAGATCGTTCTGCAGCAGGAGGTTCCAGCCGCCCAGCAGCGCGATCGCGAGGACCGCGGCGATCCGGAGGAGCCAGATGCCGGTGGTTGGGCGCGACCGACGCGCGGCACGTTCCGCGGCGGTCGGGAAGGTGACCGGGGTCGTCGGCGGAGCCGGAGCCGGAGCCGGCGTCGGGGCCGCGGCCGCCCCTGCCGACCGGGCCCCACCGCGCGCCTCGAGGTCCGCCGCAGCCGCGGCCATGATCCGTGCCTTCAATCCGGCCGGCGGCTCAACGACGGGCACAATCTCCGCAAAGGCCGGAAGCACGCCACCGAGCTCCGCCATCTCCGCATGCGGATCGGCGCACGTCTCGAGGTGGGCGCGAACGGCAGCCTCCTCCCGGGCATCCAGGGCCCCGAGGACGAAGGCGCCCGCCATCTCGCGAACCTCATCGCAGGTCAGCTCGCGCATCGAATCGGGACCGCTCATGATGACGCCACCTCGAGCCTCCGGCGCATCGCAAGGAGACCAAGGCGCATCCGGCTCTTGACCGTCCCCAGCGGTGTGCCGGTCCGCTCGGCGATCTCACCCTGGGTCAGTCCACCGAAATAGGCGAGCTCGAGCGCTTCTCGTTGAACGTCCGAGAGCGCCCCCAACGCCGAACGGACCGTCTCGGCGTCGAGGCTGGCGGACACCTCGGCCCAGACGTCTGGAATGGTCAGCGCCGCCGGCAGGGCCGTTTCGACCTCGGGCAGCTCGGTCGTCGGACGGCGCCGGCGGATGGCATCGATCGCCCTGTGGTGGACGATGGAGAGCAGCCAGGTCTTCACGCTCCCGCGGCCTTCCATGTACCGGGCGGCATTGCGCCACGCCCCGAGGAAGGCGTCCTGAACCACGTCCTCAGCGAGGGTGGCGTCATTCGTGATGCGGTAGGCGATCGAGTAGGCCATCGTCTTGTATCGGTCGTACAGGTCCTCGAGAGCAGCGAGCTCTCCGTCGGCAACGCGAAGCAGCGCAGCCCGATCCGCCTCATCCGCCGAGGAAGAGGCGCGAAGCGGGAGCGGCTGGTCCGCCGGTGTCATGCGTTGGTGCGCATCGCCAACTGTTTCGGTTCACCAAAGCCGATCAGGAGATCGGCGGCAGCGTTGACCGCTGTCGCCACCGCCTCGCTCGATTGGGTGGCGTCGACGACCGTAAATCGTGCCGGATCGGCAGCGGCGAGGGCGAGAAATCCCTGCCGAACGCGACGATGGAAGGCGAGATCGAATTCCGCCTCGAAACGGGTGACGTCACCGGGTGCCTTGCGCGCCAGGGCGGATTCCACGGGCAGATCGAGCAGGATCGTCAGGTCGGGCCGGAGACCGTCAGTGGCCACGGCTTCCAGGGTCCGCAGCCGCTCCAGCGGCACGCCTGCCCCGTAACCCTGGTAGGCCAGCGTCGAGTCGGCGAAGCGCGCGGAGAGCACGATCCGCCTTGCCGAGAGCGCCGGTCCGATGACTTCCGAGACGAGCTGCCGGCGCGCGGCGTTGAACAGGAACGCATCGGTCAGCGCGTCCATTGGAACCGCCGAGCCGGTCCGGGCCAGCAGCACCTCGCGCAGCCGCTCACCGAGCCAGGTGCCACCGGGCTCGCGAGTCAACACGACGTCCAGGCCCCGCCCTCGCAGGTGGGCGGCAAGTCCTTCCGTTTGCGTCGTCTTGCCGGCCCCGTCGGGTCCTTCGATGGTGATGAACCAGCCACGACGGGCGGGCGCCCCGGGACGTATCACTCGGCGAGTCTAGCGGACCACGCACGCACCGGAAGCGCGATGATCCAAGCCGGACCGCAGCGCGAACAACAGTCAGGCTCGGCGACACCCAGCGCCGGCGACACGATGGGGACGCATATCACCGTGAAACGACGTCGTCGCATTGTCGCGGCGGGCGCGGGCATCGTGGCCGTGCTGCTCATGCCGGCCCTGGCGGCGGCCCATCCGCTCGGCAATTTCACGATCAACCACTACGCGGGCGTCCGAATCGAGCCCACCCTGATCCTCCTGGACGTGGTGATCGATCAGGCGGAGATTCCCGCCTTCCAGGCTCGCCTCGGATTCGACAGCGACGGCGACGGAGAGCTCTCGGCTGCCGAAATCGAAGCCGGCCGCATCGCAGCCTGCCAGGACCTCGCCCCCTCCCTCGATCTGCAGGTCGATGGCGTCCGCCAGACGCTCGAGCTGACCGAAGCCGGGCTCGCTTTCCCGCCCGGTGTGGGCGGGCTTTCGACGATGCGCGAGGTCTGCGGCTTCACGACGTCGATCGCCAGCACGATCGCGGCCGAGAGCCAGATCGCCTTTGCCGATCGATCGTTCAACGAGCGGCTCGGTTGGCGTGAGGTGGTCGTCGAAGGCTCCGGCGTGACGATCGCAGCCGCCCACGGGGAGCTCAGGTCGTCGAGCGTCTCCAAGCGCCTGACCGTCTACCCCACCACCCTGCTGGCGCAGGCCCTGGCCGATACCGACGTCGCCGTGACCGCGACGCCCGGTGGGCCCACGCTCGCGACCCTCGACATCCCCGACGCCACACCGTTGCCAGGCGCGGCGCACTCCGCGGTGGCCAGCCTCTCGGGCGCGAACAACGGCGCGGCGACCGCCCCCGCTGCCGCTCCGGTCACCTCGGGCGTGGTTCCGGGCGGGGTGAGCGGGGGTGAGCTGCCCTCGATCTTTCGGAGCGCGGATCTGACCCCGCTGGTGCTGCTTCTCTCCGTGCTGACGGCGGCGGCCCTGGGCGCCGGCCACGCGTTGACGCCGGGCCACGGCAAGACCCTGATGGCCGCGTATCTGGTCGGGACTCGCGGTACGCCACTGCATGCGGCCGGGCTTGGGCTCTCCGTGGCCCTCTCGCACACGCTCGGGATCCTTGCGCTGGCGGGACTGGTGGTGGGCGCGCAGGGGATCCTGCCGCCGGACGTCGTGGTCAAGACGACGCCGGTGATCGCGGCGGTCTCAATCGTGGCGATCGGTGGCTGGATGCTGGTTGGCGAGGGCCGACGGCGCTGGCGAGCTCGAGCGGCGGCGATCGAGCACGATCGAGCCCACACAGCGGGCGCGGCCCACAAGCACGAGCATGAGCACGAGCACCCCAACGAGCACGAGCACGAACAGGCGCACGGCCACGAGCACGAACAGGCCCGCAGCCACGAAGCGACGCCCGGCGCGCACAGCCATGGCGGTCTTCGCCACAGCCATCTGCCGACCACCGGATCGACTATCTCGTGGCGCAGCCTCTTCGTCCTCGGGCTGGCCGGTGGTCTGATCCCGTCCGCCAGCGCGCTGCTCATCCTCCTCGGCTCGATCGCCGCCGGGCGACCGGCCTTCGGCTTCGTCCTCGTCGTCGCGTTCGGGCTCGGCATGGCGCTGGTGATGGGCGGGATCGGGCTCGCCCTCGTCGTCGCTCGCGGCCGACTCGACCGAGTCGAGGCGGCCTCGCCGCTGGGTCGGGTCGGTGCCTACATGCCGCTCGTTGCTTCATTCCTGGTCCTTGGCCTCGGCTTGTATCTGACGGTCCAGGCGGTCTCTGGCAATACGACGTTCTGACCATCGTCGCGCTCGGTGCCCCTCTGCTAGGCTGCGCCGCGCATGAAGGATTTGACCGATCGCGCCCTCGATACGGCCTCCGCATTGGGCGCGGGGTACGCGGATGTCCGCGTCGTTCGCCGGCGTGATGAGAGCATCGCGATCAAGACCGGACGGGTCGAAGGCGTCGCTTCCGGGGAGAGCGAGGGCTTTGGCGTTCGCGTCCTGGTCGATGGCGCCTGGGGGTTCGCCTCGTCCCACGACCTGACCGCCGTCGAAGCCGACCGGATTGCCGGCGAGGCCGTCCGGATCGCCCGGGCGAGCGCCACTGCCCTCCGAAACCCGACACGGCTCGATGACCGGCCGCCGGCCCAAGGGCGCTATGAGACGCCGCTGGCAGAGGATCCGTTCGAGGTCCCACTCGAGACCAAGATCGCCGAGCTGCTCGCCGCCGACCAGGCGGCCGCAGGCGTCAAGGGCATCGCCTTCACCGAGTCCAGCTACGCGGCCCAGCGCGAGTGGAAGACCTTCGCGGCAACGGATGGGAGCCTGACCGAGCAGGTCATCACCCACGTCGGCTCCGGCGTTGAGGCGAACGCCGTGGACGGCGACGAGCACCAGCGCCGGAGCTACCCGGACTCGGGCGGTGGCTGGCAGGCCGCCGGCTACGAGTACATCCGCGGTCTCGGCCTCAAGGAACGCGCAGAGCCCCTCGCCGACGAAGCGGTCGCCCTGCTGTCGGCGCCTCAATGTCCGTCTGGGCGGTTCACGATCGTCCTTGATCCGTCACAGCTCTACCTGCAGGTCCATGAGAGCTGCGGCCACCCGAGCGAGCTGGATCGCGTCTTCGGTACGGAGGCGTCGTACGCCGGCACCAGCTTCCTGACCACGGACAAGCTCGACGAGGGCTTCCGCTACGGCTCCGACCTGATCGACATCGTGGCCGACGCGACGGCTCCCGGCGGCATGGGCACGTTCGGCTGGGACGACGAGGGAGTTGCCGCCCAGGCCGTACCGCTCGTCCGGAACGGCATCTTCGTGGGCTATCTCAGCAGCCGCGAGACGGCGCCACGGATCGGGCGCCGGAGCGGCGGCGCCATGCGGGCCGACGGCTGGAACCGTATCCCGCTGATCCGGATGACCAACATCAACTTGTTGCCCAAGCCCGGGATGAGCCTCGACGAGATCGTGGCCGACACGAACGATGGCCTCTACCTCGCCTCGAACCGAAGCTGGTCGATCGACGACCGGCGCCTCAACTTCCAGTTCGCGACCGAGGTCGCCTACGAGATCAAGAATGGCAAGAAGGGGCGGCTGTTCAAGAACCCGACCTACACCGGGATCACCTACGAGTTCTGGCGCTCGTGCGACGCCGTTGGCGACGAGCGCAGCTACGTGATGCTCGGCACCCCGAACTGCGGCAAGGGCGAGCCCGGGCAGACCGGCCACGTCGGCCATGCCGTTCCGGGCGCTCGCTTTCGCGACGTCCAGGTTGGCGTTGGCAAGTGGTGAGCCCATGAGCTCCGGCCGATGAACGACGATCGAGCTCACGACTCGCTCGCCCTGGCCGAGGCCGCGCTTGCCCAGGCGCTGCGCCAGGACGTCAGCGAGGCGGAGGCGCTGGTGATGGCCGAGGACTCGGCCCTGACCCGCTTCGCCAACAGCGAGATCCATCAGAACGTGGCCGAGACCAACGTCGTCATCAACCTGCGTGTCGTCGTCGGCCGTCGGGTGGGCGTCGCCTCGTCCGGCCGGACTGACGAGGAAGGTCTTCGCCGCCTGGCCGAGAACGCCGCGGCCATCGCTCGGGTCGTCGAGGAGCTCGAGGACTGGAGTGGCCTCCCCGGCCCGACCGAGACGCGGCCCGTCGCGGCCGGTTACAGCGCGGCGACCGCGCAGGCGAGCCCTGAGTTTCGCGCCGAGGCGGTCCGGGCGGTGATCGACGCCGCCGACAGCGCCGGCGTCGTGGCTTACGGCTCATTCGCAACCGGTAGCGAGTCGACCGCAGTGGCGAATTCGAAGGGGATCCGGGTAGGCGGCACCAGGACCACGTCGCAGCTCATCACCGTCTCGATGGGTCCCGGTGGCGGGACAGGCTACGCAGAGGCTGCTGCCGTGGATGCCGAGACCATCGACGCCGCCGCCATCGGCCGCGAGGCGGCCGGGAAGGCGCGGGCCACCGCCGATGCCGTCTCGATCGTGCCCGGCGATTACCCGGTCGTGCTCGAGGAGTACGCCGTTGTGGATCTCCTCGACATGCTCGGCTACCTCGGCTTCTCGGCTCTGGCCGTCCAGGAGGAGAGGAGCTTCTTCGAGCCGGGCAAACGGATCGGCAGCGAGCTCGTCAGCGTCGCCGACGACGGATGTGACCCGGCCGGGTTGCCGATGTGGTTCGACTACGAGGGGGTGGCCAAGCAGCGCGTCGAGCTCATCGATCGAGGGATCTGCCGTGGCGTCGTCTACGACGGGCAGACGGCCGCCCGCGCCGGCGTCAGGTCGACCGGCCACGGCCTTCCGGCGCCAAACCCGTACGGCCCGTTCCCACTGAACATGGTGATGGCCGCCGGGACCGCATCGCGCGATGACCTGATCGGTGGCCTGGATCGCGGCCTGCTCGTGACGCGCTTTCATTACACCAACCCGGTCCACCCCAAGCTGGCGATCGTGACCGGCATGACCCGCGACGGGACCTTCCTGGTCGAGGGCGGCTCGATCGTCGGCCCGGTCAAGAACCTGCGCTATACCCAGAGCTACCTCGATGCCCTGGCCGGCACGGTCGCCGTTGCCCGCGATCGACGGACGCTGCGCGGCTTTCTGGGCGGGGTCGTGGTCCCGGCCGTCAGGATCGACGGCTGGACCTTCACCGGCGGCACCGAGCACTGACCCGAATCGTCGCCCAGGCTGATGTTCCCGGCTCGATTCCAGCCGGATTGGTGTAAGACACTATCGAATTCTGTCGCACGTCGATGGGGGCAGCCCGGTTGGAGCTCGCGACGTCTTCCGACCAGATGCTGCCGAGATCTCCAGGCCGGCTGGAAGCTGCGACCAGCCTGCGTCCACTGCACCAACCGTGCTGGAACCGGGGCGTCTGGGCCGGTACTCGGGTACGCTCGGCATCCTGAGCCGCGTCTCCACAGGAGGACCGATGCCCGACCATCCCGCGTTCGATGTCGATGCTCTGCGTGCCGAGTTCCCGGCGCTCGCTCGCGAGCAGGATGGACGGCCGGTCGTCTTCCTCGACGGACCCGGTGGAACGCAGGTGCCGCAGCGAGTGATCAATGCGGTCGCCGGCTACTACCGCGACACGAACGCGAACGTCGGCGGAGCGTTCATCACCAGCGAGCTGAGCGACGCCATGGCGCTCGAGGCGCACGCGGCGGTCGCCGATCTGCTCGGCGCGGCCCGCCCTGACGAGATCAAGCTCGGCTACAACATGACGACGCTCACGTTGCACATCGGGCGGTCGATCGGGGCGACGCTCCAGCCGGGCGACGAGATCGTCGTCACGACGCTCGACCACGACGCGAACGTCTCCACCTGGCGGGCCATGGCGGCCGACCGAGGCGTGACCGTCCAGACCGTCGACATCCACGATGACGACATCACGCTGGACCTCGAGGATCTCGAGTCGAAGCTCAGCTCGAGGACCAAGCTCGTCGCCGTGGGCTACGCCAGCAACGCGGTCGGCACGGTCAATCCGGTCCGCGAGATCGTCGCCCGCGCCCACGAGGTGGGTGCGCTGACCTACGTCGATGCGGTGGCCTACGCTCCGCACGGCGCGATCGACGTGCAGGCGCTCGACACGGACTTCCTGGTCTGTTCTGCCTACAAGTGGTTCGGGCCGCATCTTGGCGCGCTGTACGGCAAGGCTGAGGTCTTCGATCGCCTGCCCGCCTACAAGGTTCGTCCGGCCCACGACCGGTTCGAGACCGGAACAGCCTCGTTCGAGTCGATCGCCGGGACGCTGGCCGCCACCGACTACCTGCGCGACGTCGGGCGGAGCTACGGCGACGTCACCGGCGCCCCGGGTGCCGGAGCTGCCAGCGAACGCCGTCGCGAGCTGGTCGCCGGGATGACCGCGATCGCCGACTACGAACGCGAGCTGGTGACCCGCCTGATCAGCGGCCTGGAGGGAATCCGAGGGGTCACCATCCACGGAATCACGGATCGAGCGCATTTCGCCTCGCGCGTCCCGACCGTCTCGGTCTCGATCGACGGCGTCCATCCGCGGGCCGCCGCCGAGGTCCTCGGCCGGCAGGGAATCTTCACCTGGGACGGCGATTTCTACGCGACCGGGCTGATCGAGCGACTCGGCAAAGCCGAGTCGGGCGGCGTGCTCCGCTTGGGGCTCGTCCACTACAACACCGCGACCGAAGTGGATCGAACCCTCGAGGCGCTGGCGCGCTTGCACTGATCCGCGGGGGGCGCCATGATCGGGCGACACCGGCAATCGACCGGCTGTTCCGGGGAGGGGACCTCATGACCGATCTCCGTCACGCGACACGGCTGACCATCCTGGTCGCCTCCGCCGCGCTCATCGTCGCCGCCTGCGGTGGCAGCACAGCCGCCACGCCCGTTGCGGGCGAGGCCACCCCGACGCCCGTTGTGGGCGAGGCCACCCCAACGCCCGCCGCGGCCACGCCCGAGCCGGCGACCCCGGAAGCCGCAGCGACGACCGAAGCCCCGTCGTTCAACCTGACCGGGCTGACCCAGAACCTCGCGGACGTCGATTCGTACCGGATCGCGATCTCGATCAATGGCACGCCGGCGTACCAGGCAACCGTGGTCCTGAAGCCGGACAAGGCCGCGGCGATCACGCTCGGGGACGGCACCGACGCCACGCGAATCATCAAGATCGGGGCCAAGGCCTGGCTGGCGACGGGCAGCGACGCCTATCAAGAGGTTCCGGCCTCGATGGTCGACCCCCTCGTTGGCTCGTTCGATCCGATCGTGCTCCTCGGCGCCTTCGCCAGTGGCAACATCGGCGCAATCGCCAACGACCTCGGCAGCGAGCAGAAGAATGGGATCAACACCCATCACTACCGGATCGATTCGACCTCCTCGCTCGTCGGAGCCTTTGCCGCGTTGCCGGCGGGAGCGGCCATCGATTTCTGGGTTGCGGACGAAGGCTATCTCGTCGGCTATTCGCTCACCGGCGTCTCGAATGAGGCGCTCTCGATCGACATCAGCAACGTCAACGACTCTGCCAACGTGATCACCGCCCCAAGCTGATCGCCTACCAGGCGTCTCGTGAGCGGCCCCGACGTCGACCGCCGGATCGACGCGATCGTCGTCGGCGCCGGGCCGAACGGCCTGGCCGCGGCCATCACCCTGGCCCGAGCCGGGCGATCGGTCCGTGTCTACGAGGCCGCCCCCGCGGCGGGTGGCGGGACGCGGACCGCGGAGCTGACGCTCCCCGGGTTCCGCCACGACGTGTGCTCGACGATCCTGCCGCTGACGATCGCCTCTCCGTTCTTCGCATCGATTGACCTGGCAGCCCGGGGCGTCGAGCTCATCCATCCGGACGCGCCGGTCGCCCACCCGCTCGACGGCGGCC
>CAYLSK010000087.1:0-11251 GCA_964385975.1 uncultured Anaerolineaceae bacterium | reverse complement strand
CCCACCTTCCTGAATGCCGGACGGGCCATCGCGTTACACCACCGCTCCGACCGGCGCGGCCAGCCGCACATGGCTGATCTCGCCGACGATGACCTGGCGCTCGCCACCGGGCGTCGCCTCGTCCGCCACGATGAGCGCCCCAGTCGCGACGTCGACGCCGATGGCGCGGACTGTTTCGCTCCCGTCCGGGCGTTCCAGGCGCACGGTCCGGCCCGTAGTGAGCTGCCGGTCCTGCCAATCGGCCACGTCGAAGCGGCCGCCGCGGAGTGCTTCGACGCGCGCCTCGACGCGCCCGAGGAAGGCATCCAGGAGGAGGGCGAGATCGATCGGGCGGCCGTGCGACGCCTCGCGCAACGAGGTCATCGAGCCGGCGAGCTCCTGAGGAAACTCGGCCGCCGGCCAGTCGGCGTTGATCCCGAGGCCGACCACGACCCGCGGATCCGCCGTGCCGAGGCCATCCGTTTCACCGAGCAGACCGGCGAGCTTTCGAACGTTGCTATCGACGGCCGTCCCGTCGAGCTCGACGACCAGGTCGTTCGGCCACTTCAGGCGGATGGCGCGAGCGGGCAGGCCGGCCACTTCCTCGGCAGCATCGGCCATTGCCAGCGCGGTGGTCGCGGCGAGGCGCCAGGCGCGCTCGGGATCGAGCCAGGTGGGCCGGAAACCGAGCGACAAAAGCAATGCCGCACCGCGCGGCGCGACCCAGG
This sequence comes from uncultured Anaerolineaceae bacterium, assembly GCA_964385975.1. Taxonomy (GTDB): domain Bacteria; phylum Chloroflexota; class Limnocylindria; order Limnocylindrales; family CSP1-4; genus SPCO01. The sequence continues at coordinate 10,544 of CAYLSK010000087.1, read as the reverse complement.
TCCGACTGGCGCGACCGCGACCCGCGGTCTGTTCTTCGGCCACCGCCAGGCAGACTTCCGGGGTTCCCTCGGCCAACCAGGCGCGGACCACGTCGTTGGTCGAGGCGACGAGATCGAATCGCTGCTGGCGAGCGAGAAACTGGGTCATCGAGGGTGCCGGTTCAACCGGCGGCAGCGACGTCGGCGTCGATCGGTTCAGGGCGCTCGAGCTCGAAGGCTTCGTGGAGCGCACGCAGGGCGGTCTCGAGGTCGGCCTCGGCGATCATGCAGGTGATCCGGACCTCGGAGGTCGAGATCATCTCGATGTTGACGGCGGCATCGGCCAGCGTCCCGAACATCCGGGCCGCATAGCCGGGGGCGTTGTGCAAGCCGGCGCCAACGATCGAGACCTTGGCGACCGAAGCATCGGTGGTCAGCTCGCGCGCACCGAGCTCGCGGACGAGTGGGTCGAGCGCCTTCTTGGCGGCGGCCAGCTCGACCCGCGGGACAGTGAACGAGAGGTCCGTCTCGCCACCATGGCCGACGTTCTGGACGATCATGTCGACGTTGATCCCGGCCTCGGCCAGCGGGTCGAAGATGGATCTCGCGACGCCCGGCCGGTCCGGCACGGCCACCACAGTCACCTTCGCCACGTTTCGGTCGTGGGCAAGCCCGCGGACCTTGTTGCGCTGCTCCACGAGCGGGTCCTCCTTGATCAGCGTGCCGGGGGCGTCCTCGAACGAGCTGAGGACTTCGATGACGACGCCGTTGACCCAACCCAGCTCGACCGCTCGAACCTGCATGACCTGGGCGCCCTGGTGGGCCAGCTCGAGCATCTCCTCGTAGCTGATCACGGGGAGCTGTCGGGCGCGGGCGACGAGGCGGGGATCGGCGGTGAAGATGCCCCGGACGTCGGTGAAGATCTGGCAGCGCGTCGCCTGCAGGCTGGCCGCCAGGGCCACGGCCGTCGTGTCGCTGCCACCGCGGCCGAGGGTCGTGATCTCGTCGTCGTCGACGGCAGCGGCGCTCTGGCCCTGGAAGCCGGCGACGATCACCACCTTGCCCGCTGCAAGCTCGGCGCGGACCCGGCGCGGCTCGATGCCGGCGATCCGGGCTCGGCCGTAGCGGCCGTCCGTCGTGATCCCGGCCTGGGGGCCGGTCAGGCTGATCGCCGGAACGCCGATCGCGTGGAGGGCCATCGAGACGAGCGTTGCGCTCTGGTGCTCCCCGGTCGCGAGGAGAACGTCGAGCTCGCGCGGGTCCGGCTCGTCGGTGATTGCGGCCGCGAGGCCGAGAAGCTCGTCCGTCGCGTCGCCCATCGCGGATACGATGACGACCAGATCGTTGCCCGCCGCGCGCTCGCGGGCGATTCGGCGCGCGACGCGCTTGATTCGGTCGGCGTCCGCGAGGGACGAGCCGCCGAACTTCTGGACGACGAGGGGGGCTGCCATCGCGAGGCATTCTACCGCCCGAGCCGAGCGAGCCTGGCTGATCGTCAGGGCGGTCAGGCGCGATGGTGGAGCGCTCCTCGCATATCCGCGTGGAGAGACTGGTACGCGGAGCCTCGCGACGGTCAATCGGGTCCAGGCGGCGTCACAGGCCTGGTCGCGTGCGTGGGGAGCGTCGGGGCACGGTCTAGGAACGACACACCGAGGCCCTCGTTGTGCCGTACCAGTGCGTAGGCGTGGTTATGCGCCTCGGGCGACGGCCCCGGCTCCGTACTAGTCTCTGGGCGCGGTTTTGCGCCTCCGCGTCGGCCTCGTGGCGGCCGAGACCGGTCGTCGGGACGCGGGCCGGGGTCAGGCGCGCGACACGACCCGTGCCCCGACGTTGCGGAGCTCGACGACCGCGATTCGGCCGGGCAGGTCGGTGTCGGCGGCTGCCGCCATCAAGGCCGCCTCGATCCGGGTGATCCCGGCCATCGAGTCGGTGAAGGCGAGGATCGCGGATCCGGCTCCGGACAGGCAGGCGCCAAGCGCCCCGGCCGAGCGTGCCGCCTCGACCATCCTGGGGAGCTGAGGGTAGACCGCCGCACGATACGGCTCGTGGAGCCGATCGACGGTGAGCCGTCGCAGAAGGTCGTAGCGGCCGGTCGCCAGACCGGCGACGCCGACCGCCACCGCGCCGAGGTTGGCGACCGCATCGGCGATCGGGATGCTGGCCGGCAGCGCCGCTCGCATCGCCCCGGTCCCGAGGCGGAGGTCCGGGATGTACAGGATGGCTCGCAGGTCGCGCGGCGCGTCGAAGCGGATCGCATCCACGCCGTCGCGGGATGCCGCTGAGACCACGAACCCGCCGAGCAGCGCCGCGGCCGCGTTGTCCGGATGACCCTCGATCTCGGTCGCGAGCTGGAGGAGCTCCGGCGTCGACAGCGGCTCGCCGGCCAGGACGTTCCCCGCAAGGACGCCGGCCACGGTCGCCGCCGCCGACGACCCGAGCCCGCGAGCCAGCGGTATCTCGTTGCGCATGCCGATCCGCCAGCCCACGCCCTCGGGGAGCTCGCCGCGAGCCTTGCGGAGGGCCGCTTCAAGGCCGCGCACGAAACAGTTCTGGCGATCCTCGCTCAACTCGTTGCGACCCTCGCCGTCCACGGTGAGCTCGATCTCACCGCGACTCCAGACGCGCACTTCGAGCTCGATCCGGTTGACCATCGCGAGGGCCACGCCCAGGCAGTCGTAACCGGCGCCGAGGTTTGCCGACGAGGCCGGGACTTCGACGACGATCGAGCTCCCATCGAGCTCGGCCAGCCAGTGCGCGACCATGCGGCCTCCGCCTACCAGCCGAGCGCGACGGTGACCGCGCCCACGGTCGCCTCCGCCTCGAGGAATGGCGGGGCCTGGCGCTCGGCCGTCGTTGGATCCTTGAGGCCGTGACCGGTCAGGACACAGACGACGACGGCATCGCGATCGAGCTCGCCTGCGGCTGCCGCCTTGGCCGCGCCGGCCACGCTGGCGGCCGAGGCCGGCTCACAGAAGATCCCTTCGTGGCGCGCCAGCGCCCGGTAGGCGGCCAGGATCTCGTCGTCGCTGACGGCACCGATCCGGCCGCCGGACGCGTCGCGGGCACCGATGGCCTTGGTCCACGACGCGGGATCGCCGATCCGGATGGCTGTCGCGATCGTCTCCGGATGGTCGATTCGATGGCCGAGGACGAGGGGCGCGGCACCGGCGGCCTGGAAGCCCCACATCCGCGGCGTTCCGCTGACGATCTCGGCCCCAGCGTAGTCGCGGAACCCCTGCCAGTAGGCACTGATGTTGCCGGCATTGCCGACCGGGATGGCCAGGATGTCCGGTGCCCGGCCCAGGTCGTCGCAGATCTCGAAGGCGGCGGTCTTCTGGCCTTCGAGACGGAATGGGTTGACCGAGTTGACCAGGGTGACCGGATGGTCATTCTGCTCGGCGAGGGCCCGGACGATCCCGAGCGCCTGGTCGAAGTTGCCATCGATCGCCACGACCCGCGCTCCGGCGATCAGCGCCTGGAGCAACTTGCCGACCGCGATCTGACCCTTCGGCAGGACAACGATCACCTCCATCCCGGCCGCGGCGCCGTAGGCTGCCGCCGAGGCCGACGTGTTGCCGGTGGAGGCACAGACGATCGCCCGCGCTCCGGCCTCGGCGGCCTTGGCCACGGCCACGACCATACCTCGGTCCTTGAACGAACCGGTCGGGTTCTGTCCTTCGATCTTGAGATAGAGGTTGGCCAGGCCCACGGACGCCCCGAGCCGGTCGGCCCGGACCAGCGGCGTAGCCCCTTCGCCGAGGGTCAGCGAGGGGGTTGATTCCGTGATCGGCAGGAAGCGGCGGTAGCGGTCCATGAGCCGCGGGCGGACGGCCGCGACACCGACGGGCAGCTCAGTCATCGAGGGGGTAGAGCGTGACGTCCGCGCCGGCCTGGAGGATCGAGCGGACGGCGGTTCGCGCCTCGTCGAGCGGGATCGTCGGCGTGCGGATCGCCGCACCTCCGTCGAACGAGACGACCTCGAGCCCGAGCTCGGTCGCTCGGACGTCTGGGGCCGGGTTCGGGACGAACGCAAACCAGCTGCGCGCCTCGGTCATCGGGTCGAGGGCGGCGACGGCTCCGGCGGGCGCCGGCGGGAGGCCCGCCCATGTCGACGAGAGGCCGCGGGCAACGGCAATCAGATCGCCGAGCACGGCGCTGCTGGTGGCCGCCCCACCGGCGCCGGGACCCGACAGGCTCACGGTCCCGACCGGCTCCGCGTCGATCTCGACCCGATTGGTGACTCCGTCGGTCAGCCCGAACGGGCTGTCGGCGGGAACGGCGGTCGGCAGCACGCCGGCGACGATCTGATCGACAGACCGACGCGCGCTGGCCAGCAGCTTGAGGGTCAGGCCAAGCGCGGCGGCCGCACCCAGCTCCAGATCGGTCACGCCAGTGATCCCAGGGGAGCCAGTGGCACGCGCGGTGGGCGGGCGACGCTCCACGCTCGACGGCTCGAGCCAGCGCCCGAACGCCAGGCGGGCGAGCACGACCAGCTTGTTGACCGCATCGTCGCCTTCGACGTCGCCCGTCGGATCGGCTTCGGCATAACCGCGCTCCTGCGCGTCGGCGAGAACCTCGCGATAGGCGCGACCCTCGTGGGCCATCGCGCTCAGGATGTAGTTCGTCGTGCCGTTGACGATCCCGCGCACACGGCTCACGGTGTCGGCGGCAAGGTCCGCGGCAAGCGGACCCAGGATCGGGATCCCGCCGCCAACCGCCGCCTCGAAGCGGAAGGCGACATCGTTCCGGCGGGCCAGGGCCTCGAGGTCCGGCCCGTGATGCGCGACCACATGCTTGTTGGCGGTCACCACGGGCTTGCCGGCAATCAAGGCGGCGGCGATCAGGGTCCGGGCCGGCTCGTCGCCGCCCATCAGCTCGACGACCACGTCGGTGTCCGAGGCGGCCACGAGATGGGCCGGAGCGTCGGTCAGCAGCTCCGCCGGGATCCCGGCGCGGCGTGCCCGACCGAGATCGCGACAGGCGACACCGGCGAGGATCAGCGGTGCGCCATCGAAGGCACACAGACGCTCAGGATGATCGAGCAACGCGCGGACGACCTCCTGGCCGACCGTCCCCACGCCGAGCACCGCCACACGCAGCGGAGCACGGCTCATCTGGGCTCGGGGCCGGCCGGAGCCGGTGGCAGGTCGCTCGGAGGACATCGCGACGAATGGTAGCGGACGGCTTCGGACGATTACCGAGTGGTTTCCGGGTGAGCGGCGTCGGCTACACTCGCCAGCCATGATGACCGAGCTGGCCCCGGCTCCTGCGCCCATTAGCGCGCCGGTCGAGCGACCGCGCATCTTCTCTGGGATCCAGCCGTCGGGGATCGTCCACCTGGGCAACGACCTGGGTGCCATCCGCAACTATGTGCGGTTGCAGTGGGAGTACGAGGCGATCTATTGCATCGTCGACTACCACGCCCTCACCAGCACCCACGACCCGTCGTTGTTGCGAGCTCGCACCCGCGAGATGGCCGCCTCGCTGCTGGCGCTCGGCCTGGATCCCGAGCGCTGCACCCTGTTCGTCCAGAGCCACCGGCCGGAGCACACAGAGCTTGCCTGGCTGTTCATGACCGTCACGCCGGTCAGCTGGCTGGAGCGAACGCCAACCTACAAGGAGAAGAAGGGGACCCAGCCAGACGACATCAACCACGGGCTTCTGACGTACCCGGTCCTGCAGGCGGCCGACATCGCCATCTACAAGGCATCGCGTGTCCCCGTCGGCAAGGACCAGGCGGCCCATCTCGAGCTGAGCCGCGAGATCGTCCGAACGTTCAACAGCCGCTACGGCGAGACCTTCCCCGAGCCACGGGCGGTCTTCACCGAGGCGCCCACCGTGCTCGGGACCGACGGCGTCAAGAAGATGAGCAAGTCGGTTGGCAACACGATCGAGGTGCTGGCCGATCCCGAGATCATCCGCAAGCAGGTCATGTCCATGGTGACCGACACGAAGCGGATCCTCCGCACCGATCCGGGCCGCCCGGAGGTCTGCAACGTCTGCCAGCTCCATCGCTTCTTCGGCCCCGACTGGGCCGAGATCCAGGAAGGCGAACGGACGGCACGAACCGGTTGCGTTGATACGAAGAAGCTGCTGGCCGAGCGGATCGTCGCCCACTACGCCCCGGCCCGCGAACGCTATCTCGAGCTGCTGGCCCACCCGGATGAGGTCGACGGGGTCCTCGAATCCGGCGCCAACCGACTCCGCGCGAACGCGGAGGCAACGATGGACGAGGTCCGTCGGAAGATGGGCCTGCGCTGACGACCATGCTGAACGTCCGGCCTGAAGGACGCGATCGCCGGGTGATCGGCGTGATCCTCGCCCTGGCCGTGACGGCCCTCTTCTTCATCGTCGTCGAACACCTCGCCACGGTCTTCTTCTTCTTCGGCGACATCCTGCTGACCTTCTTCCTGGCCTGGCTCCTGGCGTTCATCATCAGCCCGGTCGTGACCCGGGTCGTGGATGCCGTCCCGCGCCTGCCTCGAGCCGTCGCCGCGGTCATGGTCTACACGCTGGTCGTCGTCGTGATGGCGCTGACCGTGGTCGTCGCGGCTGGCGCCCTGACCACCTCGATCGGCCAGCTCGTTGCGTCAATCCCTGACATCCGGGCCAATCTGCCCTCCATCGTGGCGCCCTGGCAGCAATGGCTGACCTCGATCGGCCTCGGCCAGATCGACCTCGTCGCGCAGGCGACGGCGGCCCTCTCGAACCTCGATCAGATCGCCGGCGCCCTCGTTGAGCCCCTGCAGCAGTTCGCGGTGGCGAGCCTGAGCGCGGTCGGAACGATGCTGATCGTCTTCTTCCTGTCGATCTACATGGTGGTCGACCGCGATCAGATCGTGGCGTTCCTGTTCCGCCTCGTTCCGCCCGCCTACGCTGAGGAGGCGCGGCTGCTGCAGACATCGGTTTCGCGCTCGTTTGGCGGCTTCCTGCGGGGGCAGGCGCTGATGGGGACCGTCTACTTCCTGATCGCGCTCGCCACAAACCTCCTGCTCGGTCTGCCGCTCGCGCCGCTCTCGTCGGTGACTGCCGGCATGCTCCAGGCGATCCCGTTCTTCGGGCCCTTCGTGTCGTGGGCCCCGCCAGTCATCGTGGCTCTCGTCCTCCAGCCCGACGCGCTCTTGCCGGCCCTCCTGCTCATGGGCGCGGGCTGGATCGTGGTGATGAACGTCCTCCAGCCGCGGATCATGCAGGACGCCGTAGGCATCCATCCGATCGTCGTCCTTGGCTCCGTCCTGGTCGGCTCCCGGATCGCCGGCATCCCAGGGGCCATCTTCGGGATCCCGATCGCGGCGGTCGTCTCCGCCTTCTTCTTCCAGTTCCTCCATCGCGCGTCGGCCGATCGCACGGTTGCCGGACGGGCGGCTCGCCGCCTGGCCGACCGCGAGGGACGGCAGATCCACGTCCCGCGCGAGCCGTCACCGGGCAGCGCCATCGACATCGATGACCCGCAGCCGGCGCGGGACCCGTCATGAGCGACGCTCCCGACATGACCCGAGAGCGTTCGAGGACCGAACGACGCGACGTCGACAAGGAACAAGGCGAGCCGCTCGCCGGTGGGGCGACGCGGGGTGGGGCGACGCGGGGCGGGCCGCGAGCCCTGCGAGCCCATGCTCGGCCGCTGGCCGAGTGGACGAGCCGCCCGCGCATCCTGGTGACCAACGATGACGGCGTCGAGTCGCGCGGCTTGCTGGCCCTCAAGCAGGCGCTCGACGCGATGGGTGACGTGACCGTCGTGGCACCGGACACGAACCAGAGCGCCGTGGGTCACCAGAAGACGCTGATGCGTCCGCTGCGGGTGCGCGAGCGGACGCTGGCGGATGGCTCGCTGGCGTATTCGGTGGACGGCTCGCCGACGGACGCGGTCAGCCTGGCCTTCCTTGGCTATTTCGGCCACGGCTTCGACCTGGTGGCGTCCGGGATCAACTACGGCGCGAACCTGGGTGACGACATCACCTACTCGGGCACGGTCAGCGCGGCGATGGAGGCGGTCATCAACAACTGCCCGGCCTTCGCGATCTCGCAGGAGTACTACGAGCATCCCGATTTCGCCCTGGCGGCGCGTGCCGCGACGACGGTCGCGCGCAACATCATGGAGCACGGCCTGTCACGGGGCGAGCTGATCAACGTGAACGTGCCGGCCGTGCCGCTCGATCAATTCGATGGCGTTGAGGTGACCCGTCTCGGCAAGCGTGTCTACCAGGACGAGCTGATCGAGCGGGCCGACCCGCGCGGCATCCCGTACTACTGGATCGGTGGGCCGCCGCCCTCCGGGCTCGCGGTGGAGGGGACCGACTTTCATGCGGTGGTCAATCGACGGATCGCGGTGACGCCCATCCACCTGGACCTGACCGGCCGCCGACTCCTCAAGCGGCTGCGGACCTGGGACTGGACGCTCCCGGAGGTCGACGACAAGGGTCAGTGAGCGCACCTCGCCAGATGTCCGTCCCGCTCGTGGACCGGATTCCAGCCGGGCTGCTCAACGGGATGCGCTGAAGCTCGAGCCGGTCAGTTGTCCCAGGTTGGCTGAACGACATGACCTGAATGGGGTTTGTCGCGCTGCGAGCTCCGGCGTGGTTGGAGGCTCCAACCTGACTTGGCCCGTTACACCAGCCTGCGTGGAATGACGCATGCTTCGCGCCGCCGGAGGCCGCCAATCGGCCCTCGATCAGCGGCGAAGCTTCTTCCAGTCGCCCAGGATCTCACGAGCCGCGTTCTGCCCGTTCTGGCCGCTGACCCCGCCACCCGGGTGCGCTCCGGCGCCCGCGAGGTAGAGCCCGTCCAGCGCGAGCCGGTAGCGGGCGTGGCCGAGGAGCGGCCGCCACAGGAAGAACTGGTCCAGGCCGTGCTCGCCGTGCATCGGGTGGCCGCCGGTCAATCCGTAGTCGCGCTCGAGATCGAGCGGGGTCAGGACCTGTCGCGCGGTGATCAGCCCGGCCAGTCCCGGCGCGTAGGCGTCGAGGGTTGAGACGACCAGGTCCCCGAACGCCTCGCGGCGCTCGTCCCACGGTCCGTCGCGCAACGCATACGGGGCGTACTGGACGATGACGCTCATCACCTGGGTGCCCGGCGCCGCCCCCTCGACGAGGGTCGGATCGACGAGTGACGGGATCGTGGCCTCCATTACCGGAGTGTCCGACCAGCGACCGTACTTGCTCGCATCGTGGGCGTGCGCGAGCGGATCGATCCCAGGTGCCATCACGATCCGGCCACGAATCAGGCCGTCGTCGGATCCGGCGGCGGTGAACCGAGGGAGGCTGGCGAGGACCAGGTTGACCTTGGCCACGGTGCCTGGTGTGCGGATGTTGGCGGCTCGCCAGAGGAGGCTTGGGCCGACCGCCACGGGATCGGCGAGGCGGGTCAGGGCTTGCTTGGGGTCGATGCCCGCGACGACGACCCTCGCGACGAGCTCCTCGCCACCGGCCAGAGTGACGCCGGTAGCTCGGCCATCGCGCGACGTGATGGCGACGACCTCGGCGGCAGGCCGAATCTCCACGCCAGCCACCCTCGCCGCCCCTTCGAGCGCCGCGGTCAGAGCACCTGGGCCGCCTCGGGCGAAGACCGTCTGACCGGCCGCCCCGCCGTCGTTGCCGGCCGAGTCGGCGAGCAGGACCGCCGTCGTCCCCGCCGACCACGGACCCATCGAGGTGTACTGGACCCCGCGCCAGGCGATCGCCGCCTGGAGCGCGTCGCCCTCGAACGACTCGGCCACGAAGTCGGCGATCGCCATCGGCAGGACTCGGGTGATCGTCCGGCCGTCACGCCGACCCAGCCCCCGAAAGGTCCGCCCGAGCTGGAGGCCGGCAATCGCGTCGCCCAGCCCCGGCGACTCGATGTCGGGCGGGGTCCGTGCGGCGAGCTCCCCCAGGAACCCCGCCAGGGAGCGGACCAGTCGATCGAAGGCCGGGTACCCGTCCGCGTCGTGCACCGATCGAGCCCGAAGGCCCTCTGTCGTCCGGCCGACGTCCGACCATAGGGTCACGGCGTCACCATCGAGTCCGGGCGCGAAGAGCCGCACCTCCGAGCCGATGAGCGACAACCCATGACGTTTGAGGTCGAGGTCATGGACCACCGACGGACGCAGCCGTCCGACCGTGTGGGCGAGCGTTGGCACGCGAGCGCCCGGCGCCAGCTCGGAGGTCGTCGCGGCGCCGCCGAGCGTTTCGCGCCGCTCGAGCACGACGCTTCGAAGGCCTGCCCGCCCCAGGTAGGCAGCGGTCACCAGGCCGTTGTGGCCGCCGCCGATGACGATCGCGTCGTAGGTGTTGGTGGCCATCGCTCAGGCCGCCCGGCGGCCGCGGGCCTTGAGCACCTCGAACGCGGCGATCCGTCCATTCGCGCCCATGATCCCGCCGCCCGGGTGGGTCGCCGATCCGCACAGCCAGAGGCCCCGGACGGGGGTCCGGAAGCGCGCATAGCCGGGAACCGGGCGATTGAAGAAGAGCTGCTCGAGCGAGAGCTCGCCCTGGAAGATGTTGCCCTCCGAGAGGCCCGTCGTGCGCTCGATGTCGAGAGGGGTCTGGACGTTGCGGTGGAGGATGATCTCCCTGATGTTCGGGGCAAAC
>CAYLSK010000086.1:4314-11294 GCA_964385975.1 uncultured Anaerolineaceae bacterium | reverse complement strand
GAAGGTGATGCTGCCGATGACGATGTCGAGGACCGTGGCCACGTTGATCTGCGGGGTCGGCGAGGCCTTCAGTCCGAGGTAGTCGTCGATCGCGATCAGGGCAGCGGCGCCGCCACCGACCGCGTTGAACAGCGAGACCAGCTGCGGCATCGCCGTCATCTTCACGGTCCGAGCGCTGTACAGGCCTGCACCCCCGCCGATGACGACGCCGACGACGATGATTGCCCAGCCAACCGCGTTGATCCCGCCGCCATCCTCGGTTGGCCGAACGAGCAGCAGGATCGCCGTTGCGGCGACCGCGATCGCCATGCCGCCGGCGGACAGCAGGTTGCCATTGCGGGCCGTCGCCGGTGAGTTCATCCGCATCAGGCCGATGACAAAGGCGGACGCGCCGGCCAACCAGGCCAGGCGCACCAGGATCGAGACGGTGTCGAAGTCCATCGCTCAGCCCTCCGCCTGCTCGGCAGGCTTCGGCGCGACGGGCTTCTTCCTGAACATCTGGAGCATCCGGTCGGTGACGACGTAGCCGCCGACCACGTTCATCGTCGAGAATGCCACCGCGACGAGCGAGAGCACCTGGCTGGCGAGGTCCGTGGCTTCGATGGCGATGAACATCGAGCCGACGAGGACGATCCCGTGAATCGAATTCGCGCCCGACATCAGCGGCGTGTGGAGGGTCGCCGGAACCTTGCTGATGACGGCGAAGCCGACCAGGATCGCAAGGACGAAAACCGTTAAGGCGGACAGCAGTTCGGGGCTCACGCGGGACCTCCGGCTCCGGCCGCCGGGGCCGGTTCGAGCAGCTTCTTGACGGCTTCGGACACCACGGCGCCGTTGTGGCTGATGACCGTCGCCTTGGTGACCTCGTCCTCGAAGTCGAGGTTCAGGCTGCCGTCCTTGACCATGGCGAGCAGGAGCGCCGAGATATTGCGTGCGTAGAATGCGGACGATCCGGCCGGCATCGACGCCGGCAGGTTGTCCGGGGCGATGATCCTGACGCCGTTGGGCGATTCCACGGTCTCGCCGGCCTGGCTCAGCTCGCAGTTGCCACCCAGCGCCGATGCCGCCATGTCCACGATCACCGAGCCTGACTTCATCCGGCCGACTGCGTCGGCGGTGACCAGGACCGGCGGCTTGCGGCCGGGGACCTGGGCGGTCGTGATGACCACGTCCATGCCGCCGATGACCTCGTTCAGCTCGGCCTGCTGGGCGGCGCGTTCCTCGGCCGTCAACTCGCGCGCGTAGCCTCCAGCACCGGTCGCATCGATCGTCGTCTTGAGCTTGACGAACTGCGCACCCAGGGATTCGGCCTGCTCGCGTGTCTCGGGCCGGACGTCGTACGCCTTGACCACGGCACCGAGCCGGCGGGCCGTGCCGATGGCCTGCAGCCCGGCGACGCCAATCCCGAGGATCAGCACGTTGGCAGGCTTGGCCGTGCCGGCGGCGGTGGTCAGCAGCGGGAAGTAGCGGCCATAGGCGTTCGCGGCGATGAGGATGGCCTTGTAGCCGCCGACGTTGGCCTGCGAGCTGAGGGCGTCCATCGTCTGGGCTCGCGAGAGGGTCCGCGGAATGGCGTCCAGGCTGATCGCGGTCACCCCCTGCGCAGCCAGCGCCTCCGCCGTCTTCGGGTCGATAAGCGGGGTCAGGAGGCCGAGGACGGCCTGTCCCGAGCGCATCACCTTGACCTCGGAGTCGCTCGGCTTCTGGATCCGCAGGATGACGTCCGACTGCCCGTACAGCTCGACCGCGCTGACGATCGTTGCGCCGGCGTCGACGTACGCCTGATCGGGGATCGCGGCGCCGGCGCCGGCGCCCTGTTCGACGAGGATGTCGAGCCCAGCGGCCTTGAGCTTGCCGAGGACCTCGGGTACCAGGGCGACCCGCCGTTCTCCAGGCGCGGTCTCCTTGGCGACGCCGACCTTCATGGGCACCACCTGACTTGGGTCACGAGATGGGTTGGGGACTTTCGACAGGATACCCTGCCGTGCCGTGGTGTCGTGCCAGGCTGACGGGTTGCGGATGGGTATCGGGTCGACGGACTGGTCGAGCGTCAGCGGACCGGGCGGGACTCAATGGGCCGGGTGCAGGCTGACGATGAGCATGGCGCCCTCGGCGTCCCCGAGCGTTTCGGCGTCGTGCGGGATGGTCCCGTCCCAGCGAACGTAGTCGCCCGGTCCCACGTCGATCGCGTGGTCGCCCTGGGTCATCCGGAAGTGGCCACGCAGGATGATGTGGTGCTCATCGCCGGCATGGGAGTGGGCGCCGGTCCGCGTGCCCGGGGCGGCGATCGCCTCGACGATGCTGATGTCGCGCGACAGGCCGCCATCGACTCGTTCGACCCGACCGAGATCGGTGGTGCGTGACGTTCGCTCCGACGCGCGCACGACCTGCGGCGGCGGGACCTCATCGATCAGGAACCAGGCGATCGGGACCTCCAGCGCATCGCCGATCGATGCCAGGCAGGCCAGCGACGGCGAGGCCTTGTCGTTCTCGATCTGCGACAGGTAGCCGACGTTGAGCCCGCTTCGCACGGCGACCGTGGCGAGGGTCAGGCCGCGCTCGCGTCGCCAGCGTTTGACCTGGGCGCCGATCGCGGGACGGCGCCGTTCCTCGGCGTTCATGTTTGCCCTCCAACAACAACATTTGACATGGGTGTCATCGTCCGGTATGTTGTTGCTACAACAAAGTCTGCTTGACGTGGGCCAACTCGTCAAGCCAAGTCGGAGGAGCACCCCTCATGAAAATCGCCATCATCGGCGCCGGCAGCGTCGGTCGCGCCCTTGCCACATCGTTTACGCGAGCCGGCCATCAGGTCGTCCTCGCTTCCCGCGACCCGGAGGACGCCGGCGGGGTCGCTGCCGCGACGGGCTCCAGGGCCACCATCTCCGCTGCTGAAGCCGCCGCCCAGGCCGATCTCATCGCGCTGGCCATCCCGTTCGCGAGCGCCGGGGAGGTCGCCGCGGAGATCCGCGACGCCGTCGTCGGGAAGCCGGTCGTCGATATCACTAACCGGATGTCCTTCGGCCCCAACGGCGTCGACACGGACACCACCTCGTCGAATGCCGAGGAGATCGCGGCGCTGCTCCCGGGTGCGAACGTGATCAAGGCGTTCAACACGCTGTTCGCCTCAAATCAGATCGATCCGATCTCCGAGGGTGTCCAGCTCGACGGGTACGTCGCCGGCGATGACGCCGCGGCCAAGGCCCAGGTCCTCGACCTCGTCGCCTCGATCGGGCTCAACCCGGTAGATGTCGGGCCGCTCGTCCGGGCTCGCCAGCTGGAGGGCCTCGCTTTCCTCAACATCACCCTGAACATGGCGAACGGCGGGAGCTGGCAGTCGGGCTGGAAGCTCGTCGGGGCTCCCTCGACCGTGCCGGTCGCCGCCTGATGGCGGTCGACATCGTTCCGAGCCCGGAGCAGACTGGGCGCGTGAGCATCCCGGTCAGCCGCCTCAACCACGCGGTCCTGTTCGTTCGCGACGCCACGAAGGCGGCCGAGTTCTACCGCCGGATCTTCGGGTTCGAGGTGGTCGGCACGGAGATGGGCGGCCAGGCCGTGTTCATGCGGGCCGCCGCTGGCGACAACCACCACGATCTCGGCCTGTTCTCCGTGGGTCCAGACGCGCCCCGGCCGGGCCGCGGCTCGGTCGGGCTCTACCACCTTGCCTGGGAGGTCCCGACCATCGACGACCTGGCGGAAGCCGCCAGGATCCTGTCCGGGGCCGGAGCGCTCGGCGGGGCCTCGGACCATGGCGTCTCAAAGTCGCTCTACGGATCGGATCCGGACGGCAACGAGTTCGAGATCATGTGGCGAGTCCCGCGCGAGGCCTGGGGCGAGTTCGAGAAGCACGGCGCCGTGATGCCGCTCGATCTGGATTCGGAGCTGCGTCGTTGGGGCGCTGAAGGCGCGGCGCGAGCCTGACGCTCACGCTGCGCTGGCGCGCCGCCCAACGAGTCCGCTCGCGGCAGCCATACCGACCAGGATCAGCGCTGCCCCGACGATTCCGGTCGGTGGCAGTCGCTCGCCCAGGATGAGCGCGGCGATGACGGCCGACGAGATCGGCGTCAGGAGCAGGGCCGCCGAGGTCCGACCGGCCGGCACGCGCCGCACGCTGGCCATCACCAGCAGGCTGCCGGTGCTGCTCGAACCGACGACGATGGATGCGAGGGCGAGCGCGGCCGCCGGATCGACGCTTGCGGGGACCAGCGGCCGCGCATCGATCGCGGCCGCGACGGCCAGCAGGAGGGGGCCACGGGCGATCAGGTTCCCGATCGTGACCAGCGTTCCGTCCAGCCGATACGGCGTGGCCCAACGCCGCGCGAGCACGAGGTAGAGCCCGAACATCGCGGCTGACGTGAGGGCCATGAGAATCCCGGCGATCGGCGCTCCGATGGGGGCAGCCCCGGCGAGCATTGCGGTGCCGGCCAAGGCGAGGACGAACGCGGCGAACGTCACCGCTCGGACGGGCTCGCCCAGGATCGGAACCGCGAAGAGCGTGGCCAGCACCGCGTAGAGCGGCGCGACGAAGCCGGTGATCGTCGGTCCGCTCAGGGCAACCGCTAGGTTGACCGCCGCGATGAACCCGGCGCCGCCGAGGAAGCCGAGAGCGACGAGCCTGGCCAGGCGAGCACGGCTCATCCCGACGATCTCCGGCCGTGGCACGAGCCCCGCCATCGAGAGCCCGACCACGAGGATCAACGCGATCGTGCACGACCATCCGGCGATGCCGAGGGGCGAGAACGACCGAAGGGCGACGGCGGTGGCGGGATAGGCTGCCCCGTAGACGATCGCCGCTCCGGCGGCAGCGACCATCCCGATCCGATGCTCCGAGGAGCCCATGGACGACGGGGCGGGGCGCACCGCGTGAGGGTACCCTCCGGGAGCCTCAGTCCAGCTCGAAGACCATGGTCACGGCGGCGGAGACGTCCTGCGTTCCGGGCTGGACCGGCGTCCGGACGTCGGACATGGGCGCGGCCGAGGCGGCTCCGTAGTAGATCGGGGTGGGTGTCCCGGCATCCGCGATCGAGATCACCGCGCCGAGCGTGACGTGGGCCGCCGAGGCCATTGCGAGAGCACTGTCCCGTGCCGCAACCACGGCCGCCGCGCGGGCCTCGTTCTGGGCCTTGGCCGGGTCGGCGATCTCGAAGGAGATCCCGTTGACGTCCGTGGCCCCCCTGGCGGTTGCCATGTCGACGACGTCGCCGGCCTTGTCGAGCTCTCGGACGGTCACCTGGACCTGCTCACTGATCGTGTACCCCACGATCTTGGTTGACGACCCGCTGGCGTACTGCGTCGAGAGGCTCAGCCCGGTGGTCTGGATGTCCTCGTCAGCGACACCGAGTGCCTTGATGGCGGTCAGGATGTTGGTCATGGCGCTTGCCGCAGCGGCGCGCGCCTCCTTGACCGTCGGCTTGGCCAGACTGACCCCGAGATAGACCCGGGCCACGTCCGGAACGACGGTGACCTTGCCGCTGGCCGACACGGTCAGGGTGTGGAGAGCCGGCTCGGTGCCGGTCGTTGGGGCGCCGGCGACTGGGCCTGGACGGACCGACAACACGGCGACGGCGACGATGAGGGCGCCAACGGCGGCGGCGCCGATCGTGCGAAGTGATTGCGACATGAGGACCACCTTCGTCTCGGAAGCGCCCGGCTGGAGTGCGGCGCAAGCGCGAGACGGCCCACGGGCCCGGCCGGTTCCAAGGCCCGGACTCGATCCGCCCGTCGGCTCGACTGGGGGGTGGGTCTGGGAACATACTCCGCCCGACGAGACCGATCTGGCTCGACCCTGCTCGTGGAGTCCGGGAGGTAGCCCAGTGCGGAGGTCCGCCGCCGCGAGGTTGGTGCCTGTCCTCATCGCGCTGTCCGCGTGCACATCAGCTCCTGCGCCCTCGTCGTCCAGTGAGCCCAGCCACGGGACCGCTTCGTCCTCGATCCCTTCCGGGACAGCGATCTCTTCAAGCCCGAGCGTCAGCCCGACCACATTGCAGCCGGTCGCGACGCTGGCCTCCGGCGTCGCGTTGCCGGCGTGTGCGCCTGCGGCTCCGAAGGCCTCCGACACCGTCACCTTCGTCACCACGGGTTATGCGTGGGCGCTCAACCCGAGCGGCGCCCACCTGACCTGTCTGTTCGCGGTCGCGGATGCGGGGCCCTTCAAATGGGGTCCCCTCGGCGACCGAGTGCTCCTGGGCGGGATGGAGGTGAAGGGCGTGGCCGGCGGGCCCAGCCTCGCGGCGAGCGACCAGACCTTCGCGACGATCACGTGGAGCAGGCCGACCGGCAAGTCGATCGTTTATACACACAACGCCAATCGGAGCCTCGCGAAGGTTCACATGAACGGGACGCCGACCCTGGATGTGACGCCGATCTGGCCCAGCGCGACCACTTTGACGTCGACGTATCTGAGCGTCACGTATCACCCTTCAGGCGAAGCCTTCGCCTTCGTCGAGGAAGAGGGCGGCAGCGAGTCGATCTGGATCTCGTCGAACACGGGGAAGGGACCTCAGCTGTTGGTGTTCTCGGAAGAGGGCACGACGTTTGGCGCGATTGGGTTCGACCTGGACGGCAAGAATCTGCTCTACGCGGCGCAGCACGCGGACAACCACGCGGAGCTGCACAGGATCGACGTGACGGACACGACGAAGGCGCCGGTCGTCTGGGCAGGGCGAGTCGGGCAGATGATCCTGGACATCCAGCCGGGTCTTCAGACAGGGACAGTCGCCTGGACGACTGGGACGTCCTGCGCAGACAGCGTCGCAATGGCGCAGACGCCGGCTGGGACCGTGCGCGCCCTCCCCGATGTGGCCGGGCCGACCAAGGCCATTGGGTGGCTGGACGCGAAGCAGCTCCTCGTCGCGACGGGCGGCTGTACTGGGCCGCTCGACCTCTCGGCCGTCGACGTCTCCACCGGCTCGATCGTGCCGCTTGTGTCGGGGGTCTCAGTCGCCGCCGTGCGGACTCCGGTTCCGACACCCCCGGCTCCG
>CAYLSK010000086.1:0-4214 GCA_964385975.1 uncultured Anaerolineaceae bacterium | reverse complement strand
GTGCAGGCCATCGAGCTGCGCAAGTCGTTCGGTGAGCTCCGCGCTGTTGATGGGGTCAGTTTCGAGCTGACCCCTGGGCGGATCTACGGCCTGCTGGGGCCGAACGGCTCGGGCAAGACGACCCTGATCAGGATGCTCACCGGCCTCTGTCGCCCGACGTCCGGCGAGGCCCGGGTGCTGGGGGTTGCGATGCCCTCGCGGCCCAACCTCGCGCGGATCGGCTACATGACCCAGAGCGACGGGGTCTACTCAGAACTGACGGTTGCAGAGAACGCCCGCTTCTTTGCCGCCATGTACGGGGTCCGTGATTCGGGCGCGGCAGAGGCTGCCCTCACCGTCGTGGAGCTGGCCGCTCGGGCCGGAACACTGGCCAGCCAGCTTTCGGGCGGCCTGCGCCGCCGTCTGTCGTTGGCTTGCGCCCTGGTGCACCGCCCGCAGGTGCTGTTCCTCGATGAACCGACCGTCGGGGTCGATCCCGCGCTTCGGCTCCAGTTCTGGACCCATTTTCACCAGCTTGCCCGCGACGGGGTCACGCTCGTCGTCTCGAGCCACGTGATGGACGAAGCCGACCGTTGCGACGAGCTGCTGTTCATGCGCAGTGGCCGGGTCATTGCCCAAGGAACTAGCGCGGACCTGCGCGCTCGTGCAGGGACGAATGACCTGGAGAACGCATTCCTGCATTTCAGCGGCGATCAGGTGCCGATGACATGAGCCCGCGCCGGGTGATCGCGACCGTCCGCCGCCTGGTGCAGGAGCTGCATCGCGATCGGCGCTCGATGGCCCTGCTCTTCGTGGCCCCGGTCGTGCTGACCGGCCTGATGGCCTTCGTGCTCCGTGGCCAGCAGCTGGCACCGGTTTCGGCGGTGGTGGTCAACGAGGCTGGGGCAGCCGGGACAGTCATCATCGGCGCCCTGGAAGGGGCCCTGCGGAGCGAGGGCGGGACGGCCAATGACGCCCCGGATCGGGCGGAGGCAGAGGCAGCGCTTCGGAGCGGTGCAGCAGGCGTGGCGATCATCGTTCCGTCGGACTTCGTCGCGCGGCTGACCCAGGGTGACCAGCCGAACCTGGTCGTCATCACTCCGGGCCTCGAACCGACCGCCGACAGCGGACAGCTGGTGGCGCTCCAACGGGCGCTCGTTACCGCCATCTCGCAAGCCTTGCCCGACGACGGAGCGCGCTTGCCGAGCCTGACCGTGCAGACGCTGTACGGCTCGCCCGATGCCGACGTCGTTGACCACCTCGCTCCGGTCTTCCTTGGCTTCTTCGCCTATTTCTTCGTCTACGTCCTGACCGGCATCAGCTTCCTGCGCGAGCGGATCGGGGGCACCCTCGAACGGCTGCTGGCGACGCCCGTGACGCGCGGCGAGATCGTGCTGGGCTATAGCCTGGGCTTCGGCCTGTTCGCGACCATCCAGGTGGTCGTCCTGCTGGCCTGGACGTTGCTCGACCTCAGGATTCCAGCGGTGGGGCCCCTACCCGCCTTCTCGCTCGGGCTGGCCGTGCCGGTGGCGGGCAGTCCATTCCTTGCGTTCCTGGTGGTCATGTTGCTTGCGCTCGGTGCGGTCAGCCTGGGCATCCTGCTGTCCACCTTCGCTCGCACCGAGCTGCAGGTCGTCCAGTTCATCCCGCTGGTCATCGTGCCGCAGGCACTGCTCAGCGGCGTGCTCTTCCCGGTCAGCTCGATGCCCAGCGTTCTGCAGGGGATCGCAGCCATCCTGCCGCTAACCTACGCCACAGATGGCTTGCGCCAGGTGGTTATTCGCGGCGCCGATCTGTCGTTCGGGGCGCTCCAGCTCGACCTGCTGGTGCTGGCGGCCTTCGTCGCCGTCTTTGCCGCACTGGCGACGACCACAATCCGGCGCGAGGTCGTCTGAAGCCGCTGTTCGTGGATCGCGATTCCTAGCCGCAGTCGAGCACCCAGAAGGGGGTGCCATCGGCGGTCACCGTCCACTTGACGGTCACCTGACTGGTCACGCCGCTGACGAGCTTGCCGCCGCAACTCTGCACCTTGTCGGAGCCGACCATCTGCTCCAGGGCTGCTTGCACGAGGCTGAGGTCGGCTGCAGCTGTTGCGATCTCGTCGGGAGTCGACTTGGATGAGAGGGTGATGTCCTCGAGCTGAGAACGGAGACCCTGGAGGTGGTACTTGTACGTGCCCCACTCGGAGTGCCCTACCACCTTGACCGAGTACGTCGTGGCGGCAAGGAGGGCCGCCGTTCCGGACTTGCCGGCCGGGAGGCCCATCGTGACCTGGCCGTGACGCGTCTTCACAGCCACGTACGCCTCCGCGTCGCTACTGAGATTGGTCACAGTGACCTTGTCGGCGAACTCCTGGAAATCGGCGGCGTTGAGGTCGCACTTGTCGACGAAGATCCCGGTCACGAGGCCAAATGCGAGCAGCAGCTTCATGGACAGCATGAGCGTCGTCCTATTTCAGGCAGAGCGAGGATGTCGCGACGAACAACTCGCGCGCGTCCTTCGGCTTCGTGCCGGTCCGGCTGACCGCGATCGCGCCCCTGACGGCGGCGAAGACGTAACCGTCGGCGTCGCTGACCTCGATCGTGCACGACGGACCCGTCGTCCTGTCGGCCGGTTGGCGGAATTCGAGCCGATAGGTGCCGGCCGGCACCTGGTTCGTCATCTGTTCGGTCGAGGCGAGCGCGTACGTCCCGAGGTCGATCGCGTCATTGCTGCTCAGATCGACATAGGCAACGGTCACCGCCAAGTCGTCGTCGGCCAGGTCGACCAGGGTGATCGACGACGTCAGGAACGCGTCGAGCTCGGCCTGGTCGATGCTGGGAAGGGGCTTTGAGGGCGTGCTCGGTGCCGGTGAATCGGTCGGACTGGCGGTCTCGGTCGGGGCCGCGCTCTCGGCCGGCGACGGCGAGGGCGTCACTGTGACGGGCGCAGCCGGCATTGCCGTGGGAGCCGCGGCTCCGCTGCACGCAGCGACGGCGAGGGCGAACAGGAGCCCAGCTCCCGTTCGAACCCCTTGTCGTGTGACCATGCCCGACAGTTAGGCAAAGACACCCCTCGCTGACTCTGGCCCGTCGGTACTGGGGCGGTCAGCAGAGGTCCGGTGCAGATATGGCCCGCCCTGAGGGGTCCGAGCGCGCGGCGCAAACTCTACACGTGGAAGGAGTCGAGGAGCTCGGCCGGGCGCTTCGAGCCGCCTGAATGTGGGCGTCGGCCTCCGGCGCCGGCGGCGTCAAAGTCCGGGCTTCGGACCGGGCCTCTGACCCACCCCGCCGCCTCATCCCGCCGGAGACGCGGGGTCGCGATCGGCGCAGCCGTCCGACCGGGAACGAGATCGGATCGTGAACAAGGTCCTGCTCTCGGGGCGCCTCAAGCGCGACCCGGAGATGCGCGGCCTCGCCGCGGGGAAGAACGTCATGACGTTCAGGGACTTGCTGGCTCCAGCCCCGGACCCGCCATCCCACGTCTGCCGCCGTTATAGGACGTTGCAGATCTCGCCGAATTGGCTAGTAAACACCTGGCCGGCATGGTCGTCGGCGGTATCGATGCCGTGGCGCGCGACCTCCGCGGCGGTGACGAACGTCACGGTCCCAACGTTTGGGACATCGCACACCCAGTACACGGTGCGTGGGACTCCTGCTTGCACGGGGACCGCGAGGCAAAGCGTGAGGACAACGGCCGCCGCGAGCGCCGCCCTCAGTCGAGCTTGTCCGCGACGCATGGCCTTCCCTTCCCTGGTGGCTCGCCCTCGGGGCAGGCGGGCTGGTCGGCTACTATGCGCCAACGCGATCCCCGGCGACACGCTGACCCGCAGATCGGGGTGCGTCGGCGCACCACGTCCTCGACGGGGCCGGCTGCGATCGTCGCGGGTCGAGATACGCGGCAGCTACGCAGCCACCGCTAGCCTGGCACCGCTCCCGCTCCGGTCCCGCCATCGCGATCACGTCTCCGGACGTCCAGCCTCTGACGAGCCGGCGGGTGTCGTGCTGTGTAATCGCTGATTGACGACGTTCACCGTGGCCAGCAACGAGTTCCTCGGAGGCGGCACGGAGAAGGCGGAATATCAGGGCAAGGGAAAGGTTTAGCGGCTCTCTCGTCCTGTCCGGTCGGGGGCGACCACCGTTCCGTAGATCGCCAAGGTCGTATTACCGAACGGCAACGATTTCGAGAGCCGCTACCGTCTACGGCGCCCCGGCTCCGGTCCCGTTCGGACGATCCCGCGACAACGGCCAGCTCCA
>CAYLSK010000085.1:11204-11546 GCA_964385975.1 uncultured Anaerolineaceae bacterium | reverse complement strand
GCCGGCCGTCTCCGGGTGTTCACGACGCCCGGAGGGCATCGGCGATTCTCGCGGGCCGCGCTCGAGCGCCTCCTGCCCGCTGATCGATCGCGACGACCGTCCCTTGGTGGCGCGGGGCTCACCCCGAGCCGGATCGCGCGGACATACCGTCGGGCGAGCCGAGATGCGGCCCCGGAACTTCCGTGGGTTCTCACTCTCAGTGAAGAGCAGCGGATCCTCTTTCGGGAGCGGGGCCAGGTTCTCGCCGCTAGCCTCCTCCAGCACCTCGATGCGACGCAGCCGGAGGCCGCCGCTCACCATTTGAAGGAGGCTGCGGTGACGGCCGCAGAGTATGGCCGGGTG
>CAYLSK010000085.1:0-11194 GCA_964385975.1 uncultured Anaerolineaceae bacterium | reverse complement strand
GCGGCGACGCTCGGCCTCTCGCTCAGCCAGACCGTCGAGGGTTTCCTCCGCTTCCGCGCCCCGTTTCATCATGAGCTCGCAGTCGCGGCCCGCCGCCGCGGGTTCGACAGCGCCGAGACGACCGACCTTCTCGAGACGGCCGAGCGAGCGATGGACCGCCTGCTGGTGGCGACCATGACGGGCCACAGCCTGGCCGCTGGCCCGCGCCGACGCGGGCTGCCGGTCGCGAAAGCCGTGGCCGAGGATCGGGACCTGTGAGCCAGGCCGCTCGGGACGCCATCGTGGCACTCGCGACCCACGCCCGGCAGGTTCCCGCCGTCGAGCGCGACCGGTTCGCGAATGGACTCCGAAACGAGCTCGCGGGCGGCGGGCTCGTGCTTGAGACCTGCCACCGGGTGGAGGGGTACGCCATCTGGACAGACGATCCGGCGCGCTTGGGCCTGGCGGTCTCACTTCCGGAAGGCGGAAGGGTCCTAAGTGGCGAGTCGGCCGTTCGTCACGCGATCACCGTCGCGGTCGGGCGCGATTCGGTCGTGGTCGGCGAAGATCAGGTTCTCCATCAGCTCCGGACATCGGTTGATGCGGCGCGCGAGGCCGGCAATCTCGACTCGGCGCTGGAGCGTCTGTTCGCCCTCGCGCTCCAGGCGGGGCGTCGTGCCAGGTCGTGGCATCCCGGCCCGCAGCGCTCTCTTGCCGATGTCGCTCTCTCATCCATCGAGCGTCAGACAGGATCGCTCCGCGGTCGCGACGTTCTCGTTGTCGGTGCCGGCAGGATGGGTCGCCTTGCGGTACGCGCCGCGGCCTCCGTCGGGGCAACGGTCTCGATTGCCAACCGCACTGCCGAAGGCGCGCAATCGCTTGCGGCAACGACCGGCGCTCGGATAGAGGCTTTCGATCCGGGCCGACGGGCCGGCGACTTCGCCGGGGTCGTCGTGGCCCTCGGCGGACCGTGGCCGATTGGCACGGATGCGGTCAACGCACTTGCTGCGGGCGCCACGGTCGTCGTCGATCTGTCGGTGCCCGCCGCCGTGTCCGAGCTGGCCGCCGCAAGGCTCGGCGCGCGCTTTGTCTCTGCCGATGCCCTCGCCCTCGCCGAGGCCGGGCCCGAGGCGCTCCAAGGGGGCTCAAGCGCGCGGATCGACGCGCTCGTCGACGCCACGACAGCCGAATTCCTCGGCTGGTTGGACGCCCGCGACGGACGTGCTGCGGCACAGGCGCTGGTCAAGCGCGCGGACCGGGAACGCGAGGCCGAGCTCGCCGCGCTGTGGCGGCGACTTCCTCGCCTCGAACCGGAGGCACGCGCCGCGATCGAGGCGATGACACGGCACCTGGCGACGCGGCTCCTCCGAGAACCACTCGAACGCCTCGGTCGGGACTCTGACGGTCGCGACGAGCGGGCGATCCGGGACATCTTCGCCCTGTGAACGGCCAGGAGGTGACCATCGGGTCGCGGGGCAGCCCGCTCGCGCTGGCCCAGGCCAGGCTCGTCCATGACGCTCTCGAGCGAAAAGGCGTGGCAAGCCGGATCGTCATCATCCAGACCGCGGGGGATCGCGGAGCGCCCGACACGGCCTGGGGCGAAGGCGCCTTCGTCGCCGCGATCGAGCGTGCGCTGCTGGCCAAACGCGTGGATGTGGCGGTCCATAGCGCGAAGGACGTCCCGACGGACGAGGATCCACGGCTCCAGATCGGCGCCTACCTGCCGCGGGCCGACCCGCGCGATGGCCTGGTCGTTCGAGCCGAGGCGCGAGAGCGGCAACTCCACGACCTGCCGCCGGGTTCGCGTGTCGGGACCGACAGTCCGCGGCGGACCGGCTTCCTGCTTGCGCGGCGACCCGACCTCGCGGTCCATCCGCTCCATGGCAACGTTGACACCCGCCTCCGCCGGCTCGATGCCGGCGAGACCGACGCCCTCGTGCTTGCATGTGCGGGACTGGACCGCATCGGGCTCGGTGGCCGCATTGCCCAGCGCCTCGACCCCGAGGTCGTGCCACCCGCGCCCGGCCAGGGCGCCATCGCGGTCCAGGTCCGGCGTGACGACCCCCGGATGCAGGTACTGGCCTCGGCGATCGACGATCGACGCACCCGCCTGGCGGTCGAAGCCGAGCGGGCGTTTCTCAGCGCATCCGGAGGGGGCTGTCGCGCGCCGATTGGGGCGTATGCCACGATCGTGGGCGACGAGCTTGTCCTCCTCGGGGGCTACGCCAGCCCGGACGGCTCCGGCACGGCCGTCGCTCGCCGTCGTGGTCCTCTGCTGGCTGGCGCGGACCTCGCCCGTGCGCTCGCGGTGGCGCTCGACTCCCGGGCTCGTATCAGCACGCCGGTCGCCAGCGTAGAGCCGAAGACGGCGCGCTCGATGCGCCGGGTCCTCGTCACGCGTGCAACCGAGCAGGCCGACGAGCTCGTGTCGGCGCTGTACGACGCGAGGCTCGACCCCGTCTCAGTTCCGGCGATCGCGGTCGAGCTCCAACCGCCCGGCGGCGATCTCGATTCAGCGGCGCGCCTTCTCCACACCTACTCCTGGGTGGTCGTCACCAGCGCCAACGGCGCGCGGGCGATCCTCAAGGCCGCGGAGCGCGTCCTGACGGCCCTCCAGGCGCCCCGCTGGGCGGCGATCGGCCGGGCGACTGGGGCCATCCTCGAGCACGAGGGCATCGAGGTCGATCTCCAGCCCAGTCAGGCCAGCAGCATCGCGCTGGCCGTCGAGCTGCCGGTCATCCGCGGTGATCGAGTGCTCCTCGTCCGTGGCGATCTTGCCGACCAGGAGCTCCCACTCGCGCTGCGGGCCCGGGGCGCCGAGGTCGACGAGGTCGTCGCCTACCGAACGCGAGAGGGACCGGAGACCTCGCGGACGCTGCTCCGCCAGGCGATGGCCGACGGACCGATCGACGCTGTCCTCTTCACGAGCGGCTCAGCGGTTCGCGGTCTCATCGCCCTCGCCGGGGCGGAGACACTCGACGTTGGCTCGATCCCGTCGGTTTGTATCGGTCCTGAGACCGCCGCGGAAGCGCGTGACGCTGGCTTCTCGGTGATGGCCGTCTCGTCCACGCCAGAGGCAGCCGCCCTCGCCACCACGACCGCCCGCGCGCTGGCAGCCCAGCTACAGGAGATCCGATGACCTTCGCCGTCGAAGCACTTCCCGGCGCTGGGATCTCCCGCTTCGCGCGGCCGCTCACGATCCGGCCCCGCCGCCTCCGGCGGACGCCGGCATTGCGCGCGCTCGTCCGCGAGACCCGGCTCTACCCGGCGATGCTCGTCGCGCCGCTCTTCGTTCGGCCCGGCGCTGGTGTACATGAGCCGATCGCCTCGATGCCAGGAGTCGCCCGGCTGTCGCCGGACGTGGCTGCCGAGGAGGCGGCCCGGCTCGCGGCGTTGGGGGTCGGCGGCGTGATCCTCTTTGGCCTGCCCGAGGCAAAGGATCCCGAGGGCTCGGAGGCGTCGGCCGATGACGGAATCGTCCAGGAGACCTTCCGGCGGATCCGCGCGCTCGAGCTGCCGCTCGTCACGATCGCCGATACGTGCCTCTGCGAATACACGGACCACGGCCACTGCGGCCCGCTGGCACCTGACGGATCCGTCGACAACGACGCCGCGCTGGCGCGACTCGCCGAGACGGCGGTGAGCCAGGCGAACGCCGGTGCCGACATCGTTGCTCCGAGCGCGATGATGGATGGCCAGGTGGCCGCGATCCGGGTGGCCCTCGACGCAGCCGGCTTCGAGCAGACCGCGATCATGGCCTACGCCGCCAAGCAAGCGTCGGCCTTCTACGGGCCGTTCCGCGAGGCCGCCCACAGCGCGCCCACGTTCGGCGATCGGCGCACCTATCAGATGGACCCGGCCAACCAGCGCGAGGCACTCCGTGAGATGGCACTCGACGTCGCCGAGGGCGCCGACATCCTGCTCGTCAAGCCCGCCCTTCCTGGGCTCGACCTCGTCGCCGCGGCCCGGGCCCGGTTCGACCTGCCAATAGCCGCATACCAGGTATCGGGCGAGTACGCGATGCTCGTCGCCGCTGCCGAGCGCGGCTGGCTCGACGAGCGCAGGGCAATGACCGAGGCCGTAACAGCGATCGTCCGGGCGGGCGCCGGGATCGTCATCACCTACGCCGCGGCGGATCTCGCGACCTGGCTACGGGAGGACCGATGAGCGGCGACGACCAGGTCTACGTCCAGGCGCTTGCCCTCGGGCTCGATCACGCCTGGCGGCGTCGCACCGACGAGGAGCGCCACGCCGACGGTTGCCGCTTCGGGGAGGCCGATGCCGCTGCCGAGCTCGAGGGCGTCCGCAGCATCACCTACTCGTCGGTCGGTCTCGAGCCCGGAGTCGACCTGTTGTTCTGGCGGATGGCGTCCTCGCTCGAGGCGCTCGAGGCAGCAGCCGCTGCGCTCCTTCGCGCCGGGCTCGGCCCCTGGTTGACCGTCCGCCACTCGCTCATCGGCCGGATCGGTCCGTCCCAGTACGTGAAGAAGCCAAACGATCAGGAGCAGTCGCTCTTTGCCGGCAAGCGCTCTCGATACCTCATCGTGTACCCGTTCACGAAGAGCACCGATTGGTATCTCCTCTCCAAGGAGGCACGCCAGGGGGTGATGAACGAGCACATGCGGGTTGGCCACGACTACCCGATGGTCCGTCAGGCGCTGGCTTACTCGTTCGGATTGGATTCGCAGGACTTCGTCGTCGCCTACGAGACGGACGACCTGGTCGCGTTCGGCGACCTCGTCCGGGCGCTTCGCGCGACGGAGAGCCGGCGCTCGACGGTCGACGACACCCCGATCCTGCTCGGGATTCATCGTTCGATGGACGAGATCCTCGCGCTCCTGGGCGCTCGTTGATGGCGGGGGCGGCGATGGGTTCGAGGACGACCATGCTCGTCGAGCGCGCCGAGCGTCTGTTCCCCGGCGGCGTCAACAGCCCGGTGCGGGCCTTCCGCGCGGTCGGACGACCGCCCATCGTCCTGGAGCGCGGGGCGGGTCCTTACATCTGGGACGCCGATGGCCGCCGCTATCTCGACTACATCGGAGCCTGGGGCCCGGCCATCCTCGGTCATGCCCATCCGAGGGTCGTCGAGGCGGTCATCGGTGCCGCCGCGAACGGCTTGGCGCTTGGGGCCACGCATCCGCTCGAGGTCGAGCTGGGCGAGGTGATCCGCAGGGCCATGCCGTCGATGCAGCGCCTCCGCTTCACCTCGTCGGGTACCGAGGCCGTCATGAGCGCGCTGCGCGTCGCACGAGCGGCGACTGGTCGGGATCTCGTCGTGAAGTTCGCCGGCGCCTACCACGGACACTCGGACGGTCTGCTCGTCGAGGCCGGCTCCGGCGTGGCGACCCAGGCGATCGCAGGCAGCGCCGGCGTGCCAGAGGCGGTCGCCGCGACCGCCATCGTCCTGCCGTACAACGACCCGACCGCGGTCACCCTCGCCTTCGCGGCACGGTCGGGCAGGATTGCTGCGGTCGTCGTCGAGCCCGTGCTCGCGAATGTCGGCGTCATTGCGCCCGAGCCCGACTACCTGGAGCATCTGCGGGAGGTCACGCGCGCTGACGGCGCCGTGCTCGTCTTCGACGAGGTCATCACCGGGTTCCGGCTCGGACCCGGCGGCGCGCAGGCGCGATTCGGCGTCCAGCCGGACCTCACGACGCTGGGCAAGATCATTGGCGGCGGGATGCCGATCGGCGCCTACGGCGGGCGGACCGATCTCATGGACCTGGTCGCCCCCAGGGGCCCTGTCTACCAGGCCGGGACCCTGTCCGGACATCCGCTTTCGATGGCGGCCGGGATCGCGACCCTGGCTGAGCTCGCACCCGACCGCTATGTTGCCCTCGAGGAGACCGCCGCCGAGCTCTCCGATGGTCTTGCCAAGGCCGCCGCGGACGCCGGTCGGAAGGTCGCGATCGCCCGGGTCGGGCCGCTCCTGACCGTCTTCTTCCGGCCGACGTTGCCGCTCGATGCCGCCGACGCGCTGGGCTCCGACCGCGACGCCTACGCCCGCTTCTTCGGTTCGATGCTGGACCAGGGGATCCTCCTGCCTCCCTCGCAATTCGAGGCCTGGTTCGTGTCGATGGCGCACCGTCCGGCCGAGATCGAAGCCACGATCAAGGCTGCCCGGGTGGCGCTCCAGGAACGTGTCGCATGAGCGACCGCTTCCTGCGCGCCTGCCGGCGCGAGCCGGTCGACGCGACGCCGGTCTGGTTCATGCGCCAGGCAGGCCGATCGTTCAGCGCGTACCGCGCCCTGCGCGAGCGGTACGGGATTCTGGAGCTGGCCAAGACGCCGGAGCTGTGCGCCGAGGTCACCCTGATGCCCGTCCGCGAGCTCGGCGTCGACGCGGCGGTGCTCTTCGCCGACATCATGTTGCCGCTCGAACCTATGGGCGTCGATTTGCGGATCGAACCGGAGGTCGGGCCGATCATCGACCGGCCGATCCGCTCGGCGGCCGACATCGCAAGGTTGCGGCCTTTCGATCCGGCCGCGCTGTCGTTCACGCTCGACGCCATCGGTCTCGTGCGCCGCGAGCTCGACGGCAGAGCCGGCGTCATCGGCTTCTCAGGCGCGCCATTCACGCTCGCCTGCTATCTCATCGAGGGCCGGCCGTCGCGCGACTTCGCCATCGCCAAAGCGTTCATGTACCGCGAGCCAGAGGCCTGGCACGACCTGATGGAGCGCCTCGCGGCGATGGTCGCGGCCTACCTTCACGCCCAGGTTGATGCGGGCGCGCAGGTCGTGCAGCTGTTCGACAGCTGGGTCGGAGGCCTTGGCCCCGCTGACTACAAGCGATTCGTCCAGCCTCACGTGCGACGGATCTTCGCGGCGCTTGACGGCGTGCCGACGATCCATTTCGGGACTGGTACGGCCGCTCTGCTCGAGCTGATGGCCGAGGCCGGCGGCGACGTCATCGGGATTGACCATCGAGTGTCGCTCGGCGATGCCTGGCGCCGCGTCGGCTACGACCGAGGCATCCAAGGCAACCTTGATGCGGCGCGACTGCTGGCCGGCTGGGAGGCGACCGAGGCGGGCGCGCGGGCCGTCCTGGACGAGGCCGGTGATCGTCCCGGCCACGTATTCAACCTGGGTCACGGCGTCATGCCCGAGACCGATCCCGAGCTGCTCCGTCGCCTCGTCGACTTCGTCCACGAGCAGACGAGTCGGGCCGCAGTCGCCGAGGTCGTGGGGTGAGCCCGGCGAACGCGCGCCAGGGCGCGCTCCTCATGACCTATGGCTCACCGGCCTCGATCGACCGCGAGGATGTAAGGGCCTACCTTGCCCGCGTTCGCGGCGGCCGCGAACCCGCGCCAGAGCTCGTCGATGAGTTCACCCACAGATACCAGGTCATCGGTGGCTCGCCGCTGGTCGAGATCACCCGGGCCCAGGCTACGGCCCTTGCCAACTCGCTGGGTTGGCCCGTCGAGGTCGGCATGCGCTTCTCCGAGCCGTCAATCCTCGCTGGCTTGGCGGCGCTCGCCGAATCTGGCGTGGCGACCGTCGCCGGGGTCATCCTCTCGCCGCAGTACTCGCCGCTGCTGATGAACGGCTACACGCGGGCACTCGAAGAGGCGCAGGCTGCCCTCGGTGGTGCGGTTCCAGAGGTCACCGTCGCTGGCGCCTGGAACGAGGAAACGACATTCGTCGCCGCGCTCGCGCATCGAATCCGGGAGGCCCTCGATCGGCTGCCATCCGACGAACGCGAGGCAGTCGCCGTCCTCATGACCGCCCATAGCCTCCCGAGGCGTGTCGCGGAGCAGGAGCCGCAGTACCTCGAGCAGCTGCGTACGACCGCCCATGCCGTTGCAACCACCGCACGACTCGAGGACGCCGACTGGTCCTTCTGCTGGCAGAGCGCCGGGCACGAGCCGGGCGAATGGATGAAACCCGACTTCGCCGACCTCATGCCGGAGCTGGCGGCCGCCGGGCGACGCTCGGTGCTCGTCGCGCCTGTCCAGTTCCTGGCCGACCACCTCGAGATCCTGTATGACGTGGACGTTGGCGCTCGAGATCAGGCAGAGCGATCGGGCCTGCTCTTCCACAGGATCGAGTCCCTCAATGCAGACCCAGGTTTGATCGAAGCCTTGAGCGCCGTCGCCCGCACGGTCCTCACGACAGGCGCCGACCGCTCGCGACCTCAGAGTGGCGGTCAGGTCCGGCCAGACTGACCCACGAAGCGGACCGGCCCTGGCCGGTTCACCGACAGAACGGTCGCTCCCGCGCGACGCGGACATGGAGGAGCCGGCCGCCCCCAGACGGCCGGCTCGTGGAGCAGACGAGAAACGAGCCTGCGGGTGGGCGCTAGCCCTCGGTGACCGGGCGGAACCGTCGGATTGCGAACCCGCCGACCGCCAGACTGACGAGCAGCATGATCAGGAGGCTGCTGTCGTCAGTGCCCGACCGTCCCGCGGGTCCAGCGTTGGTGTCGGTCGCCGGGAGCGCCGCGCCCGCGGCGAGCACGACCACCTTGGCCGTCGCGTACGGGTGGATCGTGCAGTGGTAGGCGAACGTGCCCTCGGCGGCGAACGCGTGCTCGAATGTGGCCGAAGCCGCGAGCTGGCCGGAGTCGAGCTCGCCGCCGGAGTCGGATGTCACCGTGTGCGGGGCGTCCGTGCCGTTCGTCCAGGTGACCGTGTCGCCGACGTTCACATACAGAGTCTTCGGCGAGAAGAAGTACCGCTCGTTGGCCTCACCGATCTTGGCGCCCCTGTTCGCGGCGCTGACAGGACCGACGATCGCGAGCAGCGCGAGCAACCCGACGAATGCGATGGCGAGCGAGGTTCGGCGCTTCATCCCTATCCTCCGTCCAGCGTGTGTGTGGATGCGGGGTGATACGTCGGGATGGGTCGGATCGGTTCTCGCTGCGGATCAGGTGGGCAGATCGCGCAAGCCGTGCAGGTCGCCAGAACCGTGGAACTCGACGAGCGTCTCGCGCCGACCGCCGGCCCCGATCTGTCGATCCGCGACGAGCACGTGCCCGCTGAGCACCCGTCCGTCGGCGGTCTTGCCGGCCAGCTCTCCTTCGTCCAGGATCGGGCCGGTTCGGGTCACGACGCGGGCACTCCATTGCGCGTGGCCCGAATCGTCCTCCCAGCAGTCCATCGTCGCGCCGGGCAGGCTGATGCCCGCGAAGGTCACATCTGTAAGTGCGAACCGCAGATGCCGTTTGGCCACGACGCCACCATACCAGTGCTGCCGTGCGTTCCCCTCGCGGCCGTGACCGGATTTGACGCCAAGGGGAGAATGAGCTGGACACCGTCTCGCGCGACGTCCGCGGATTGGCGGCGCGGCGAGGAGAGCCACGTGTTCGCATCGGACCCGTTCCCATCAAGCGTGATCCGGCCTGCATCACCGTCGGCACGCTGCACCTGCGAGCACTGGGTCTATTGCGGCTGCGCGTGCCATGGGCGCCACTGCGACCCGTCCGAGAACACCTGCGATGTCGCCTTCGTGCCCGATGAAGGCGGCCTCACGCGCTGGGGTTGTCCGGCCTGCACACCAGGCGGGGGCGCCCCGCACTACCTCGGCTGCGACCTGATCGGCTGGAGCGTGCCGATCGTCAGACAGGGGGGCTGAGCTTGGTCGAGCGGGACTGAACGCGTCGGTTATGGTCGCCGCACGCACGACGCACGCAGAAGGAGCGAACGGTGGCCAGAATCCATTACGAGGCAGACGGGCGGGTTTCGCCGGAGCGGTTCATCTCCGCCCTGACCGACTTCAGCGAGCGCCGGCCGGAGCTCTGGCCGGCGCTCGACGCGAAGTTCTTCAAGGTCCACGAGCTGGGTCCGACCTGGGCTGAGGTCACCGAGGGAACCGACGTGCTCGGCGGGGTCTGGGCGCGCGAGCACTATGACTGGTCGCAACCGGGCCTCGTTCGCCTGGAGCTGTTGGAGTCTGCCGACTTCCGGCCTGGGACCTTGATCGAGTACCGGGTCACGGTGGGCCCTGGCGGCGGATGTCACGTCGCCGTGGATTTCCAGAGGATCGCCAGGAGCCCCCGAGGTCGATTCGTCGGCGCGGTCGTCCAACTGCGGGGAGTGCGGCGGTTCGGAGATGACCTGGGCGTGACGCTCGACCGACTTGGACGGACCGCCGCGTGACCGCCACCGCCAAACCCGAACGTCATTCCCCGACCCCCACCACCTATCGACACCCGGTCAACCAGGAGCTCTACGGCGGTGCGCCGCTCGGCGCCCGGATCGCCGACGCCGTCACCACGTTCATCGGCAGCTGGAAGTTCCTGGTGATCCAGACGGTCATCGTGGTGATCTGGATCGCTGGCAACATCGTCCTGCTGTTCCATTTCGATCCGTTCCCGTTCATCCTCCTGAACCTTGCGTTCTCGACTCAGGCGGCCTACGCGGCGCCGCTGATCCTCCTCGCCGGCAACCGACAATCCGTCCACGACCGGATGACGCTGGAGCATGCCGCCACCCAGGCGGACGTCGAGGAGCAGCAGAACGAGCAGCTGCTTCGCGACGACAAGGAGATCCTGGAGCACGTGGCTGCCCTCGAGCAGCGCATCCTCGAGCTCGAGGAGAAGATCCTGGCCGAGATTCGCGGGTCGGGCCTGACGCCCGCTGGTTGACCAGGTCAGGCGGGCCACCCTGCCGGCGCCACGATCAGGCGGGGTTGATCACCTGCTGCGAGCTGGTGGCGGCCTCGGCCTCGACGACCGCGACATCCTCATCGATCGTGGAGGCGATCTCGTCCGTCGTGACGGAGACCGGCTCACCGGCTTCGAGATCGATCCCCTCCCTCCGATCGGCACGCATCTCATCGATCCGCTGACGAGCCTTGCGAGCGGCGCGATCGAGTCGCAGCCTGGCGCGCGGGTTGCGTAGCACTGCCCAGCCGGCCACGGCGACGACCACGAAGGCCACGAGCGCGAATCGCCGCCGCGATCGACGAGGAGCCGGCCGGACGATCGCCACGAGGCTGCGGCGCGAGCGACGAATCGAGGACCAGCGGGATCGCGGTGCGGCCGGTCGAACGAATCGCACGGCCGTGACAGCGGCCGCAATGAGCTTGCCGAGGTCGATCCGCGAGAGCCCGCGCTTGCTCCACTGCAGCGCCGCCAGATCCAGGCTGGGGACGAGCCTGCGCTGCTCGAGCCTGGTCAGATCGACCTCGGGAACATGGACTCCTGAGAGGGAGCGGACGATCTCGTCGCGCTTGATCTCGGGCAGATGGTGCTCCGGCAGGCGGACCTCCTTGA
>CAYLSK010000084.1:0-11589 GCA_964385975.1 uncultured Anaerolineaceae bacterium | reverse complement strand
CTGCTGCGCGAATCGGCGCCACCACCCGCTCCGTCCAGCGCTGGATTGCGAGTGGTCGATTGCCCGCTCGACGCGTTGGTGGGCGGTGGCGCGTCGCGAATGACGCGATTGACGCGTTCGTCGCACGGGGAACCGGCTCCAGCGGTCCCGGGGAGCTCGCGTCGCGCCCGCGACCGATTCGATCTGTCTTCATCGCCAACCGAGGCGAGATCGCGCGGCGGATCGCGCGCACCTGCGAACGTCTCGGCGTCCGCGCGATCGCTCCGCCAACGGACGGCCCAAACGCCCTCGATCTGCTCGACATCGAGACGGTCGTCCGCGCCGCAGCCGCCGCCGACGTGAACGCCGTCCACCCGGGTTTCGGGTTCCTCGCCGAGAACGCCGGGTTCGCCGAGGCGGTTGCGTCCGCCGGTCTGATCTGGGTGGGTCCGCCTCCAGCGGCGATCCGGGCGATGGGTGACAAGGCCGCGGCGCGACGCCTGGCCGCCTCGCTCGGGGTGCCGGTGCTCCCCGGCTACGACGAGGCCGACCAGACGGATGCCGCCCTGACGGCCGCCGCGAAGCGGATCGGTCTCCCGTTGCTGGTCAAGCCGGCGGCTGGCGGTGGTGGCAAGGGAATGCGCATCGTTCGCGAGCCTGACCGCTTCCTGGATGCTCTCGCCGCCGCGCGGCGCGAGGCAGCATCGGCATTCGGTGACGAGCGGTTGATCCTCGAACGGCTGGTGGAAGGCGCTCGGCACGTCGAGATCCAGGTGCTGTTCGATGCGGCCGGCCGCGGCGTGCACCTGGGTGAGCGCGACTGCTCCATCCAGCGCCGCCATCAGAAGGTGCTCGAGGAGGCGCCATCGCCGGCCGTCAGCGGCGTCCTTCGGGCGCGGCTCGGGGAGGCTGCGCTGGCCCTCGCGCGCGCCGTCGGCTACGTCGGTGCGGGGACGTGCGAGTTCCTCCTCGACGAGCGTGGATCGTTCAGCTTCCTGGAGATGAACACCCGGCTGCAGGTCGAGCATCCGGTGACAGAGCTCATCACGGGTCGCGATCTCGTGGCGGACCAGCTGCGGATCGCGGCCGGCGAGGCGCTGGGTCTGACACAAGCCGACGCCGATCGCGCGACCGGCCACGCGGTCGAGGTCCGTCTCTACGCCGAGGACGCCGAGGACGGCTTCCTGCCCGCGACCGGGCGGATCGAGGCGCTCCATTGGCCGGTCGGCGACGGGATCCGGGTCGACGCCGGAATCGAGCTCGGCAGCGTGATCGGCGGCCGATTCGATCCGATGCTCGCCAAGCTCATCGCCTGGGGCCCGGACCGGCGAACGGCCCTCGCCCGACTCGCAACCGCCCTCGACGAGACGGTCGTCCTGGGCGTCCTGACGAACCTGCGCTTCCTGCGCTGGCTGGTCCGCCAGCCAGTGGTCCTCGATGGCGAGGCCCGGACCGACACGCTCGAACGGATCTGGCCGCCCGAGGACTGGGCGGAGCGGACGGCGGTCCCGGAGGAGCTGTGGGCAATCGCCGCGGCCGCGCTCGCCGAAGATGCGAGTGACGCCGATCCATGGGCCGGCGGCTGGCGGCTCAACGCGGCACGCTCGCTTCAGCTGGAGTCGGACGGGGTCGCCCGCTCGGTCGTCATCGGGGCGACCGCTACCCCGCTATCGGTCGAGCTCGTCCGTGTCGATGACGTCGTCTATCTCGATGCCGGCGGACGGAGCACGTCGTTCCGGCTTGCGCCGGCGCCGGACGTGGACAGCGCTGTGCGCGCGGCGATCGCCCACCATCCGACTGGCGCGATCGGGCCAACCGAGGTGCTCGCCCCGATGCCTGGCGCCGTCCTGAGCGTCCACGCGGCGCTCGGTCAGCTGGTGGACGTCGGCGATCCGATCGTCACGCTCGAGGCGATGAAGATGGAGCATGTCGTTACGGCGCAGATCGGCGGACGCGTGACGGAGCTCCGGATCCTTCCCGCCGATCAGGTTTCGCGCGGGCAGCTCCTCGCGATCGTCGAACCCTGATCCCTTTGCTTCGAGTACGCTCAGCGGCGTTCGAGACGGAGGTTCCCGATGGCCCATCACACCTCAGCCACGCCGAAGCTGCCAGGGACCCGCGAGGAGCTGCTCGCCCTACACCGCGAGACGCGCCGGCGCCGCAATGCCGCGTCCCATGGCAGCGCGGAGCATGTCGCTGCGATCGATCTGATCGGTCGGATCGAGGTCGAGATCGCCCGCCTCGAACGGGCGATGGATCCGCCCCTCGGCTGAACCGATCTGCCGGCGAGCCGAGGTGAGCGACCGCGTCCGGATCTACGAGGTCGGCCCGCGCGACGGACTCCAGAACGAGGCGGCGGCGATCCCGACCGCGACCAAACTGCGCTTCATCGAACTGCTGGCCGACGCGGGACTCCGTGAGATCGAGGCGACGAGCTTCGTCGCGCCACGTGCCGTCCCGCAGCTAGCCGACGCAGACCAGCTGCTGAGCGGCCTGCGGCGGCGACCCGGCGTCCGCTACCCGGTCCTGGTCCCCAACCTGCGCGGCCTCGCCCGCGCCGAAGCGGCCGGCGCGGACGCTCTGGCGGTCTTCACCGCGGCATCGGACGCATTCACCAGGGCCAACATCGGCATGACCGTCGACGAATCGCTGGCCGCCTTCGGACCGGTCCTGGCCCGAGCGGGCGAGCTGGGGTGGTGGCGACGCGGCTACGTTTCGACTGCGTTTGGCTGCCCGTACACGGGACGCGTCGATCCGACCCGGGCCGTGGAGGTCGGGCTCCGGCTCCTCCAGCTCGGCCTGGATGAGGTCTGTTTCGGCGACACCATCGGCGTCGCGGTCCCGGCCCAGGTGGCCGCCCTTACCAGGTTGGCCGTCGAGGCAGGCATCCCGCTTCCGCAGATCGCGTATCACTTCCACGACACTCGCGGCACAGCCTTGGCGAATGTGGCGGCCGGGCTGGACGCCGGGGTCCGCTGCTTCGACTCGTCCGCCGGCGGGACCGGGGGCTGTCCGTATGCCCCGGGCGCAGCCGGAAATCTCGCCACGGAGGACCTCGTCTACCTCCTCGATGCCTCCGGCTGGGAGCATGGAGTCTCCCTGTCGGGTGTTCTGGCGGCCGCGCATTTCATCGCCGGCGCCCTCGGTCGACCGATCTCGAGCAAAGTCGGTCAGGCCGGCGGCTGGGATCCGGCGACCGGTGCGGCCGTGGGCCGCACGTAAGCCCTCTGCACGTTCGGACGCTTCTGTTATCGTCCCGGACGATGGACGGTGTCGTACTCGTTCTGAACCAGAACTACGAGCCGCTCAACGTCTGTAACCTGCCTCGAGCCTTCCGCATGGTCTTCGGCGAGAAGGCCGAAGTGATCGAGTACGACCACCAGGTGATCCGGACGGTGCGGACTGAGTACCGCGCGCCCTCCGTCATCCGCCTCCAGCACCTCATCCGCCGTCCGCGGCCGCGGGTCAAGCTCTCTCGTCGCGAGGTCTTCGCACGCGATCGACACACCTGCCAGTACTGCGGCCGGCAGTCGCACGACCTGACCCTCGACCACGTCGTCCCGCGCTATCGCGGCGGCGCGCACTCTTGGGAGAACCTCGTCGCCGCCTGCAAGCCGTGCAACCACCGCAAGGGCGGCAAGACCCTCGTCGAGGCACGCCTACGCCTGGCTCGCACGCCATTCGAGCCGCGCAGCGACATCTACTCGCTGTTCACGCCATACCTCGGGGACGATCGCAACGAGGCCTGGCGGACCTACCTCTTCCTGGGGCGCAACTGACGCCTATCCAGGACGCCATTCCCGGTCCGGTCACCGAGTTGCTCCAGACGCTCTGGGGGGCGGGCCAAGCCGCGTACGTGGTTGGTGGGTCGCTGCGCGACGTGCTGCTCGGCCGTTCGCCAGCAGACTGGGACCTCGCCTCGGATGCCCGGCCTGAGCGCTTGCTGGCGATCTTCCCGGACGCCGCCTACGAAAACCGGTTCGGGACGGTGGCCGTGCGTCGCCATGGCGAAACCTTCGAGATCACGACCTTTCGGATCGACCACGACTATGCCGACTTCCGCCGCCCGCACCGAGTCGAGTTCGGCGACACGATCGAGCTGGACCTGGCTCGCCGCGACTTCACAGTGAACGCCATGGCCTGGGGTGCGCGGGCGGGCGAGGGAGCGGCCCTTGTCGACCCGTACGACGGGCGTTCGGACGCCGCGGTGCGCGCCCTGCGTGCGGTGGGTGAGCCTCGAGCTCGATTCGAGGAAGACGCGCTCCGGATGATCCGCGCCGTCCGCCTGGCGGCCACACTGGGCTTCGGGATCGAACCGGCCACCCTCACCGGCATCCAGGCTCGTTCGGCGCTCGTGGCCCACCTTTCAGGCGAGCGGATCGCGACCGAGCTGGACAAGCTGCTTGCCGCCCCGACACCATCAGTCGGCCTTCGGCTGATGAGCGAGACCGACCTGCTGGCACCGATCTCGCCGGACCTGGCCGCGCAGCGAGGAATCCCCCAGAACAAGGTCCCGGGCGAGGACCTCTGGGATCACACGCTGCGCACGGTGGATGCTGCCGCGGCAACACGACCGATCGTCCGGCTGGCCGCCCTTCTCCACGACATCGGCAAGCCCGCCACGTTGGCCGATGGTCACTTCCTGGGCCACGAGGTGGTCGGCGCCGACCTGGCCGGCGCCTTTCTGGATCGGCTGCACTCGCCACGAGCGGTACGGGATCGAGTCGTTTTGCTCGTGCGCAACCACATGTTCAGCTACGAGCCAAGCTGGTCCGATGCAGCGGTCCGCCGGTTCATCGCCAAGATCGCGACGCTTGGTGATGGCGCTCTCAGCGAGCTCGTCGCGCTGCGCGAGGCGGACAGCGTCGGCTCGGGTCTGCCGCCCGGCGCCGGCCCGATGGAGGAGCTCAAGGCGAGGATCGCCAACGAGCTGGCCACCGACGCGGTGCTGCACCGGCGCGGGTTGGCCGTTGACGGCGGGGACCTGATGAACGAGCTGGGCCTGCCGCAAGGGCCGATCCTTGGGCGCATTCTCGAGGCGCTGCTCGAGCGCGTCATCGCCGACCCGGCGCTCAACGATCGGCCCACGCTGCTGCTCCTGGCCCGATCTCTGGTCCCGGACGAGCGATGATCGAGCTGTTGCTCCAGGCCGAAGCGGCGCTCTCGCTTGGTCTCCTCGATCGCGCGGAGACCCTCTATCGCCAGGTCGCGAGCACCGATCCGCGGAATTCGATCGCGGTCGTCGGGCTGGCCCGCGTCGCGCTCGAGCGCTCGGACGAGGTGGGCGCCCTGACCCTTGCGCGAAGGGCGCTGGTGATCGATCCGGAAAACAACGCCGCCCAGCGGATGGTGCAGCGGCTCGAAGAGGTCCTCCGCCATCGCGGCGTAGCCGTGGCACCGCCGCCGGTGGCTGAGCCAGAGCCCAGCGCGGACGTCAACGTCGAAGCGGAACCGATAGCCGGGCGGTCCGTGGATCCGCGGCCCTCGCTCCTGAGTCGCCTGCTGCGGCGGGACTGATCCGGCCGGGCCGGCCACCGCCGGCGTCCCCGGGCGACTGCCCGCGTTCATCGTCCCGCCCCTAGCCCTGCCCTGCTCGACACGGGAGCGTGATGCAGCGGCGCATCATTTGGGAGGGCTCCACGCTCCGCGACCCGGCACCTCACGCAGATAGTGGGGTGCGCCGCGCACGAATAGCCTGACATTGATCCGCCCGAGGATCATCGCCCGTCCGTCGCCGCTAGACGGCCGGCGACCACGTTATCGTTCGCGTATGACACGGATCCTGATCACCGGCGGCGCCGGGTACGTCGGCTCGGTTTCGGCCGAGGCCTTCCTGGCGGCCGGCCACGACGTGGTCGTGCTCGATGACCTGACGACCGGCCACAGAGCCGCCGTGCCGACCGACGCCACGTTCCATGCCGGCACGTACGCCGACGCCGACTCGCTGGCCGAGTTGCTCAGGAGCGAGCGGATCGAGGCGATCCTCCACTGTGCCGCTCGCTCGCTGGTCGGCGAGTCGATTCGCGAGCCGTCGCGGTACTACCGTGACAATGTCGCCGGTGGCGTCGCCCTGCTCGAGGCTGCCCGGACCAGCGGCACCGAGCGGATCGTCTTCTCGTCGACCGCGGCCGTGTACGGGGCACCGGAGACGACCCCGATCCCCGAGGATGCGCCGCTCCGGCCGATCAACCCCTACGGCGAGACCAAGCGGACGTTCGAGGCAGCGCTGAGCTGGTACGGACGAGCGTACGGCCTCCGCAGCGTGACCCTGCGCTACTTCAATGTGGCTGGCGCAACCGAGACCCTCGGTGAAGACCACGACCCCGAGACGCACCTGATTCCCAACGTCCTCCTGGCGGCGATGGGCAGGACCGAGCTGACGCTCTTTGGCGACGACTACCCGACCCCGGACGGGACCTGCATTCGCGACTACATCCACGTCGCCGACCTGGCCGACGCGCACCTGCGGGCGATCGAGGCGACGGCGCCGGGCGACCCGCGGACCGACGATCCACTGGTCTGCAACCTCGGCAACGGCGGCGGCTTCTCGATCCGCGAAGTGATCGCCGCGGCGGCCTCGGTCGTAGGGCGCGAGATCCCGTTCACCGTCGGTCCGCGCCGGACCGGGGACCCACCCGTGCTGGTCGCGCGCTCGACCCGCGCCGCCGAGGTTCTTGGCTGGCGAGCAACGCGTCCCACCCTGGCCGAGATGGTCGGCTCGGCCTGGACGTGGCGGCAGACGCACCCGAGCGGCTACCCCGACTGAACCCCGGGTGGCCGCTTGGCACCCTAGGCACGCCAGGCACGGGCAATTCCATGGTGGCTGGTGTAACGGCCTGAGGCAGGTTGAATCCCTCAAGAGGGCTGGAGTTCCCGACCGGAACGCCACGATCTTGGTCATTTCGTTCAGCTGACCTGGAACGACGGACCGACTCGAGCCTCGGTAAGCCGCGGAGACCAGTCCGGCTGGAATCGGCGCGAAGCCGCGCGGCCTGGCCGTGGCGGCAGACCAACCCGCCGCCGCTACCCCGACTAGCGCGGCTCGATCGGCCCCAGGCCAGGCGCCAGATGCTCCGGTGGTGACACCGGCCCCATCTCGTACTCGCCGGGCAGCTTGGCCACCTCACCAGATCCAGCCCAGTCGTCGCGCACCGGCCAGACCAGCCAGAGCCCGATCAGCATCGTCACGAGCAAGCTGAGCACGCCCACCTGGTACGCGCCATTCCCGGCCGTGTCGAGCAGCACGAAGATGATCACGCCATAGAGGAGCTGCCCAACGACCTGGCTGCCCTTGCCAACCAGCCCATATAGCCCGAAAAACTCGCCCAGCCGATCCGGCGGCGAGAGCCGCACCATCAGCACCCGATCGGCAACCTGGACGCCGCCCAAGCCGCTGCCGAGGATCGCGCCGGCGATCAGGAACGGCGGAAGCCCTGCCGGTCCGAAGCCAAGCGAGACGCCGCCGAGCACGAGTCCAACGGCCCACGAGGCGAGCACCGCAACCAGCGTCCGCTTTGGACCGTAGCGGTCGCACAACCAGCCCCAGACGAAGCTCATGGCGATCGCCACGAACGTCAGCAGCAACAACACCACGTTGGCGGTCGCCTCGGACAGCCCGAGCGCCTTCACGGTCACCACGCTCATCACGACAATGACCGTGTTCACGGCGTCCGAGTAGAAGAAGCGACCGAGCAGGAAGCGCCCCAGGCTCGGGACGGTTCGCGCGTGGGCGATCGACTGGCGGAGCTGTCCGAGCGAAGCCACGATGTCAGCCGCCGTCAGCCGCGAACCAGGCGCCGGCATCGGCTCGTGGACGAACAGGAAGATCGGGACCGCGAACAGGGCGAAGAGCAAGGCCGACAACCGGAAGCGGTCCTCGACCGGAATGTCCAGCAGGAAGATCAGCAGGCCGACGAAGACCGTCCCGCAATAGCCGATTGCCGTCCCGATCCCCGACAGCTTTCCACGCGCCGACGAGATACTGACGGTCTTGAGCGTCGAGTCGTAGTAGATGAGGGCCGCCTGGTAGGCGAAGTTGGCCACGATGAACAGGACCAGGCCAACGATCGCCGGTACGTTGGCGATGAAGAAGGTGGCGCCGATACAGACCGCGGTGAAGAAGAGCAGGAATGGGAGCCGCCGGCCGCCGCGGTCGGAGATGGCGCCAAGGATCGGCGAGACCAACGCGTTCAAGCCGACGCTGACGACGACCGCGATGGACAGCACCGCATTGCCGTCACGCTCGCCGAACTGCGCGTCCTTGACCAGGTAGAGGCCGATGGCGCCGGAGACCACCGCGAACGAGAAGATGGTGTTGGCGAAGTCGTACAGCGCCCATGTGGCGGGAACGATCGCTCGACCGCTCGGTGTCATGCCCGCCAGTCCGCGCGGACCGGAAGAAGAACCGCGAGCCTGGGACGGGGCCGCGCTCGTCACGGCGCGATGATAGCCGGGTAGGATTGGCCGATGACAGATGCCCAAGCGGTCCTCGGATCGCTCCGACCCCAGGCCTTCGGCAGGGGCCGCCCCGACCGGGTCAGCGATCCGATCGTCGAGCCGCTGTGGGCCGGGATCCGGGCCCTCGCTTCGGTCGACCGGACCGGAGCCCTCCTGAGGGACGAATCCGGCGAGCCCATCGAAGATCAGCCCGAGATCCTGAGCGCCCTGACCGCGGCCGCCCTCAGCGACGGGATCGTGCTCGACGGCTTCCTGACCAAGCAGGCCGCCCAGGACGGCAGCGGCGTCTACATCCGAACTGACTTCGTGCCGACGCTCGGCAGCTCGGTCGGCCACTTCTTCCTCGGGTCGCGTCGCAACCGCGCGGCCGAGGCGGCCCAGGCGCGCGAGGAGCTTCGTCTGGCCGAGACGTTCGGGCCGGAGGACACCGTGAGCTACGTCGCCATCGACCTGCTCTGGCTCGATGGCGAGTCGCTCCTCGACGTGCCACTGCTCGAGCGTCGGCGGCTCCTCGATACGGCCCTCGCCGAATCCGAGATCGTGCGGCGCGGCACCTTCGTCCGTCCCCCGATCGGTGGCTGGATCCGATCCTGGCGCGCCCAGGGGTTCGTGGGTCTCACCTTCCGGGCGGCCAACAGCCGCTACGAGCCTGGGGTCGCCAATACCGAATGGGCGACCGCGCCGATGCCCCGCTGACAGTCCCGGGGCGGGATGATACGGTGGGCCTGTGCCCCAAACCGTCCTGACGCCGGCTATCCGCGAACAGGTCGCACGGCTCGGTCGGGCCGACATCATGGTCGGCATCCCGAGTTTCAAGAACGCCGCGACGATCGGGTACGTGGTCCGCGCCGCGCAGGCCGGGCTCGTTCAGTACTTCCCGGACCTCCATCCGGTCGTCATCAATTCGGATGCCGCCTCACCCGACGGGACCGGTCGAGTGGTCGTCGAGACGGAGCCGCCCGAGTACATCGAGCAGATCCTGCTCGTCCGCCCAACCAACAAGCTCGAGCGCGTGAGCCTGACCTATCCCGAGATTGACGGGGTCGGCGGCAAAGGCGCCGCCCTGCGCACCATCTTCGAGATCGCTGCCGCGCTCGAGGTCCAGGCGCTCGTCGTCGTCGATTCGGATCTGCGCTCCATCGTTCCCGAATGGATTGAGCTGCTCGCCGGACCGATCCTCAAGGGCGGCTACGACTTCGTGGCGCCGCTTTACGCCCGCTACAAGTACGACGGCACGATCACCAATACGGTCACCTACCCGCTCACCCGGGCCCTCTACGGCCATCGAATCCGTCAGCCGATCGGCGGCGACTTCGGCGTCTCTGGCGATCTCGTGCGCCACTACCTGACGCTCGAGGATTGGACTGACGACGTCAGCAAGTTCGGCATCGACATCTGGATGACGACCTCCGCCCTGGCCGGCGGGTTCGCCGTCTGCCAGACCCGGCTCGGGGCGAAAGTCCACGACCCAAAGGATCCGGGCTCCGACCTCGGACCGATGTTCCGCCAGGTCGTGGGAACGATCCTCCGCCTGGCGGTTCGCTACCCCGAACACTGGCTGTCGATCCGGGGCAGCCACGATGTGCCCGCCTACGGCTTCGAACGAATCATCGATCCACCGCCGCTCGAGGTGAACACGCTCCGCCTCCTCTCCGAATTCCATGCCGGTTCGTTGACCCTCGCCGACACCTGGCAACGGATGTTGGCGCCGGCCACGGCGGAGACCGTCCTGGAGCTGGCCGCCGAAGCCGGCCGACTTGGGGACGTCGCGCGCACCCGGCTGGGCGTGGGTGGAGACGTCGCCTCGACCACCGCGAGCACGCTCGAGATGGCCGATGCGGTCGCCGCGTTCCACTTCCCCGACGACCTTTGGGCCCGCGTCATCTACGACCTGGTCGTCGCGGCACGGGATCCGCAGCCCTCGCTCGAGACACTCGTCGCCGCCCTCGTCCCGATCTACTTCGGGCGGGTCGGCGGCTTCATCATCGAGAATCGCCACGTGACCACGGGCCAGGCCGAGGAGCGCGTCGAACGTCAGGCCCGCGAGTTCGAGCTGCTCAAGCCGTACCTGATCGAGCGCTGGAACGAGGCCGTCGCGTGACGACTCGAGCGCCGCTCCCGGCCAGGATCCTCATCCCGGTGGCCAACCCGATGACCGCCGAGGAGCTGATCCGCCTGGGAGCCGCGATGCTCGACACGCGGGCGGGCGAGCTCTCCGCCCTGGGCATCGTGGAGGTTCCCGAGGGCATGCCGCTGTCGGAGGGCGCAACTCGGGCGCGGCACGCCCGGCGGCTCCTCCAGCGCGTGCTGGACTATGCGCCCGATGGCACGACGATCCACCCGATCGTGCGGATTGGTCGGCATGCCGCAGAGGGAATCATCGAAGCCTCCGGCGAGCAGGAGGCTGACCTGATCATCTTCGGCTGGGGCGGCAAGGCCCCGATTGGCCGGGGTGGCGCAGCTCCCACGGTCTTCTCGCCCACGATCGACGAGGTGGTCCGCGACTCGCCGTGCGACATCGCCGTCGTCAAGCAGCGCGGCTCCAGGGAGATCCGGCGGGTCCTCGTGCCGGTCCGCGGTGGCCCCCACGCCGAGCTCGCCCTCCACTACGCCAACGCGATCGCGCGCCATCACGATGCCACCGTCGTGGTCCTGCATCTCGTGCCACCGGGAATCACCCTGGCCGTCCGGGCGCAGGCCGAGCGGGCGCTGGCCGCATTCGTCAAACAACATCTCGACGGTCGAAGCGAGGCGATCCTGCGTGAGGCGCCAAACGTCCGCAACGCGATCCTGCGCGAGGCTGAGAAGGCCGACCTGGTGGTCATGGGCGCCTCGGCACAACCCGGTGGCTCGGGCGGCGAGAGCTACCTCTTCGGTGCCCTGCCGGAGGCGATCGCCGCCCGGGCGAAGCCGTCGGTCATCGTGGTCAAGACCCGCGAGCGGATCGAACGGGAGACCTTCGACCAGCTCGCCGCCCGCGCCGAGACGTTGGC
Source organism: uncultured Anaerolineaceae bacterium (assembly GCA_964385975.1). Classification (GTDB taxonomy): domain Bacteria; phylum Chloroflexota; class Limnocylindria; order Limnocylindrales; family CSP1-4; genus SPCO01. The sequence continues at coordinate 160 of CAYLSK010000084.1, read as the reverse complement.
CGCCGCCGACCGCGCCGCAGAGGAAGGCCGAGCCGTCCCGATCCGGGTCGAGCGCTGGTTCGGCGAGGCCAACTTCCATCACGCCGAATTCAGCGACCTGCGACGCCTGGTCACGCTCAAGGAGTCGCAGCAGCTCACGATCAGCCTCGTCCTGCCGACC
>CAYLSK010000083.1:0-11651 GCA_964385975.1 uncultured Anaerolineaceae bacterium | reverse complement strand
ACGACCGGGCGCTCCGACTTGAGGACGAGCTCCTCGAAATTCGCGTCGGTCGCGACCCTGATCTCCGCCATGGGATCCGATTCCCTTTCCTGTCCGCGCCCTAGCGGGCGATGTCCTGGATGAGTCGATAGGCCTCGAGGACCCGCGGGTCGGCGAGGCGATAGAAGACGGTGCTGCCCTCGCGCCGGGTCGTTACGAGGCCGGCGCTCCGGAGCACCGCGAGGTGCTGGCTCATGTTGGGCACCTGGCAGCCGACCAGGGAACTGAGATCGCCAACCGACAGCTCCCCGGACGCCAACGACTCGAGGACGCACAGGCGCTTGGGGTCGGACAGAGCCCGACCCACAGCCGCGTAACGCTGCAGTTCGGGCTCGGCCGAAACCGTAGATTGGTCGATCACTTGGTCCAACATCCCCCCGACGATATCACCGCTTGCGCAAGCACGCAAGTCGGTCGGGACCGTGCGTGCGATACTCCGCCGAATGCCTGGAACCTCGGGGTCCGACCATCTCGTCTCGATCGCCCAAATCGAAGCCGCCCGCGAGCGCCTGGTGGGGCGCGTCCATCGAACCGCGATCATGAGCTCGACGACGGCCGCAACCTGGGTGACGGCCGCCGCTGGTGTCCGGCTCGGCGACGATCGGCTCTACCTCAAGCCCGAGCATCTCCAGAAGACCGGCTCCTTCAAGCCGCGCGGGATGACCAACCGGATCGCCACGCTCTCGGACTCGGCGAAAGCCAGGGGTGTCATCACGCTCTCGGCCGGGAACGCCGGGCAGGCTTACGCCTGGGCGGGCCGCGCGGCCGGCGTGGCGGTCACCGTGGTCATGCCGGCTGGCGCCGTTCGCTCCAAGGTCGAGGCCTGCATCGGCTATGGCGCGAGGGTCGTCCTCTACGGCGCCCACATCGGCGAGACCTTCGCCGAGATGGATCGGATTCGAGACGCCGAAGGCCTCGAGCTCGTCCACCCGTTCGATGACCCGGCTGTGATCGCCGGCTTCGGTTCGATCGGTCTTGAGCTGCTCGAGGACATTCCGGAGCTCGACGTCATCGTGGTCGGGGTCGGCGGTGGTGGTCTGATCTCCGGCGTCGCAGTTGCGCTCAAGGAGCGGCGCCCGACAGTCCGCGTGTATGGGGTCGAGCCGGAGCGCTCCAATGCACTCAGCCTCGCGATCGAGCGCAACGAGATCGTCCGGATCCAACCCGACAGCGTGGCCGATGGCCTCGGCGCTCCATTCGCCGGAGCCTGGACGCTGGCGATGGCCCAGCGCTATCTCGACGGCATGATCCTGCTCGACGACCCGACCATTCTTGCCGGCATGCGCTTCGCGATCGAACGCCTCAAGCAGGTCCTCGAACCGGCCGGTTCGGCCGCGCTGGCCGCGGTTCTGGCGGGGCGGGTACCTATCCATGATGGCGAACGCGTCGCGGTCGTGCTCTCGGGTGGCAACGTCGAGGTGGGCCGGCTGGGGAAGTTGCTGGGGGCCGCCGGTTCGCTACCGGGAACCGGCACCTAGCCACGCGCACTCGACCACGATCAGTCGATCCCGAGCTCGTCGAGTCGGGCGTCATCGATCCCGAGGTGGTGGGCGAGCTCGTGCACGACGGTCGCCCAGACTTCGTCCGCAAGCTCGTCAGGGTCGGCGAAATCCGCCTCGAGCGGCAGCCGGAAGAGGGTGATCAGATTCGGAACTGGGGCCCAGTCCGCGCCCCATTCGGTCCGCGGGACGCCCTCATACAGCCCGTAGAGGGTTTCGTCGGGCCCGATCTCATTCTCGCGGATCTGGTCGGCCGAGGGCTCGTCGGCGATAACGATCGCGACCTCGCCGAGCGCGGCCGCGAACGGTTGAGGGATTGACGCAAGCGCCACCTCGACCAGCGCCTCGAACGGGCGGTGATGTCTGGATCGAGATCGGGCGCTCTGGGTGCCCCGGCGGTGCTTGACCATGGCGACCGTATCCTAGGGGCGATGGAGACCGTCCCGCCGCCGGATCTGGCCGTCGAGCCCGACGGGTTCGTGGTCGAGGTGGGTCGCGGCGACCGGATCCACTTCCTCGATTGGGGTGGCCAGGCCGGGACGGGCCCGATTCCAAGCATCCTGCTGATCCACGGACTGGCGAATACGGCGTGGTCCTGGGCTCCGATCGCGCGCCGGCTCCGAGCCGTCCGGCGGGTGGTCGCGATGGATCTGCGCGGCCACGGGTTGTCGGACGCCCCGACAGCGGGCTTCGACCCGGAGACCCTGGCCGCCGACGCTGAAGCCGTGGCCGAGGGTTCGGGCCTTCTCGCAGGCGCCAGCGACCGGGTCGTCCTTGCCGGCCATGGGTTCGGGGCGATCGTCGCTACCTGGACGGCCGCCGCCCTCGGTGCGCGGTGCGCCGGGCTGGTCCTCGTCGATGGGGGCTGGGAGTCGCTCGAAGCTGCCAGCGGGATGGAGGTCGACGAGTTCCTTCGCGGCCTCGATGAGCCACCCGAGGTGATGCGCTCGATCGGGGCGTTCCTGGCCGACCGTCAGGCATTCGACCCAGCCAGCTGGGACGCGGATCAGGAACGTGCTGCGCGCGCGACCGTCGTGGAGACTCATGCCGGGCGAGTCGTGCCGTCAACCCGGCCACACGCGACCGAGGCCTGCGTCCGGGCGATGTTCGGGTACGAGCCGGTGGAGACCCTGGCGGCGATCGACGTTCCGATCATCGCGTTCGTTGCCGCGGACGATGGGTCGCACTCGCGCGAGCGCGCGTTGGGAGCGGTGTCAGAGGCGCGCGTCGCCGCGGGTCGGGAGCGGATCGCCAGTGCATCGTTTGGTCACGCCGGCCACAACCTGATGCGCTACCGTCCGGACGAGGTCTGCGCCGCGATCCTGGCGATCGCCGACCAAGGCCCGGTCTAGCCGCCGACGAGGGATCCTGGGATGCAAGTCGTCTACTCGCCCGCCCACCTTGGCCACGACATCACGGTCGAGGCGTTCATGGGCATACCCATCCCGGCCAACGAGGTAGCCGAGCGTGCCGAGCGTATCCGGACCGCCCTCGATGCCGACGGTGGCTTCCCGAGGTTGGAGCCAACCGAGCATGGCGAGGCGCCGATCACCGCGGTTCATGACCCCGCCCTCGTACGCTTCCTCGAGGTCGCCTGGTCCGAGCTCCGACGCCAGGGTCTGCCGCGCCCATTCCTGAGCGCGGACACCTACCCAAACCGCGCGATGTTCGAGGGGATGTCCGAGTCCGCCGTGGCGTCGCTCGTCCGCGAGCCCGTCCATGCCGCCGGCCGGGCCGGATACTGGGGCCTCGACACGGCCGCGCCACTCGTAGCTGGAACGTACGTCGCCGCACGTGCCGCCGTGGACGTCGCGCTGACGACGGTGGATCTGGTCCTGAACGGGGCGACCGCCGCGTACGGCCTGTGCCGGCCACCCGGGCATCACGCCGCGCGGGCCATGTACGGCGGCTACTGCTTCTTCAACAACGCCGCCATTGCCGCGGAGGCGATCGTCCGGGTGACCGGCGAGCGAGTCTCGATCCTCGACGTCGACTATCACCACGGCAACGGCAGCCAGCAGATCTTCTGGCGTCGTGGCGACGTGAGGTATGCCTCCATCCACGCCGATCCGGACCGCGCCTACCCCTACTTCCTGGGCCGAGCGGACGAGACCGGCGAGGGCGACGGGGCAGGGGAGAACCTGAACATCCCGCTGCGTGCCGGCGCCACCAATGAGGAGTATCTCGTTGCGTTGGATCGGGCCCTTGAGGCGATCACGGCCGTGCCGGGTTCCGTCATCGTCGTCTCGCTTGGCTTCGACAGCTACGGCCTCGATCCAATCGGCGACTTTGCGCTGACGACCGACGTCTACCACGAGGTAGGTCGCCGAACCGCGGCGACCGGCCGGCGCCTGGTGATCCTCCAGGAGGGTGGCTATCACCGACCCTCGCTCGGCGAGAATGCCCGGGCCTGGTTGCGTGGCGCCGAAGGGCGCCCATTCGATCCACTGCCGGCAGCCGGCTTCACCGAGGGTGGCTCGGTCGTCTGACGTGAGCGCGAGGGTCAGTCGGAGTCGGGGCTGTAATGCGCCTCGCGGGGCATGGACCCGACGTACTCGGGGAGGTCGGTGTGGCCCAGCATCTGGCGGACGGCGGACGCCTCGCCGACGTGGGACCAGTAGTGGTACGTGATGTACTGCAGCTGGGTGCCGGCATTCGGCGGATTGGAGCGGACGTCGTGCGGGAGGGGCACCACGAGGTCACCTGTCGCCAGCGTGTCGAGGAAGACGTCGGAGGCGATCACGATCCGCGTCCAGATCGCCTGCATCTCCGCGAGCGACGGCGTCGAGGCGGGTTTGCCCGTGGCGACGGCGTCGAGGACCGGCTCGACGCGGAGACCCTGCGCGCGATGCATCCAGCACAACCGCTCGTGCCAGGCCAGGTGCCCCAGCATCCACGAGATCGAGTTCATCGGGCCGAGCCGGCGCATAGCGTCCGCCTCGGACAGGCCAACGAGCCCGCGCTGCCACTCGGAGCGGGCGAACCGCAACTGTTCGACGCGCTGATGGCTCACCGAAGGAAGGATAGCGGTGTCTGACGTACGATCGCCGCCCACACAGGAGTTTGTCTGCGTGACCAGCCCGACCGACCTGCCCAGCCACGTCCAGCGCATCGTCGACGAGATCGAGAATGAGATCGGCGACGAGCCGGCTCGCGCCGGGGCCCTGATCGAGGGCAACGGCTCTGGCAAGGGTGAGGCGAACGGCCGGGTGGAGGCGGCCGTTCGCGAGATCCTGACCGAGATCGGCGAGGATCCCGATCGAGAGGGTTTGGCCGGCACGCCAGGGCGGGTCCACCGGATGTACACGGAGCTCACAGCCGGCTACCACGTCGATCCGGAGCGCCTGATCAACGGCGCCATCTTCGACATCGCCTACAGCGAGATGGTCGTGGTCAAGGACATCCCGTTCTACTCGCTCTGCGAGCATCACCTTTTGCCGTTCTTCGGCAGCGCAGCGGTCGCCTACATTCCGCGCGGCCGGGTGATCGGGCTCTCCAAGATCCCCCGGATCGTCGAGATGTATGCCCGTCGCCTCCAGGTCCAGGAACGGCTCACCCAGCAGATTGCCGACTTTCTCCAGGATCGTCTGGCCCCGCAGGGCGTGGGCGTGGTCCTCGAGGCGACCCATCTGTGCGCCGTGATGCGCGGCGTCCGCAAGCCGGGCACGATCATGACCACCTCGTCGGTGCTCGGACTGTTCCGGTCGCGCGACCGGACCCGCGCGGAGTTCTTCGCCCATCTCGAACGGCGGGCGCCCGAGGCCTAAGCGCCGACCCGGGCCCTACCGCTCGACGACCTCGATCGCCTTCGCCCCACCCACGACCTCGACCAGGAACCTGTCGCGGGCGGCCGCCCAGCCACGGGATTCGACGGTCGTCTCGCCGCCCTTCCGGCCGAGCGTTCTGGCCGCCATCGCGCTGTGGGTGGCCTCGCGCGCATTCAGCCGGGCGAACGCCTAACGTCACGGGGCCACCCGTGGGCCTACAATCGCGGCCATGACCGACCGCCCAATCAAGGTCCTGATCGCCAAGCCAGGGCTCGACGGCCACGACCGGGGCGCCAAGGTGCTTGCCCGTGGCCTCCGAGACGAGGGCTTCGAGGTCGTCTACACAGGCCTTCGTCAGACGCCGGAGATGATCGCGACGGCCGCCCTCCAGGAAGACGTCGACGTGGTTGGCCTCTCCATCCTGTCCGGCGCCCACATGACCCTGGTTCCTCGGGTGACCAAGCTCCTTGTTGAGCGCGGGATGGACGACGTGCTTGTGACGGTCGGAGGAATCATCCCCGACGATGATGTCCCGGCGTTGCGGGCGGCTGGCGTGGCCGAGATCTTCGGTCCAGGGACGACCATCGCCCAGGTCGCGACGTATCTGCGGGCGAACGCGCGCCCACGCGACTAGATGGCCGACGCCACAGCACGGGCGGTCGAGCTGGCCGACGCCGCTGTCAAAGGTGATCGCCGGGCGCTCGCCCGCCTGCTGACGGCGGTCGAGAACCGGACGGAGGTCGCCGAGGTGGCGCTCCGCCGGCTCTACCCGACGGCGGGTCGCGCACATCTGGTCGGGATCACCGGCCCGCCCGGATCGGGCAAGTCCACACTCGTCGCGGCCCTGATCGGCGAGGTCCGGCGGGCTGGCCGGACGGTCGCCGTGATCGCCGTCGACCCATCGAGCCCGATCACGGGCGGCGCGCTTCTCGGCGATCGCGTACGAATGCAGGCGCACGCGGCCGATGGCGATGTCTTCATTCGCTCGATGGCGGCTCGCGGTCACGCCGGTGGGCTGGCCTCCACGTCAACGGCGGCGGCCGCTGTTCTGGACGCCGCGGACTTCGATCTGATCCTGATCGAGACGGTCGGCACCGGGCAGAGCGAGGTGGAGGTGGCGGCCGCCGCCGACACGACCGTGGTCGTGGAGGCGCCCGAGATGGGCGACGAGGTCCAGGCGATCAAGGCCGGTCTCCTGGAAGTGGCCGACCTTGTCGTGGTTAACAAAGGCGACAAGCCGGGCGCCCAGCGGACCGCCGCGCAGCTCCGGGCAATGCTCGTGGCGACTGCGAGCCGCGACGCCGACCCGTCGCGCCCGCGTCCCAAGCGGCCGGAAGTGATGATCACGACCGCGGCGACCGGCGACGGCGTGCCGGAGCTGTTGGCCGCACTGGATCGCCATCGTGCGGCGGGACGGACGAGCGAATCGGCCTCGGGGGCGGTGCGCCTGGCTCGAGCGGAGGCTCAGGTCTGGGCGGTGGTCGCCGACCGGCTCCGCGAGCGCCTGCACGATCCGGCTCACGGACCCGTGACCGCCGCGACGCTCGTCGAGGTGGCGGACCACAGGCTGGATCCGTACGCGGCCGCGGATCGGCTGCTGGCGATCCTCGAGGTGGGCTAGCGGGGCGGCGCTCGGCCGGGGGAGGCACTGGAGCCCGGCCCGCGCGCAGGCGCCCGGCCCGCGCGCCAGCGGATCACAGGCGCCCGGCCCGCGCGCCAGCGGATCACAGGCGCACCAATCGACGAAGGAGTGCGCTCGAACGGCAAGACCGGCGGTCGAATGGTCTTCTTTCGTGCCAGACGGCGTCCGAGACGCGTCTCGTACGCCGATTGGCACGTCAACGATCCACAGCGAGGATGTCTGGGACGGGAGCCCTTCAGAGGAACACGAGGGCGTCACCTCCGGGATCCCGACCCTGCGCCAGTGCCGCAAGGCAAGCGCGAGTAGAAACTGGAAATCGCGCTCGGAGCGCCGGAACCTCCGATACGACCGCGCGGTTGTGCCGGGTGTCGGCGACGAGCAGGATCACGCGGCCGATCGCCAAGTCTCGTCTCTTTGCGTTGACCCGACGTTCGAGGGCCTGGACGTCGTCGATCCGAGTCTCCGCCTCGATCATCGCCCGAATACCTTGTCCGTCGACCACGGCGTCGGCGCTTCGTCGATCACCCTCGATCGGCACGGGCACTTCAGTGCGCCACCGAAGGTTCGAGGCCAGCCGCGCCCGAAACCTCTCGATAAGTGCCAGGTGGGCCGCGTCGCGGACCGGATCTCCATCGGGGTGAAGCGTGACATTGAGCTGCAAGCCGAGGACGGCCGCCATCTTCGCCGCGAGCTCGATGGTGAGTTGATCCGGCTCGCCGCGTTCGGCCTTGCCGATCTTGGTGTGCGAGACGCGAACGTGACGACCGAGCTCGCGCTGGCTGGTCCCGGCGGCCCGCCGCGCGGTCAGGAGCTCGGTCGCCGTCCGGCCGACAAGGTATCGCCCGCGGCGGGCACCTCGATCGACTGGGCGTTCATAGAGCGGCATGGCAGGATGATGAGGGCCGGCACTTACCCGGCACATATCGCCGGTTGGATCGTGGTCGCCTGTCGCCGCTGGTCGCGTGCCGACACGGCCGCTGGATCGCCTGGGCTCCAATCAGCGAACCCAGCTCGTCGCGGGGCCCGAGCCAACAGGTTTGGGTGTCGAATGGCGCCAAGATGCTCCACTCGACCAAGGATCGATGGGTCCTTCTCCGATTGGCGCGTCAGCGATCCACGGACCGGGCCACTGCCGGCACGGACCGGGCCACGCACGGACTGCCGGCACGGACCGGGCCACTGCCGGCACTGGCTGCCCGCACGGGTCCCGGCACGGACCGTTCCCGCCAACGTACCATCGGCATCATGGCAAGGTCGATCAAGCGGGTCTTCGTGGCCGGGGCAGGGCTGATGGGCCACGGGATCGCCCAGGTGCACGCGGCGGTCGAGTTGCCGGTCGAACTCTTTGAACCGGAGCTGGCGCGAGCGGAAGCGGGACGCGATCGGATCGCCGGAAACCTCGACCGGGCGGTGGCCAAGGGCCGGCTCACGGCAGAGGAGCGTGACGCCACGCTCGCCCGGATCTCGCCGACGGACGATCCGGGTCGGGTGGGCGACGCCGATCTCGTGATCGAGGCTGTCTTCGAGGATGTCGACGTCAAGACCCAACTCTGGCGCGAGCTCGATCGGCTGGCGCCCGCGGGCGCGATCTTCGCCTCGAACACGAGCTCGATTTCGATCGGGCGGCTGGCGGAGGCGGTCGCGCCGGCGCGCCGCGAACGATTCGTCGGCATGCACTTCTTCAGTCCGGTGCCGGTCATGCCGCTGATCGAGCTCATCCGCGGACCGGACACCACCAACGCGACCGAGGCGGCGATCCGGGGCCTGGCGGCCACCCTCGGGAAGCAGGTGATCGTATCGGCCGATCGGCCCGGGTTCATCGTGAACCGGATCCTGATGCCGTTCCTGGGCGAGGCGATGCGGGCCTATGAGGAGGGTCTTGGCACGGCCGACGACATCGATACCGGCGCCCGGATCGGTCTCAATCACCCGATGGGTCCGCTCGAGCTGGCCGACTTCATCGGCCTCGATATCTGTCTTGGCGTCATGCGCGTGCTCGATGAGGGCCTGCCCGGCGAGCAATTCGCGCCGCCACAGGTGCTCGTCGATCGGGTCGAAGCCGGACACCTCGGGCAGAAGACCGGTCGCGGCTTCCACACGTATCCGCGCCCGGAGCGTGCCGGCCGGTGAGCGGGGAGCTGAGCCAGGAAGAGCTGCTGCTGCAGGCCACGACGCGCGACTTCGCAGCGCGGGAGCTGGCACCGACGGCGATCGAGCGGGACGAAGCCGAGCGTTACGATCGTTCGCTCTTCACGAAGATGGGCCAGTTGGGCCTGACCGGGGCGCCACTCCCCGAGACCGTCGGCGGCTCCGGGTTTTCGTACCTCGGCTGGACGCTGGTCATGGAGGAGCTCGGGGCCGTCGACATGTCGATGGCGGTCTCGCTCTCGGTTCATCTGCTGTCGCAATATCCGGTCGTCACCTGGGGGACGCCCGAGCAGCGCGAGCGCTGGCTGCCGTCGATGGTGACTGGCGAGGCGCTTGGCGCGTTCGCTTTGACCGAGCCGCACGCCGGCAGCGATGCAGCGGCGATCCGTACACGGGCTGAACGGATCGGGCCGGCCGACGCACCGGACGGCTACCGCCTGACCGGCACGAAGATCTGGATCTCCAATGCCCCCGAAGCCGAGCGCTACCTGGTCTTTGCCACGCTCGACCCCGCGCTGGGGGCGGATGGGATCACGGCATTCCTGATCGAGAAGGGGTCACCGGGGTTCCGGTTCGGTGTGCACGAACGGAAGATGGGGATCCGCGCCTGCCCGGCCTCCGAGCTCATCTTCGACGGCACCGAGGTGCCCGTGGCGAACCGACTGGGTGGAGAAGGGGAGGGCTACCGGATCGCGCTCTCGGCGCTGGGGGAGGGGCGGATCTCGATCGCTGCCGCTTGCGTCGGGATCGCCCGGGCCGGGCTGGAAGCGGCGGCTCGCTATCTGATCGAGCGCCGAGCGTTTGGCGCGCCGCTGGTCGAGCAGCAGGGCCTACGCTTCATGCTTGCCGAGATGGCCCGCGAGGTCGCCGCCGCACGGGCGGTCACCCGGGAGGCCGCCCGGGCCAGGGATCGGGGCGAGGCGCTCGCGGAAGTTTCGTCGATCGCCAAGTGGACGGCATCCGACGCCGCGATGCGCGTGGCAACCGACGCGGTCCAGCTGTTCGGGGCCAGCGGCTATTCCCGTGAGACCGGTGTCGAGCGGTTGATGCGCGACGCGAAGGGCGCCCAGATCTACGAGGGCACCAACCAGATCCATCGACTGATCGTCGCCGACGAGCTGCTGCGCCGCCTCGTGTAGATTTGGGCGCATGACCCAGCCAGCGTCGGGCCCGAATGGCCACGTCTACGTCGTGAGTGCAGCACGCACGCCGATCGGCAAGTTCGGAGGCGCACTGGCGAGCGTCCCGGCGGTCGAGCTCGGTGGCGTCGCAATCCGGGCGGCGGTGGAGCGGGCCGGCCTCCCCGAGGGGACGCCGATCGACGAGGTCCTCATGGGCCAGGTCCTCCAGGCCGGAGCCGGCCAGGCGCCCGCTCGCCAGGCCGCGCTTCGCGCCGGCCTTCCCGACACGACCAGCGCCACGACGATCAACCGGGTCTGTGGCTCCGGCCTCAAGGCGATCATGCTGGCGGCAGCCGAGATTCGCGCCGGCGATGCCGAGGTCGCGGTTGCCGGCGGGATGGAGTCGATGAACGGCGCGCCCTACCTTCTGCCGGGCGCGCGCTTCGGCTATCGGCTCGGCAACGGCGAGCTGGTCGATGCGACTGTCCACGACGGCCTGTGGTGCGCGATCGAGGGTTGCCACATGGGCACCCATGCCGAGCGAGTCGCGATCAAGGACCAGGTGAGCCGCGCGGATCAGGACGCGTTCGCTCAGTCCAGCCACGAGAAGGCGATCGCGGCGATCGACGCCGGACGTTTCGCGGCCGAGATAGCGCCCGTGACCGTGCGCGATGCCAAGGGGCGCGAAATGGTCGTGACCACCGACGAGGGCCCCCGGCGCGACTCGAGCCTCGACGCCCTGGCGCGTCTCAAGCCCGCGTTCTCGCTCCCGGAGGGCGAGGATCGCGGAGACGCCACCGAAGGCACCGTGACGGCAGGCAACGCGCCGGGAATCACAGACGGTGCCGCCGCCACGATCGTCGCCTCGGAACGAGCGGTGGATCGTCTCGGCCTCAAGCCGCTCGCCCGGATCGTCGGCTATGCCCAGGCCGAGGTCGCACCGAAGTGGCTGTTTCTTGCGCCGGTTGAGGGGGTTCGGCGGTTGCTTGCCCGGATCGAGCTCCCGATCGAGGCCTTCGATCTCATCGAGATCAACGAGGCGTTTGCCGCCCAGACGCTAGCCGACGGTCGCGAGCTCGGCTTCGGTTGGGCGAGGGTGAACGTGAACGGCGGGGCGATCGCGCTGGGCCACCCGATTGGGGCGTCTGGAGCGAGGATCGTGGCGACGCTGCTCCACGAGCTGGCACGACGGGACGGTCGGTATGGGCTCGCGACGCTGTGCCTGGGGGGCGGCGGCTCCGTCGCGGCCGCCTTCGAGCGGGTTTGAATTCGATTGGGGCTCGGGGGGCCTGCGAGCGTCGGACCACCCGTCCGCACGGTGGATAAGTCTCTCGACTTCGTCCGGACGCGGACGGATAATCCGCTCGAGGACCGGCGAGATCGTGGGTCGGCTCACTAGCGTGGACCGCACGGCCCGGTCAGGCAGGAGGATCCG